>ONBD01000094.1 GCA_900315985.1 uncultured Eubacteriales bacterium | reverse complement strand
AAAAAACTCCCTCAGCCTCACTTGCGTTCGGCAGCTCCCTCGGGGAGGGAGCGGTAGATATACGCCGTAAATTCGTAAAATCAATTACCCTTACAAACTCCAATTTGTATATATCTTCTGCGGGCGATTCGTGAATCGCCCCTACACTTAGTTATGATTTTTATTTCAGCTTATGTATAAACAAACCGCTTAAAAGCTTGGGTTCAAACCATGTGGATTTCGGCGGCATTGTTTTGCCTGCGTCGGCTATTGCCATAAGCTCGTCAAGCGAGGTCGGGTACATTGAAAACGCAAGGCACATATCGCTGTTTGCTCTCTTTTCAAGCTCCTTAAGACCTCTTATTCCTCCGACGAAGTCAATCCTCTTGTCGCTTCTCGGGTCGGTTATGCTGAGCACGGGCGAAATAAGATTATTTTGAAGAATTGAAACATCAAGGCTTAAAACAGGGTCATCTTTTTCAAAGCTTCCCTCTTTTGCCGAGAGCTTATACCATTCTCCGTCAAGGTACATACCGAAGGTGTGCGGCTTTTCGGGATGATAAGCTTCTTTGCCGGCTTTGATTACCTCGAAGCTGCTGCCGATTTTTGATATAAATTCCTCTTTCGACAAGCCGTTAAGGTCGGCAATTACACGGTTATAATCCATAATTGCAAGCTCGTCGGCGCAGAAAAGCACAGAAAGGAAAAAGTTGAATTCCTCCTCACCCGTGTAATCGGGGTACTGCTCACGCCTTTTCAAGCCTACCTTTACGGCAGATGCGGCTCTGTGATGTCCGTCTGCAATATAAAGAGAGGGAATGTTTGCAAATTCCTCGGTTAAGGCTGAAATTGCGCTGCCGTCATCAATTACCCAAACCTGCTGTCTTACCCCGTCAGAGACAAAATCGTATTCGCTTGCGTGAGCTGAAATCCAATCATTTATAAGCTTATGAACTGCGTCATTTTTTCTGTAAGCTAAAAAGATGGGACCTGTGTTGGCGTCAAGCGTGTCAACATGGTGAATACGGTCAGCCTCTTTGTCGGCACGGGTTAATTCGTGCTTTTTGATTACATTGTTTATATAATCGTCAATAGCCGTGCAGCCTACTATACCCGTCTGGGTTTTGCCCTGCCTTGTCTGTGCATAGATGTATAAGCAAGGCTTTTCGTCCTGTATAAAAATGCCGTCGGAAATAGCTTTTTCAAGATTTTCCTTTGCCTTTTCGTAAACCGCTTCGTCATAAATATAGGTGTCCTCGGGCAAATCTATTTCAGCCTTGTCAATGTGCAGAAATGAATACGGATTGCCCTTAACCATCTGTGCGGCTTCCTTTGAATTCATAACATCATAAGGCAGTGCCGCAACCCTGTCGGCATATTCCTTAACGGGTCTGTATGCTCTGAATGCTCTTAAAACTGACATATATTTCCCCTTTTCTCGCAATGCTTTTTATATATTAAATATACTATGACCAAAACGACGGTAATAATAGATGCGCCTGCGGCATCTATAACCAAATCTATAACCTGACTTGCCCTGCCCTCAATAAAGAACTGATGTATTTCGTCTGTCGAAGAATAAAACACTGTCGACAAAAACGAAAGAAGCGGACTGAAGCGAAGAAATGTGCTCAAGTTTGCAAGGTTAAATGCAAAGCAAAGCCCTGCAAACTCAACGCAATGCGCACAGCTTCTGACAAAGCCTGTCGAAAGATTAAGATTAAAATACTCCATAAGTTTTGCAATTATGCCGTCGCTCGTTTCGCTTGACTGAGATGCCGTCTGATTTGAATACACAAAAATTACAGTCATACAAAACAGTGCGAATGCCCACGAAAGAATAATTGCAGCTTTTCTTTTTGCGCTTAAACTGCTCATTTCTTTACTGCCTTGAAGAAGCTTATATTGCTTTGTGAAGAGTAGAAATAAATACCGCCTGTGTCCTTACCGGTAATAAAATAACTGTTTTCAAAAATTACAGGCAGCATAACGGCATCCTTAAGCAAAAGCTCCTCTGCCCTTTCGCAGTAATTTTTCAAGGCTGAAAAGTCGCCTGAATTTGCACGCATTTCGCTCATTAAAAGCGAATACTCGTCAGAATTATAATTAAAAATCGAATTGTTTTCAAAGCTTTCAAGAAATTCGTTTGCGTTTGACGAATTTGCAGTAAACGGATAAAACACTACCGCATAATTGCCGTCGGCAACAGCCGCATCAAGCTCAGTGCTTTCAAGCACGGTTACGCTTGCAACAAATTTGACACCTAAATTCTTCTGCATAATCTGAACAAGCTGTTTTATAAACTGCTCGTATTCTGCAGTGCATTTAAAATCAATTTCAACCGAAGAGTCGCCCGTTTCGGACAAGCCCTCATCAAAATACGCTTTTGCGGCATCGGCATTATAGCTTAAAAGCTTGGTGCCTGAAATGTCGGCGTAGGATTCATTGCCGATTTTGCAAAACGGCGGCACCAGACCCGTTGCTTCAACTATATTTTCGGAAATTCCCTGTGCAAGCGAGGAGTCAACCGAATGTGAAATTGCAAGACGGATGTTTCTGTTTTCAAGATATTTGTTTGCCTGATTAAATACAAGTGAATAGACTGTATTTTCAACGGGTACGGCATTGTAGTCATCCTTATTGCCAAGCGAATTATAATCCGAACTGTTCAAAAACGCTGCATCATAAGTGTTTAAATTCATTTTGTCTGCAACAAGCGACTGTGAAGCATTTATATAAAAGGTTACCGAAGCAGGCATAATTTTATTTTCGCCGTTATAGTCGTCATTTCTGACTATACGGATTGATGTGCCTTCCGTCCAGCGTGATGCGTTGAATGCGCCGTTACACAGCATATATTTAGCGTCAAGCCCGTATTTACCGCCCGTAAGCTCAAAAAACTCCCTGTCGCAGGGCATTGCGCCCGCATATGTAAGTGTGTTTAAAAAGCCGTCATATTTGTATTTAAGAGTAATTCTGAAGGTAAATCGGTCAACGGCTTCATAACTGCTTATACACTCAAAAACTGAAGCATACGGCGAAGCTATGGCGCTGTCAAACACTCTGTCAAAGGCAAATTCAAAGTCCTCGGCATATACGGTAATATCAAAGGTGTTTTTATAGTCCTCGCCGTATTTTTCGCCGAGCACGCTTTTATGACCCGAAAACAGCGCCCAATGCGCATTATGCCTTAAATTAAAGGTGTAGACAAGTCCGTCCTCGGAGACAGAATAGCTCTGCGCAACGCCGTTTTCAAGCTCGCCGTTTTCATTTACACGAAGCAAGCCCTCATAGCAATTTAATATTATCATTTTTTCGGCGTCAGAGTCTGCAATCTGCGGGTCAAGACTTGTAGGTTCATCTAAAATGGGCACGGCAAAAGACTCGTCAGCCTTCATTCTGCCGAAGCAGCCGCTGAACGAGAATACAATAATTATTAAACACAGTATTATTGCCGTAATTCTTTTAAACATAATAACCTCATTTTAATTATTTTTATTATTATACAACAAATAAAATATCAATGCAATTAGCTCTTGATTTTTTTCTTATAATCATTTATAATACCCAAGTGATACGGAGAGTTGTCCGAGCTGGTCGAAGGAGCACGATTGGAAATCGTGTAAGCTGCTAAAACGGCTTCGAGGGTTCGAATCCCTTGCTCTCCGCCAAAAAAGAAGCGCAGTGCCAAAGGTACTGTGCTTCTTTTTTCAGTTGAATTCAAAAGCAAGGGATTCGAACCTGTCCATGTCGAGCGGTTTGCCGCAGGCAGAGCGAGACGGACTTATAATCACGCAGGTCTGCGCAGCAGACGAATCTCGCACGAAGTGCGAGTCCCTTGCTCTCCGCCAATAAAAGAAGCGCAGTGCCAAAGGTACTGTGCTTTTTTGAGTTGCTTGATAAATTTGAGTTTGTAGGGGTCATTGATTTTGGGATTTTACGGCGTATATCTACCGCTCCCTCCCCGAGGGAGCTGCCGAACGCAAGTGAGGCTGAGGGAGTTTTTTGTTGATTTAATTACT
>ONBD01000093.1 GCA_900315985.1 uncultured Eubacteriales bacterium | reverse complement strand
TTCGGGTGTTACAAACTCCCATGGTGTGACGGGCGGTGTGTACAAGGCCCGGGAACGTATTCACCGCGGCATGCTGATCCGCGATTACTAGCAATTCCAACTTCGTGTAGGCGGGTTGCAGCCTACAGTCCGAACTGAGACCGTTTTTGGGGTTTTGCTCCATGTCACCATATTGCTTCCCTTTGTTAACGGCCATTGTATTACGTGTGTAGCCCAGGTCATAAGGGGCATGATGATTTGACGTCGTCCCCACCTTCCTCCACCTTGTCGGTAGCGGTCCCATTAGAGTGCTCTTGCGTAGCAACTAATGGCAGGGGTTGCGCTCGTTGCGGGACTTAACCCAACATCTCACGACACGAGCTGACGACAACCATGCACCACCTGTCTCGACTTTCCCCGAAGGGCACCTAATATATCTCTATTTCGTTAGTCGGATGTCAAGACCTGGTAAGGTTCTTCGCGTTGCTTCGAATTAAACCACATAATCCACTGCTTGTGCGGGCCCCCGTCAATTCCTTTGAGTTTCAATCTTGCGATCGTACTCCCCAGGTGGATAGCTTATTGCGTTAACTCCGGCACGGAAGGGGTCAGACCCCCCACACCTAGCTATCATCGTTTACAGTGTGGACTACCAGGGTATCTAATCCTGTTTGCTCCCCACACTTTCGAGCCTCAGCGTCAGTTAGAGCCCAGTAAGCCGCCTTCGCCACTGGTGTTCCTCCGAATATCTACGCATTTCACCGCTACACTCGGAATTCCGCTTACCTCTACTCCACTCAAGAACTACAGTTTTGGATGCAGTGCCATGGTTAAGCCTTGACATTTCACATCCAACTTGATGTCCCGCCTGCGCTCCCTTTACACCCAGTAAATCCGGATAACGCTTGCATCCTACGTATTACCGCGGCTGCTGGCACGTAGTTAGCCGATGCTTATTCCTTTGCTACCGTCAGAATTCTTCACAAAGAAAAGGAGTTTACAATCCGAAAACCGTCGTCCTCAATATTCCCGACTGCTGCCTCCCGTAGGAGTCTGGGCCGTATCTCAGTCCCAATGTGGCCGTTCAACCTCTCAGTCCGGCTACTGATCGTCGACTTGGTAGGCCGTTACCCCACCAACTATCTAATCAGACGCGAGCCCATCTTTCAGCGGATTGCTCCTTTGGTATCAAAACGATGCCATTTCGATACATCATGCGGTATTAGCGACCGTTTCCAGCCGTTATCCCCCTCTGAAAGGCAGGTTGCTCACGTGTTACTCACCCGTCCGCCACTAAGTCATATCAAAATTCATTCCGAAGAAATCATTTCTCAAGCTTCGTTCGACTTGCATGTGTTAGGCACGCCGCCAGCGTTCATCCTGAGCCAGGATCAAACTCTCTAAAAAATTGTATCAAAACATCCCTCAGGATGCCCTGCTCTCTGCTCTTCTTTTTATCCTTAATTTACTCAATTAAAGGTTCGTACTCTTCGTACTTCTAAAAAACTCTCAATCTCACTCGGCTTCCGCCAAGCTTAATCTCAAGAATCTCAGGGTTCTCTTACTTCTAGTCGTTGTTTAATTTTCAAGGTCCGTATGGGCACTCTCGTTTGAGCGCTCGAATATAATATCAAATCAGATGACAATTGTCAACACTTATTTTCAATTTTTTTTGATTTTTTTAAGGATTGTATAAACGGTACCGGGCGTTTCGGTTTCCCGTGAATTTTTTGTACACTTTTACCAACAGTGTTTTATATTAAACACAGCCATACCGGGTTTTTCTGTATGAAATTTATTTTGGTTGCATTATTATATAAATAGTATTATAATAACCTCTGCCGAATAACAATTATTAAAAATATAAAAAAGGAATGAACGGTTTGAATACTGTTGTTTTAAATGACAGCAAACTGAATAACCTGCGTAAATTTCTGATTTCAGAAAAATTTATGCTTATGCTTTTCGCCTTAGCCTGTGTGATTACTGTTTTTCACCTTGAGGTTGCAGGCGTATTTGCGTTTATAATTATAATTTCCTTTATTCTCATTGTAAGCGACGATTTGCTTGCTACTACCCTGCCGTTTTTACTGCTGTGCGAAACGGTTATAAAATGCTACGGCTCATACCAGACATATATTAAGATAGTATGGATTGCCGTTTTGCCTGTGGCGTCTCTCATATTCCATTTTATTTATTACAGGCAAAAGATAGTTACCGGCAAAATGTTTATGCCTATGCTGACGGTATCTGCGGCGGTTACGCTCGGAGGCGCAGGATTTTTAAGCAAGGCAGAATACTTCAGCCTTGTTTCGTTTTACTATGTATTCGGTTTAGGCTTCGGTATGCTTATTATATATGTATTGTTAAATTCATACCTGAATACACCGAGGGATTACTCTGTAAAAGACAAATTCACCGACATTATGATATATATGGGTCTGTTTGCGGTGTTTATGATTTTTGAGTACTACATAGTGAACCTTTCCGACTCCATAGCATCAAAGGGAATTATTTATATGCAGTGGCGCAACAACATTTCAACCTTTTTAATGCTTGCAATGCCGTTTGCCGCTTTCAAATCGGTTAAAAAGCCGTCATATATATTTCTCTCGCTTATATTTTACCTGACTATACTTCTGACAGGCTCAAGGGGCGGACTTATATTCGGTCTTATAGAGCTGCTTATGTCTATAAGTGTACTTATAAGCATAGACAAAAGACACAGGTGGACCTTTGTAGCAATAGGCATGGGCATTGTATTTGCAATAGCGCTGTTCTTCCAGGATTTTTACGGCTTTTTCGGCGCAACCTTTGACCGTCTGATTTTGGGTATTTCAGGCGGTGAAAAAGAGGTAAGGGTTTTACTGTTTGAAAGGGCGTTTCAGGACTTTTATCACAACCCTGTTTTCGGAACAGGTCTTGCATATATGGGCAACCGTGACATTCATCCGTCTGCAGAATTTGCTCTTTGCTGGTATCACTGCGAGCCGCTGCAGATTATGGGCAGCTTAGGTCTTGTGGGTATGGCGGCGTACTCAATTCAGGGCATTTCAAGAATTATTCTGTTTGTTAAAAAGCGGACTGTTTTTAATATTACGCTTTTGGTTTCATACCTCGGACTTGAAATGATGTCGCTTGTAAACCCCGGCATACTGTGTCCCCTGCCGTATCTGTTTATAATTACAATGTACCTGTCGCTTACGGAAATACTTGACAAAACGGAAACCTCGGCAGATCTCGGCGAAGATGTTGAGTCAAGTCAGCTGAAGGAAGCCCTTGACGAGCTTGAGGAAGAGAAAGAAGAAGCTTTGAATTAACTTGATAAAAAAGAAAGGCGCTCTTTTGAGCGCCTTATTTATTGCTGTTTTATTATACTTTTTTATCTTTTTCGTCTTTGACATCTTCGGTTTTGAATACGCCTGTGCCTTTTGTTGTTTTGACCTTAATAATTTCAGGCTCTTTTTCTTTGGCTTCCTTTGCCTTTTTCTCCTCGGCAAGCTTTTTCTTAAGAAGATGCTCCTGCTGTTTTAATGAAATCTCTTTAGCCTTTTCTTCAATGTCGACCTTATTCTGCTCAAGTCTTGCGCTAAGTCTGATAAGAAACAAATTCATATCCTTAGGCGACACATAAATATACCTCTCAACAGTTTCATCGTCATCGATATGCTTTTTATAGCCTATGGCAACTCTGTCAAGCGAGAGGGCAACGATGCTCTTGTTTTTTGTTTCATAATCGCCGTCCTCGACGTTGAAGATATCACTGTACTTTATTTTAAAAGTTCTGATTGGAAAATCGTGTATAAAAAGATAATCGTCTCTGAATTCGTAATATGTAAACAGAATTAAGGGAAGAATATAGACAATATCAACTGCAAAAAGCACCAGGGCAAATTTTACGCTGATGTAGCTGTCCATAATTATTTTTGCCGCTAAAAGAAGCACTGCTATTACATTCATAACAATAATAGCAAATTTTACAATACTGCTTACACCGGAGGGAAATTTTAATTGCATAGTTTAAATCACTCCCACATTCACAATTTATATCTTAATAAAAAAGCACGGATAATTCTGACTGCTTTATTTTCAATTCTGATAGGTATAACAAATGTGCTTTTAGGCGCAGGTGCAGGCATTTTGGCTGTTTTCGTACTGAAAAAATCAGGTCTTTCACAGAAAGAGGCTCAGGCAAATGCGCTTGCCGTTATATTCCCCATATCCATTATAAGCCTAATTATATACTTTGAAAACGGATATGTCAATTTGCAAGATAATATTTTTCTGTTTCCCGTGTCTGTACTGGGCGCTGCGGCAGGTGCGTTTGTTATGAACAGAATATCGGAAAAAACGGCAAAAATCATCTTCGGTGCATTTATGATATGGTCGGGAATAAGGCTGCTTACAAAATGAATTTCAGTATTTTTGACATTGCCGCAGTTTTTGTCTGCGCCGGTATAAGCGCAATGGGGCTTGGCGGCGGCGGAGTTCTGCTTATCTACCTGTCGCTGTTTAAAAATATGCCTGCGCACGAAGCACAGGGCTTGAATCTCTTGTTTTTCATGCCCGTCTGTATAACATCACTTACAGTATATGTAAAAAAAGGAATGATAGATTACAAAAAAATACTGCCTGTGCTTGCAGGCAGTTTATTGGGCGTAATTACAGGCAAAGAATTTCTGATCCACATTCCGCCCGAAGTATTAAAAATGATTTTTGCGGTTTTCTTAATTACGGTGGGAGCTTTTACTTTGGTAAGTGCATTAAAGAAGAAAAAATTAACAAATAATTAACTGTTATTTTAATCGGTTATATGCTATTATATAGACAAATTTCAAAATATAATATGGTGAGTTATGAAAAAGAAATTTTTTATTATACTGACAAGTGCTTATTTCATAATAACCGTGGCAGACTTGCTGTTGACATTTATAGCGACGCCTGATCTGGCAATGGAGGGAAATCCTCTTGTAGTAAATCTTAAAATGGATTGGTTAGGTCTGATTATTATAAATGTAATCACCTTTGCAGCTTACTTTGCTATGGCATATTATGCGTATATCAAGTACAAATCGCCCGTATCAGACGAAAAAAAGGATTTAAGGCGTTATCTTGCAGACATAACATACGGCGACCCGAACAAAGTAAATGCGGGTATGTGGCGTCTGCCGAAGTACTGGGCGCCGCAGATTGCCTGCCTGTGCTTTTCAGTGGCAACTGCACTCCCCTTTGCAAGACTTATAGTTGTTGTTGAATGGATTTTGATTATAAAGGATATTTCCGCCCCGCTGTTTTTCAGTATAATTGCAATTTTCCCGATGGGCAGAATTGATTATTTCATTGCCCTGTTTATTGCCTGGGGACTCACGCTTGTGTGGATACAGATTGAATTCAAGCAAAATCAGAAGGCACCGTTAAAGGCAGATAACGATAATATTTAACGATAACAAAATAACAAAACAGACCTGATTTGAAATCAGGTCTGTTTTTATGTATTACTTGTAAAGTTCAACTTTCTGGTCGAAAGCTCTGCCGCCTGTCTGAATACCGTTAAGGTAGAAGCAGTCAAATGCATCGAGAGCCTTGTCGCCGTTAAGGTCAGCCGCATAGAAGAATACGCTGTCAGCGGCAATATTGCCTGCGCCGAAGAATGCGTCGCCCTTCAATGCTGTATAGTCAGTATCGTCAACCAAGCCGTCGCCGTAACCGCCTTCTGCGCCTGTGATGTCACCGTAAAGGATAACAACTGCCTGCTCATAAACGATTGTCGGGTCATCAATATCAACGCACTTGATAATGCAGCCTGTACCTATAAGGTCAGTATCAGAAAGCTGTGTTTCGCCTCTGAAAGCAATTATCTGTCTGCCGTCATTCTCGAACTTTGTCTTAACATTTGCAAAGCTTGTGTCGTTAACATCAAGACCTACAAGGTAGTAGCACTCTGTATTATCTCTGTCGACTGCAAGACCGCCGTCTGTTGTCGGAATAAGCTCGTGAATTTCAACAAGGTGTGCAATTGCTTCTTCGATAGCCTGAATTGCCTGAGCAACTTCCTCTGCTGTTGCATCGGGGTTGTCATAAACATCCTGAGCGTCAGCAATAGCGTTTTCAAGAGCTTCAATGTTATCGTCCTGAAGGTATTTCGGGTCTGCAGCTGCATTCTGTCCCTTGATTATTTCGTCTGCAAGCTCAGTCTTATCAATTGAAAGACCGTCAACCGCATTTACAATGTCATTGACTGCGTCTGCCTTTTCCTGAGGTGTTGCGTCGGGATTGTTGAGGATATCCTCAGCGTTCTGAATTGCATCCTCAAGCTCCTGAACAGTTGTGGGATCCATACCTGTTGTATTGGTATTCTGTGCCTCATCAAGAGTCTCGATAAGCGCAGCCTCGATAGCGTCTGCAAGCGCATCGTTTGCAGCCTTTATCTCTGCAGGTGTTGCATCAGGATCAGCATCTACTGCCTTTGCATCGTCAAGAGCCTCGTTGAAGGTGTCGATAAGGTCATCGGGTATCTTGCTCGGGTCAATGCTTTCAGCAGCTGCGATTGTCTGCTCAAGCTCATCCTTATCGGGAGTAAGGCTGTCAACTGCATCTGTAAGAGCATTGATTGCGTCAACCTTTTCCTGAGTTGTAGCATCAGGATTGTTGATAACATCCTGTGCGTTCTGAATTGCGTCTTCAAGGTTTGCGGTGCTGATAGGAGTCATACCTGTTGTATCAACATTTTCAGCCTCATCAAGGGCGTTCTGAAGGATCTGGTCAATAGCGTCCTTGAGAGCCTCTGTTGCAGACTTAACCTCGGGAAGAGTTGCATTTTCGTTATTATCAACTGCCTGTGCATCTGCAATAGCGTCCTCAAGAGCCTGAACAGAAGCAGGATCCATATTTGTAGTATCTATAGCTTCTGCAAGGTTGATTGTTTCTTCAAGCTCGGTCTTGTCGGGCTTAAGTGAATTCACAGCGTCCTGAAGCTCTGTAAGAGCATTGATAACATCCTGAACTGTTGCGTTGTCGTTATCGAGAACAGCATTTGCATTTGTAATAGCGTCTGCAAGGTCTGCCGCTGTTTCGTCGGTATAGTCATCCTGATTAAGTGCCTCTGCCTGCTCAACTGCATTCTGAAGAGCTGTCTTGTCAGGCTGAAGTCCGTTTACTGCATTGTAAAGGTCCATAGCAGCCTTATTGATAATAAGCTGATTTACACCGTTGTCGTAGAGGTCTCTGTCAACAGCCTGTGCTGCTGCAAGAGCCTCCTGCATTGCTTCGTAGCTTTCGGGTGTGAAGATGCTGTTATCGTTATTGAGCGCCGAAGCCTGAGCAATTGCAGCATCAAGCATCGTATAATCGCAAGGCTGATTCTGATTATCGGTATTGTTAAGATTGTTAATTGCGTCCTGAAGAGCCTGAACTGCATTATCAACAGCCTGCTGATTGTTGCCGTCTTCATCGTCATAGAGATTAAGCAAATCTTCAAGATTCTGCTTAGCGTCCTCAAATGCCTGATAAGTGTCATCATCATACTTGCCGTTATCGTTTGTAATATTGTTTGCTTCGTCAAGCACACCGTCAGCACCTGTGTAGTCGCAAGGCTGATTTACATGAGTCTGATAGTTAAGTGAATTGATAGCAACCTTAAGATCCTTTGTGAGCTGGTCAATCATTGTCTGGTTTGTA
>ONBD01000092.1 GCA_900315985.1 uncultured Eubacteriales bacterium | reverse complement strand
CTTGTAAGCAGGCGGATGAACATTTTATTGCTGTCGGAGCCGGGGAAGGGCTCGTTCATAAGGTCAAAGCCGAAAAGGGCTTCGCTTTCGCCGTAACGGGCGGCAAGCATCTGCCACAAGTCGCAGTATCTGTCCTGAAGCCCTCTGCCGTAAACCTTATCGTTATTCCAGAAATGGTCGAAGGATTTTCTGACCCACTTGCCTATGAAATATCCGTCAGCCCAGACGAAAATCGGCATTCTCGGCTTGGCACCGTCTAAAACAGCCGCCCATTCGGGAGCACCGTCGCCCACGCTTCTGCCTGCGTTGCCCGAGTACAGATCCTGATGCATATCAAGAAGAATATACACGCCGTATTTCTCGGCAAGTCTGAATATTGAGTCAATGGATTTAAGGTACTGTTCGTTGTATTTTTCGGGCTTGGGCTCAAGGTTCTGCCAGGTTACGGCAAGGCGTATAAAATCAAACCCGTACATTTTATATTTTTTGAAAAAGTCCTCGTCAAGATTGTAGTGAAAAGCCTTTGAATCAATATGCTTATCGTCAATATTCATTCCGTTGAAAATTCTCGTTCTGCCGCTTTCGTCAACAAAACGCATTTTGCTTACAGTAATCTTTTCCAAAACGGACCTCCTTACCGTGAATAAACACAAATAATATATTAACTTCATTATAAACGAAGTGACGGCTATATTCAACTCATATTTTCAAATTGTATGAGTTGCGTTTTGACGCAGTTTTGTGATATAATTTTAACAGCAAAATAAGAAAAGAGATAACACTATGAACAGGCAGCAGCTTACAGAATACATTTATGAGCAGTTCAGCGTCGAAGCGGAATACCTTTGGGCAAGCTTCCCCGAATTTGCAGCTTTCCGCAATCAGCGTAACAAAAAATGGTTTGCTCTTATTGCGGCGGTTGACCGTTCCAAGCTCGGTCTTGAGGGTGAGGGCAAAATTGATGTCGTGAACTTAAAATGCGACAGTGTTCTTTTAGGCTCCCTGCTTTTCAAAAAAGGCTTTCTGCCAGCTTACCATATGAGCAAAAAAAGCTGGGTTACGGTTTTGCTTGACGGCAGCGTAGAAGAAGAAGAAATCAAAAATCTTGTGAATTTCAGCTTTGAGATAATTGACAGCAAAAAATAATCAGACAACACGAACAGCAGAGCGTTTTGCTCTGCTGTTCTTTTCTGTAATAAAACAGGGTTAGGAAATTGTGTTTAATGAACCTTCTTTTCGCCCGTAATCTGCGGAATGTTGCCGAGAATTGCGGCTACAACCGTTGTAATGATTATTTCGGGTATCATATAAAGTCCGTTGTAGAAAACAGAGTAAACTATTGAAAGTCCCGTCCCCGAGAAGGTGCTGAGTATCTTTTCGCCTATTGAGTAGAAGCCCTCCTGTGTGAAGAACCACTCTGCCCATGCGCCGTAGAATATTGCGCCTGATACAATGTGAACAAGGTATCTCAGCAGAAGCGCAACTATTACGCCCAATGCCAATGCAAGCGCAGGCTTTTTAACTTTGTTTTTGAATATTCCGCCCAGACCCAATACCGTATAAGCCAGTACATAGTCCAGAAGGCAAACGCATATAGCCTGCCAGAGCACCATCTGGTCATCGCCCGGCAGGAACATTGCAGACACTACCTTAACGCCGAGAAGCATCTGAACAAGTGAGTAGGTAAAGCCGCTTAAAAGTCCCCATTTTACGCCGTGCCTGTACGAGATAAGAACAATCGGGAACATGCTTGCAAGCGTAATTGTACCGCCGAACGGGAGTTCAAGTCCTATAAGCTTTGAAACAAGCTCAAGTACTGCCGCTATTGCAATAAGCAATGCGCTTTCTACAAGTCTTCGTGTGTTTTGGTTTTTCATGTTTTTCACCTCAAAAAAGAAATTAAGCCTTGCGATACTCAATGCACCGCAAGGCTGTAAAGTTTATTTTCACATTCTTCCTACGGCGGCATTATCCGCATCAGGTTTAGGGTTCAAGGAGGAATTTCCTTTATCTCAGCCGACATCCGTCAGCACCCCTGAATATTGAATTTTCGCAAGTCCTTATGAATTATAGTACGAATTTAATATGCTGTCAAGAGCTGCCGTACTTTTTCCCGTCAAGAAGCAGTCTTGTTGAGTTAAGTACGCAGATTATGCACACGCCGACATCGGCAAACACTGCCGCCCACATGGGAGCCAAGCCCAATGCGCCGAGAATAAGCACAGCTATTTTGACAGCTATGGCAAATGCAACATTGCACTTAATTACACGCATTGCGTGCCTTGACATCCTGACAGCGCTTACTATGTTGGCAGGGTTTGAATTCATAAGCACAACATCGCCCGTTTCAATTGCTGCCGCCGTGCCGCTGCCCATGGCAATTCCGACATCCGCCTCGGAGAGCGTGGGCGTGTCGTTTATTCCGTCGCCTACAAATGCTACGCTGCTGCCCTCTGACTGAAGCTGTTTTAAAAATTCAGTTTTATCTTCGGGTAAAAGCTGAGCCTTAACCTCTGTTACCGAGCATTTTTCGGCAACCGCTTTTGCCGCCGCTTCGTTGTCGCCCGTGAGCATAACAATTCTTTTTATTCCCGAAGCCCTCAGCCCTTCAACTGCGGCTTTTGACTGCTCACGAAGCTTTCCTGCAAGCGTCAGTGCGCCTATTGCCTTTCCGTCAAGCGCAACATAAATCTGTGCGCCGCTTACGGTGTCAAATTCAATATGATTTTCTCTTAACAGCTTTTCACTGCCGCAGATTACATTTTTGCCGTCAACAATCAGCCTTGTACCGCTGCCCTTTATTTCGCTGAAATTGCTGATTTTACTTTCGTCAACATCGGGGTATGCCCTTTTAACTGCCTCGCTTAACGGGTGAGTTGAATACTTTTCGGCATAGCCTGCATATTTAAGCAAATCCTCTTTTGTGTACCCGTCAAATACCGTAATGTCGGTAATTTCAAAATTGTCGTCGGTCAGAGTACCCGTTTTGTCAAACAGCACGGCATCGGTTTTTGAAAGCGCTTCAATGAATTTGCCGCCCTTTACAACAATGCCTTTTTTGGACTGTGCGCCGATAGCGGCGAAAAATCCAAGCGGAACGGACAGCACAAGCGCACACGGGCAGGAGGCTACAAGGAATATAAGCGCCCTGTGAATATATACAGTCCAGTTTCCCGTAACAAGTGAGGGAATTACAGCCAGAAGCACCGCAAGAGATACAACTATGGGCGTGTAAACCGAAGCGAATTTCGTTATGAATTTGTCTGTGCTGCTCTTGTTTTTGGCCGACTGCTCGACGGTTTTAATGATTTTTGCCGCCGCAGAATCCTCATACGCCGCCGTGGCTTTCAGCTTGATTGCAGACGGACCGTTTATGCTTCCGCTTAAAATTTTCGTACCCTCGGTTATTTCAACGGGAATTGCCTCGCCCGTAACGGCAGAGGTGTCAACCGAGCCGCCGTCCTCAAGTGCGACGCAGTCAACAGGCACCTTTTCAAAGGGCGACACTAAAATCATATCGCCGACTTTGATGTCGCAGGAATCAAGCTCTTTCGTTTTGCCGTCAGCGTCAACTACCGTTGCGGTATCGTTTGAAATTTCATAAAGCTTTTTAATTGCTTTTTTGGATTTTTCAACCGAGTAGTCCTCAATGGTTTCGCCTACTCTGAAAAACAGCGAAACAGCCGCCGCCTCAAAGCCCTCGCCGATTGCAAATGCAGCTGTAATGGCTATAAGCATCAAAAGATTTTCGCCTAATTTTTTGTCCTTTAATTCCTCAAATGCCTCGGGTATAAGTTCATAACCCGAAACTATGGCAGAGGCTATAAAGAATATAAGCTTTATATTGCTGTCAAACAGGGGAAGAAGTCCTAAAACCATAAGTATTGCGGAAATTACAATTTTAATTATAATAAAAGCCTTTGAGCCTTCCTCTTCTTCCTCTTCGCCGATGTTCAGTTCGCCTGCTCTTTCGCAGTGCTCGCATCCGCAGGCACAGCTGTGCTCATGCTCATGCCCGAGATGGTCGTGCTCATGGTGCTCATGCTCACACTCGCAATAGCAATCCTTCTCTTCATCAATTTCTTTCATAGTATCGAATAAACCATTTCCTTGCCACGCCTAATTGCCTTTACAAGACCTGCTGTACGAAGCACCCGAAGCTGATGCGAAATTGCGCTCTGACCCATGTCAAGCTCCTCAGAAAGATGGTAAACGCACATTTCCTTTTCAAGCAGGGCGGCAAGAATACGAATTCTTGTGCTGTCGCCGAAAACCTTGAAAAGCTCGGCTAAATCGTACATATCCTCAATGTCGGGCTGCTCTGTAATAATGCAGCTGTCAACAGGCTCGTCGGGAATGATGGATTTGTCTTTCTCTTTCATTATATTAACTCCGTTTCAAAGTGTAGTTTCAAAATTAAGACTTATTTTCAATGAATATATGAATATATGTTCATATGTTGATTTAATTTTATACCTTAATTCACATTTTGTCAACAGGTAAGAGAGAAAAATATTAAAAATCTGAAATTATCAAAAGAAAAATAATTTCTGTAAATGTTGCGAATAAGCAATTTTTTAATTGACATTTTAAAAAGTTAGTGATAATATATGTAGGCACAAATGAATATGCGCAATTTTTTAATTGACATTTTAAAAAGTTAGTGATAATATATGTAGGCACAAATGAATATGCGCTGCTAGCTCAGCTGGATAGAGTGTTTGGCTACGAACTATACAGCCATATTGTGTACGAACTGTTAACAATTGAATACAACCGATAATTTGCGCTGTTAGCTCAGCTGGATAGAGTGACTGGCTACGAACCAGTAGGTCGGGGGTTCAAGTCCCTCACAGCGCGCCAAGAAGCCTTGAAAACATTGAGTTTTTCGAGGCTTTTTATTTTTTGATTTTTAATATGCCTTACTTTTTCGGAACCAAATACTCACCTGAAAGTCAGGACTTTGATTTTTCAAGTTTAGACACATTAAAGACATATCTGAGCGTAGAAAAGTGATATTGACCACAATTTGACCACAACTGAAAATATTTCTCATTTTTGCTGCTTAAAACAAGAAAACAGGCAGCACCGACACTCGGCGCTACCTGTTTTCCTATTATGCGGAGAAGGGAATGACATTTGGTTTAGTATCGTTTTTCCTATTTGCAATGAGGTCGCCGAGAGCCGATGCAACATTTTCCTGCATGCTATCTGTAACATGCATATATGTGTTCATCGTGAACCCTGCATCAGTATGTCCAAGCATATGGGAGATTGTTTTAATATCTTGCCCTTGGTCTAATGACAGCGTTGCGAATGAGTGGCGCAGATCATGGAAGCGTATTTGTGGAAGCCCGGCTCGTTTTTGCATTCTATGAAGTTTCCGTACTACGCTACATGGAT
>ONBD01000091.1 GCA_900315985.1 uncultured Eubacteriales bacterium | reverse complement strand
TGTCAAGCGTCATATCAATGTATGAACGGGATTCAACGGGAGGAATAAGTCTTAGTGTGCTGTCGCCGTCAAGCAAGGGCAATGCAAAGAGCATACCCGTTACAAACTGCGAGCTGACATTACCCTTTAAGCTGTAATTTCCGCTTTGCAATTTACCCGAAATCAAAATCGGGAACTGCCACGGCGGAGTAAATTCCACACCGCCCGACTCAAGCTCACGCCTGAGCGGCATTATAGGTCTTGACGGCAGTCTGCCCGAGCCTGAAAATGTTGCATTCATGCCGAGCGCCGCTGCTACGGGCATTAAGAAGCGAAGCGTTGAGCCGCTTTCCTTACAGTCAAGCTCTGCCGATTTCGGCGGATTTGCAATAGGCGTTACCTCAAATTTCCCCTTATGAATTTCAACGCCTGCGCCAAGCGCTTTAAGGCAGTCTGCAGTTGCATTTATATCGTCAGACAGAGTGTTGCAGTCAATAACAGTTTTTTTGTCTGAAAGCGCCGCCGCAATTAAAATACGGTGTGCGTCTGACTTTGACGAAATTGCGGCAACCGTGCCGTTTAATTGAGAGGGTGAAATTTTAATATTCATTATTTCAGTCCTTTTTTGAGTATATCGTAAAATTCGTTGAACTCAGTTTTATAAAGTCTGCATTTTCCTACGGTTTCGGGTATGATAAGCGTTATTTTGCCGCCGTCGCATTTTTTATCGCTGCCTGCAGCCTTGAAAAGCTCATCTGCAGTATAATCTGTTTGTGTGGGCAAATTGTATTTTTCGAGAATTTCAATAATATTGGGTGTTATATCTTTTTTTACAAGTCCGCTTTTGTATGCGCCTCTTGCAATTATTACCATACCGATTGCAACGGCGCTGCCGTGTGAAATGCTGTAACCCGAGCATTTTTCAATCGCATGCCCTGCAGTATGGCCTAAATTGAGCAGTCCTCTTATGCCCCTGTCATTTTCGTCGGCGTTCACGGTATCACGCTTGAAGCAAACGCATTTTTCGACTGTCTCTTCAAGTGAGTTTTTGGCATTTTCATTTAAAAGAAAGTCAAAGAAATCCCTGTCGAAAAGCACGCCGTATTTTATTGTTTCTGCCATACCGTCGGCAAAGGTTTCAGGCTTTAAGCTTGATAGAGTATCGGTGTCGACAATTACAAGGCTCGGCTGATAGAATGCGCCTGCAAGATTTTTGCCTGCGTTTAAATCTATGGCTGTCTTTCCGCCAACTGACGAATCAACCATAGCAAGAAGCGTGGTGGGAATTTGCACAAAATCAATCCCTCTTAAATAAGTTGCAGCCGTAAAGCCTGCCATATCACCCGTAACTCCGCCGCCCAATGCGACAATCAGGTCTGAACGGGTAAGACGGTTTTCTGCCATAAATTCAAGCATATCGGAATATGTATTTATATTCTTTGAGCCTTCGCCGTTAGGAAATACAAATTTAACCGTGTTAAAGCCTGCCGACTTCAAAGAGGCTTCAAGTGTGTCGGCATATAACAAATTTACAATATCGTCGGTAACTATTGCGGCGGTTTTTGCGTGCGAAACCTCGGCAATCAGCCTGCCGCTGTCGCTTAAAATACCGTTGCCGATTAAAACCTTATAGCTTTTGCCTGTTGAAATTTCTACCTGCTTCATAAATTCACCTTAACCGCTTAGTCATTATATTCGCCGTCAATTCTTTCCTTGCACTCTCTGCCGTCCTTTAAAAGCTGTCTGAGAGTTTTTTCGTCTCTTGCCTTTAAGGCGGCTGAATACTGCTGTAAATTTTCTATAATTCCGTCTATCTCTCTTATGAGGTATTCGTCGTTTTCAAGAAAAAGCTCTGTCCACATAGTTTCGTTGAGCTTCGCAACTCTTGTCAAATCCTTATAGCTTCCTGCCGAAAAGCCCTTATGCTCTTTAGCTGTCGGGCTTTTTACATAAGCGTTTGAAACGACATGAGCAAGCTGTGATGTAAAGGCAATAAGCTTGTCATGCTTTTCAGGGGTAGTAAGCTGAATATCGGTAAAGCCTATGGATAAAAAGAGCTTTTTCACCTTTTCCAAATCGTTGATATTAACATCCTTTGACGGCACAAGCACCATTGACGCATTATTGAAAAGCGTTACCTGCGAATGTTCAAAGCCTGAGTAATGAAGTCCTGCCATGGGATGAGCGCCTATAAACACAAAGCCGTTTTCCTTGGCAGTTTCCCACATATCCTCGCAGACATATCCCTTTACACCGCAGGTGTCAACCACTATTGCGCCCTTTTTGAATTTTGCGGCGTTTGCGGTTATGAAATCCTTGGTAGACTGCGGGTAAAGTCCCGTAATTATCATATCGCATTCGGGAATTTTCTCCTCTGTCAGCTCGCCGTCAACTGCGCCTAAAAGCTTCGCCTTTAAAAGCACATTCAAATCAATATCATAACCTAAAACTGTGTTTTCGGTGTTGTATTTAATTGCTTTGGCTAAAGAACCGCCTATAAGTCCCAAGCCGACTACTCCGATAAGCATATTTATACTCCTATTGCGTTTCTGATTTTTTCAACGCCGCTGACTACCTCGCAGAACTCCTCGGGTCTTAACGCCTGCGGTCCGTCGCAAAGCGCTTTCGCAGGGTCATTGTGCACCTCAATCATAAGTCCGTCTGCGCCGCATGCCGCCGCCGCAAAGGACATAGGCTTGACAAGTCTTGCAATGCCTGCCGCATGGCTCGGGTCAATTATTACCGGCAGATGCGTTTTTTCTTTAAGCATAGGCACAGCAGCTAAATCGAGTGTGTTTCTTGTAGCTGTTTCAAAGGTCCTTATGCCTCTTTCACAGAGAATTACCTTCTGATTGCCGTTTGCCATAATGTACTCTGCGCTCATTAAAAGTTCCTGATATGTAGAGGAAAGTCCCCTCTTTAAGAAAATCGGTTTGTCAAGCTTGCCTAATTCCTTTAAAAGCTCAAAGTTCTGCATATTTCGTGCGCCGACCTGAATTATGTCGACATCCTCAAACAAATCAATGTGCGAAGCGTCCATAATTTCGGTAACTATGGGCATACCCGTTATTTCTTTAGCCTTTAAGAGAAGCTTCAAGCCGTCCTCTCTCATACCCTGGAAGGCATAGGGAGATGTTCTGGGCTTGAATGCACCGCCTCTGAGAATTTTTGCGCCTGCCGCCTTTACAGCTTTAGCGACCTCGATTATCTGTTCTTCCGACTCGATAGAACAGGGTCCTGCAAAGAACTGAAAATTACCGCCGCCTATTTTAATTCCGTTGCCCAGGTCAATAACGGTGTCATCGGGGTGGAATTTACGGTTTGCCTGCTTATAAGGCTCTGAAATGCGTCTTACGCCCTCAACTATGTCAAGCCCTTCAATGAGGTCGGTGTCAATCCGGCTTGTGTCGCCGACAAGTCCCCAGACTGTCTGGTATTCACCCATTGACTCGTGAATTGAAACCTTCTGATTTTCAAGCCACTGCTTTAAGATGTCGACCTTTTGTTTTTCAGCGTTGTTTTTTAAAATTACTATCATACAAATTCCCTCTCGAAATAAAATAACCTCGCAGCGAATTTCACTGCGAGGCGTTAAAACTGCAAGCTTAAAATGCGGAGCCTTAATTTACAGCGAAATTCATTATTACCCTACCAAAAAAGTTGATAAAGTAAAAGTAGAAGTATTCAGCTGCATAAGCAAAGCTCTTCATTTTTGTAACTCCTGAATTTTTTGACGCGGATGAACGCAGATGAACGCAGATTCGCGAGTATGTACAGATAAAAAGTGAAATTATTCTATCAGAAAGGGAGAAGTTTTTCTATATATAGAAATAATGACGCCAGGGATAGTAGTGGCCGCGGAAGCGGTTCCGTAGAGAGCGTGAGCGAACGGAGGAATGGAGTGCGGCTAGCACGGAACCACGGATAGCCCTTAGCAAGTTGATTGCGCCTAAATAAATTTTCTGAAAAAGTCACATTCATCGTCGTTGCAGAGCTTGGCTTCGGGAAGATTCATGTTTACGTGGAAAACGTGGCCGATGTCCCTGCGGTTTGGCGCGCCGTAGATTTTTATGACGGCTTCGATTCCCTTGCTTTTGAGCAAATCGTACATAGGCTGGGCTTGGGGGAGCAAAAAGTCCCTGTGGCTGCTCATTACGAATGCTGGCGGAAAATCCGGCGTGATGTTTGAGAGCACGTCGATTTTTTGCTGGAAATCTCTGCTTTTTATGTCCGTGTTTTGGCCGATGTAAGCCCAGAAAATGTCGTCCAAGTCGTTTTGAAGGCGAGTGTTCGGATCGTAGATGCCGCAGTTTAAGCCCACAGCCTTGATTTTTACGTTTGGAATGGTAAATCCATAAAGTTTT
>ONBD01000088.1 GCA_900315985.1 uncultured Eubacteriales bacterium | reverse complement strand
CCCGCCCTACAGGATAGTTTGTCTGAAGTGAGTCTGTAGGGGCGATTCACGAATCGCCCGCATGAATTACATCAGACCTTGACTTCATGCAATATATGGAAACACTACTATTGTTTATACTGTAAATGTGTTTGAAATTGCTGAAAAGCTATATGAAAAGGTTGATAGGTGGTAAGCGTGAGGGTAAATAATTTTTTAGTATTGGGAATAATTTCATGGGTTGTATTTGTTGCTTGTCTGCTATGCATTATCTGTGGTGTGGTTACTGAACACTACAACGGGATTGCGGTTGACAGCAGAAATTATTTGTACATTGGATGTTATAATGATATAAGAGTTTATTTTAATGGCGAAAACTTATATGACATTGTTGCGAAAAGCACACCCAGTGGAAGTTATAATTTTACAATAGAAAACGATTGCATTGTCATTTATAAACAGCAGAAAGTCTTTTATTACACTTTAGATGGTTTGTTGATTAGAGAAGAAGATGATAGTGAAATGCATCAATCCATTTCTGCATATGCAAAAAGAAACGAATTTTTCTCAAATGGAAACAAATATATTTTAAAGTCATTTTTGGGCAGAGAATATGTAGTAAAAATTGATGATAAATCTGTTCAAAGTACCGTATTTAAAATGCCAATGTTAGATTACTGTGTAAAAGTAATTCAACCAATTTCAATGTTTGCTTTTTTTGCTTTTGCTTTTCTGTACTTAAAATCAAAAGGAATTCCTGAAAAGATTGGAGAACACAGGGGACGGTTCTGTGTGTAAAAAAGTAAAAACAAGTGAGAGGGCTCTTAACCGAGCCCTCAAAATAATTTCTAATAAAATAAGCACATTTGTTGTTTGATGACAAATGTGCTTTAAGCATTTAAACCAATACAAAAAAAGATAGTTTTTTATAAGAGAAACAAGTAAAACAGGTTATGAGATTTTGATAAAGCGTTGTTTTTATGTCTATAATTGAAAGCTGTTTCTAGGATGTCTGTTCTCTAAGATATTACGAATCTTGTTGGTACTGATGTGCGTATATATCTGGGTAGTTACAATTGAGCTGTGTCCAAGCAACTGTTGTATGTACCTAAGATTCACATTTTCATCAAGCAAAGCGGTTGCAAAAGTGTGACGGAACATATGAGGCGTTATATGTAAATCTAGGGTGCGTCGCTCTCGACGCACCGAAATAAAACAAAAAAACAGAAACGGACAGCTGAGGGCGGCTGTACCTACACGAATAACCGGTTAAATGGAAATGAGGGATAAAAATGTTTGAGTACAGAACAGAATTATTCGGCACAGGTCTGAAGCTCTGGTTCAGAGACAGCGCAAACGAGCAGGAGCTTGCACAGCTTGATGAATTCATTATGCAAAAGCAGGCAGAGGGCTGGGAATTTATATCGCATTCGTTTATGGCAAATTCCTTCGGCACACGCAGCTTCTTTGCTGTAACTTTCAGAAGGCATAAACAATAAATTACACGCCAAGCTTAAACTTGCCTATATAAAAAAACACAGGAAAAAACGCCCGTCAAACGACGGGCGTAAATTTCTTTCACTTTTAACTTAAGCTCTTGTAACCTTACCTGAACGAAGGCAGCGAGTACAAGCATAAACTCTTTTAGGAGAGCCGTTTACGATTGCCTTAACTCTTTTTACATTAGGCTTCCATGTTCTGTTTGAGCGTCTGTGTGAGTGTGAAACTTTGATGCCGAACTTAACATCCTTACCGCAGAATTCACATTTTGCCATAGTGCGAGGCACCTCCTTTTATCGATTAGCAGACAATATAATAACAGAATAATTCAATAAAATCAAGTGTTTTTACAAAAAATATTAAAAAATTTGTCAGTTATATGCTTGCTGCCGTCAATAACCTTAAAAATAATAAATTCGCCGCCTTTGTTCCATAATAGAACAGAGGTGTTTTTATGTATAAAAGGTCTGCGGCGCTGTTTTTTATCTGCTGTCTGTTTCTTGGTGTTCTTTGTGCAAGGCTGCTTATTATTAACGAAATGCAGGTAAAAAATACAGCCTACACGGCAAATACAATTTCTGCTGTTGCTGACAGGTCAAGAGGCGTGATTTACGATTGCAGCCTTAACAGGCTTGTAAATGCCGAAAGTGTAAATATGCTTGCGGTTAAGCCTGATATAAACTCATTGCTTGAAAACAATAACTACATTCTGAATGACGACAAAAACAGTATTTTCAATGATATTCAGTCGGGCAAAATCGGCTTGGCACGCTATAACGGATCGGGTTACTCTGCCAACAGCGACAGCATACTTTTTACAAAGTACAGCCGCTATAAGCAAAACGGCGAAGCAGTGCATCTTGTGGGCTATATAAATTCCGACGGCGAGGGAGTATGCGGTATTGAAAAGTATTATAATTCCCTGCTCTCGTCCAAAAGCGGAAGCCTTAAAATAGTTTGCAGTGTTGACGCTTACCGCAAGGCACTGAGGGGCGAAAAAATGAAAATTGAAAGCAATAATTACAACACATCGGCAGGTGTTGAGCTGACTGTCGACATAAGAATTCAACAGCTTTGTGAAAAGGCGTTGGAGCAATTCGGCATTGAGTGCGGCGCAATAGTTGCGCTTGAGGTCGGCACAAGCGAAATAAAAGCTATGGCAAGCGCACCGGAATTCTCACAGCTTAACCCTGCGGAATATCTTGACAATGACAATGCACCCTTTATAAACCGTGCAATTACGCCTTATTCGGTAGGCTCAGTGTTTAAGCCTGTTGTCGCTGCGGCGGCTCTTGAAAACGGAATTACTGCCGACCTTGAATATTTTTGCAACGGCAGTCTGACTCTCGGCGAGGTCAGCTTCGGATGTCACAGAAAATACGGACACGGACAAATGAATATGTTCAGCGCAATGGTTGATTCCTGTAACCCATATTTTATAAATCTTGCGCTGAATGTCGGCAAAACACCCGTCTGCGATATGGCGCAAAGACTCGGTCTGGGTAAAAGCATTGAGCTGTGCGACGGCTGGTACACGGAAAAGGGCATAATGCCCGAAGCGGACAGCCTGGTGTCTGAGCAGGACCTTGCCAACCTTGCATTCGGGCAGGGCAGGCTGTTGGCTTCACCTTTGCAGATGGCTGCCGTCTATGCCGCCATAGCAAATGACGGGGTGTACCGTGCGCCGAGTCTTATGAGGGCAATAATTGATGAAAACAGAATTGAAATAATGCGTGCCGAGCTTCCTGCAAGCCGACGGGCAATGAGCGTACAGACTGCCGAAACACTTAAGGAGCTTTTGCACGAAACCGTGGAAAAAGGCAGCTCAGGCAGGGCGAAGCCCGAAAGCGTATCAGCCGCAGGTAAAACTGCAACGGCTCAGTCGGGACAGTTTAAAAATACAGGTGAAGAAATAACTCAGTCGTGGTTTTGCGGATTTTTTCCGTATGACAGCCCGAAATATGCTCTTGCAATTCTTAAGGAAAACGGGCAGGGCGGCTCTGCTGACTGCGCACCCGTATTCAGATTTCTTGCGGACGGCATAATGCAAATTACATCCTGATTTTATAAAATTTTGAAATCATATTTTTCCTGTTATATTTAATTTGAATTTTCACAAATTATTATTGCAGCTTAAAGCTGTGCGGAGGTGAAAATGAAACTTGCATTAAAAATTGTGAGCTTTATTGGACTTATAATAACCTCTGTTATATTCGGTATAGTTTTTATGGGACAGCAGAACATTCCCGATGAAATCCACCTCGTAGGCGGCGAGCAGATAAATTCAGATGAGATGTTTTCATTAAAGCTTTCAAAAGAGGAGCTTATAAGCTCGAAAGCCGTATTTTCGTCTGCTTCGCAGGGACTGCAGGGAGGCAGGGAGGAATACACGCTGAATTTTTCCCTTCTTGGAACTATACCTATAAAGGCATCAAGCGTAACTGTCTCACAAAGGCAGTTCGTGGTGCCGTCGGGAGATGTTTTCGGCATTAAGCTTTTTACTGACGGTGTGATA
This sequence comes from uncultured Eubacteriales bacterium, assembly GCA_900315985.1. Taxonomy (GTDB): domain Bacteria; phylum Bacillota; class Clostridia; order Oscillospirales; family Acutalibacteraceae; genus Fimenecus. Next base: position 739 of record ONBD01000088.1, on the reverse strand, counting down.
GTAGTCGGTATGGATAATATTTTGCTCGAGGGCAGCTCCCGTAATCCGGGCAGGGAAGCAGGGCTTGAGTTAGGCGATGTAATAACTCAGATCGGCTCGAAAAAGGTAACTAAGGTAAGTGATGTAACAGATTACATCCAAAGCACAACAGAGAGTACATTAGCTTTGTCGGTTTCACGAAACGGGAGGCCGTTTGAAACTCAGCTGAAGCTTGTACGCTCACAGACTGACAACAGAAATAAGGCAGGACTTTGGATAAGGGATTCCACAGCAGGTGTTGGAACAATTACCTACTATGACAAAAACAGCGGTATTTTCGCAGGCTTGGGACACGCTGTATGTGATGTTGACACAGGTTCGCTTATGCCGCTGTTGACGGGCGAAGCAGTTGACGCTGTAATAAATGGCTGTTATAAAGGCTCAGACGGAGTAACGGGCGAGCTGTGCGGAGTATTTACCACAAAAAATATAGGCACGCTTTATGTAAACGGCGAGAACGGTGTTTACGGCAAGCTCTATGAAATACCGAAGGGTAAGGAAATACCCGTAGCAACAGCGCAGGAGGTAAAAACAGGCGATGCGCAGATTATATCAACCGTAGACAATGAAGGACCTCAGTATTACAGCATAAAAATTGTCAAACTCAATGCTCTTTCGGATAAAGATGAAAAAAATATGGTTATTGAGGTTACTGACGAAAGATTGATTGAAAAGACAGGCGGTATTGTGCAGGGCATGA
>ONBD01000084.1 GCA_900315985.1 uncultured Eubacteriales bacterium | reverse complement strand
TTATTTATGAAGAAATATCTGGTATTATGCAAGCATTTTGCGGAATAGAAGATGTTGAATTAATCCAAGTTCAAGATTATTGCACTTGGAGAGGAATAAGGTTCGGAAAAGATGCATCCCAAACTGCTGATAAATTTGCTGTAAAACGTGGCTTAACCGTTCAATTAAGCCCGTCCAGTTTTCTTCTTTGGACACATGGGTGTGTAATCCATCCTGAATTATCAGGTAACTTTAATTATTATAAGGGTGGACGCAGTATACCTTCGCCTCTTTTGATTAAGAGATTCTCTGGAAACTCAAGCGGAGATGTTTTGGCACGAGAGATTTTAATGCTTTCAAAAATGAATTGGAATAGTGGCGATTCTCTTTATAAAGCGCTCCCGGTAACATTGGATTTCGCAAAAGTCCTATCAAGAATGTCAAAACAAGATGAGGCGATTTTTGATAAAGCATATGATTTCAGATATTTTATGTAATTATAGATATGCAGATGAATGAAAAGTCTGATAAAAGAGCTTTTAACTGATAATGACGGAAGAAGAGTAATTGGCTATAAATATTAACAACAATTCTTGCGTTATTTTGAAAATGCCGATTTCGGCAAAAGTTTAACAAATATGAAAAGATATTCCGAAATCGGCATTCTTAAAGTGGTTCTGGAAAACAAGTTTTATATATTGTTTGTATGCTAATCAATTGCATTGGGGTAGCTCATTTTTATTGATATGGTTTTAAGATAAGGTTGACAATTGTATAGAAATCAAACTCAAAATCTATATGAATGTCAACCATTTATAAAATCTTTTTTACGGTAAAAATTGCAACATATAAACGACCACAATTAGTCCACATCTGGGACGAAAAATTTGTTTTAGTCCACTTTCCAGAAAGAATTATTTGTGATATATGTACTATTTAGCAGTACTTATCACGGAGAATTAGACTATTTAGCACTAAAGAAACTGCGTGTTATTATTTATAACGATAATCAAGCGATTTGGGAGCAAGATGCCGCAGGTTCGAATCCTGTCACTCCGACCATTGAGAGCAGATAGCCATAGGTTATCTGCTTGTTTTTTTGGTATATTGTATCCAGTCAGGATTCGAACCTGCACAGTCCATCTTTTGCGAAGCAAAAGGGACATAAAATCGTTGCAACGGCTGCAAGCGAAGCGAGGCAGTCGGATGCTGTCACTCCGACCATTGAGAGCAGATAGCCATAGGTTATCTGCTTGTTTTTTTGGTATATTGTATTCAGTCAGGATTCGAACCTGCACAGTCCGTCTTTTGCGAACAATCGTTAAATATAAATAATCAACAGCTTTTTATTATGTTTGACAATAATTGCTTTATAGTATAATATTGAAATATATTTTAGGGGGGGAGGAAACAGCTATGCAAAACTTTAAGTGCGTCAGCAATTCGTTTGCAGACACGCTTCATAACAGCGAAAGCATAAGTCTTAAAAGCGTCAGGCTTTCAAGGCTTTGCTATATTTTTGCTTATGCGCTTGAGCTTGTGCTGTTTTCCGTAAGAGGCCATTTTATGCCCATAGGCGACGGCATTTTCGGCTTGAACGGGCGTACTGTTGCTATGGCTGTTCACGGTATTGCTTCGCTCATTGTAATGCTTTTGTGGTCAGAACGCTTCAAAAGGCTTGTCTGGGCGTCTGTTATTGTGTGCGTCGCAGGCTTTGTACCGTTTATACTTTTGTATGATTCGCCGTACAGATTTCTTTTCAGCCTGATAGCCTATGCAGGTCTGGGCGGAGTGGTTACATCTGCCCGCTGCGGCTTTGCGTTTGCAATCAACAACGCCGAAAGAATTGTCGGTATGATTTTTATGTTCATTTCCTGCACGGTTGTGCGTTATATTGACACCGATATCGCAAATATGCTGTGGTGGGCAAAGATTTTACCGCTGATTTTGCTTGCGGCTATGTGCCTGTGCCTTGTAATGTTCAAAGAAAAGGACCTTGAGGTCAAGGAGGAAAGCACAAAGCAGGACGAAAAGGGTATGTATTGGGGTCTTACCTACTTTATATTATATTTTGCCATTGACGGCTATATCTGGAGTTTTCTTGACTCTGACAACAGGTATGAGTACAAATTTCTGCTTGTCGGCACATTGCTTTCCGCTGTGATACTGTTTGGCTCAATTCTTGTGCTTAAGCTTAATATGCGCCATATCTGGAATATATTTTTTGTGTTTGCGGTGATTATGGCTATGCTTGCAGTTTTTTCCGTGCAAAGGCCTTCGCTTTTAAAAACGCAGTATTTCTTCAGCGGACTTTCGCTCATGGGTTGGCCGTTCAGCATTTATATGCTTGCGTGCATACAGCGAAGGTATGCAAGCTACAAGCTTTTAAAGAAATGCACCCTGATTTTTGTTCTGGCTTCGCCCATAGCAAATCTGCCCGACGAAATTATATCTTACCGCTTTCCGCAATATACGCCTGTTGCAATGCTTATAGTTGTGCTTGTCTGCGTGGTATTTTTGCTTATAACTGCGCCCATGCATTACAAACATCTCTTTGACAGTCCGTGGGCAAAGCAGATAAGCGAAGAGGATATGGCACTGCTTCAACAAAAGGTCGAAGAAAAGGACCGCTTTGAAAAGTACGGGCTTACACCCAGACAAAAGGAGATTGCAGCGCTGTTGCTTGCGGCAAAAACAAGACGGCAGATTGCAGGCGAGCTTGGTGTTTCGGAATCAACGGTCAAAAATCACACCTCGGAGCTTTACAAAAAGCTTGGCATAAACAGCCGTGTTGAGCTGTTCAGAATTTTCGGCGTTGATGAAAATACAAATGAGGAATAGCAATTAAAATCTGTACTCCCGATGAAAATCGGGAGTAATTTTTTGCATTTTTTGCCGAAAACCGACAACCTACCCAAATGTCCTAATTGATATAGGACATATTTGATATTAAGATTAGTGTGTAAACTTATATTTGTTTATTTCATATTGCTTACGAGGTGAAGTTTATGACTTACAAAAAAAGGGGACTGAAAAGATTTCTTGCAATATTGCTGTCTGCATTGCTCATTGCCGTGAGCATACCGCTTTCGGCAGCTGCGCTTGAATCTGTCAGTTATATTGACGAAAACGGCGACACGCAGACCGTTACAAGCTATGCTGTTGTGGATTTAATGGAAAACAGCAATAATATTTCGCTCATAGACGGCTGGAATGTTGTTACACATGATGTTACGGTGAGCGGAACAATTTATTACAACGGTTCGCCGAAGATTATACTCTGCGACGGCGCAACCCTCACCGTTGAGGGCAGAATGGTTCCCGGCGGCGTTGCGCTTACAATTTACGGTCAGCAGGGCGGTACAGGCACGCTTGATGTCAACAGCTCGCTTCAGTCAGGCAGCGGCATTTCGGCTTCACCCGTTACAATTAACGGCGGTACGGTTATATCAAGAGGCGGAAATACGGGCGCAGGTATAAGCGGAACTGTTGTTATAAACGGCGGTACGGTTACCGCAACAGGCGGTGCTTCGGGCGGCGCAGGCATTGGCGGCACGGGCGGCTCGGGAGGTATGAACTACGGTACAACTGCCGATGTTACCATCAATGGCGGCGTTGTTACGGCAACGGGCGGCAGATGGAATCCCGGTATCGGAAACGGTTACAGCTGCGCTTACATGAGCGGCTCGGTTACCATAAACGGAGGTAACATAACTGCTACAGGCGGAGTTTATGCCGCAGGAATCGGCACTGGTCAGTACGGCAGAGGTATGAATATTACAATTAACGGCGGTACTGTAAGAGCGCAGAGCGGCTCTCTGGGCGACGGTATAGGCAACGGTCAGTATCAGGCAGGTCAGTACTATGACGACAAACTCGGTACGGTTACCATAAACGGCGGTAATATTCAGGCAAGAGGCGGTCAATACGGCATAAGCGGTACTTATGTCAATCTCAGCTGGACAGAGCTTACCGATACAATTTATGCAGGCAGTTATAACTGTACTTCAGGAATCAATTTTCAGAAAGATTTCATAAAGCAGGGCACAAATACTCTTGCGACAAATGACAATATCGGTAACTACACGACTTTATGTGCCTATGACGGACCGTATGTTTATGCTTCTTTTATTGATTATGACGGCACAAATCTTACAAACCCTGCAACAGACTATTATGTTACACAGAAGCTTGCAACGGGCGGAACAATTACCAGACCTGTTGACCCCGTAAAAGCCGGTTTTACTTTTGCAGGCTGGTATTATGACGGCGCATCATATGATTTTTCAACGCCCGTTGAAAACGACATAACGCTTACGGCTCACTGGGCGTCGGAAACTGCTGTTTCCTATCTTGATGAAGACGGTGTTCAGCAGGTCACAAATGACTATATGCCGCTTTTCACTACTGAAAATGACCTTACATTGCAGAGCGGCATGTATGCCGTTACAGGAAATATTACAGTCTCACAGAGAATTGTGATAAAAGGCGATGTTCATATAATACTTGCCGACGGTTACACCCTGACCGCACCCGAGGGCATTTGTGTCGGTAGCGGTAATTCGGTTACTTTCTACGGTCAGGCGGCAGGTACAGGCACATTGACAGCGTTGCTTAATTACAGCGTAGGACACGCCGCTGTCGGCTCCAACGCCTATACTTCCAACGCAGGTGCTGTTACAATCAACGGCGGTACATTCAATCTCAGGGGCGGCAGCAGCGGTGCAGGTATCGGCGGCGGCATACAGTCGGGCTGCGGCACTATAACCATCAACGGCGGTACAATCACGGCAAGGCCGTACCCAGGAGCTAACACAAGTACCGCTGCAGGTATCGGCACAGGCTCAAGCGCCGGTACAAACGGCGGCAGTATTACCATAAACGGCGGTGATGTTACAGCGTACCCGGCGGGTAATGCGGCAGCTATTGGCGGCGCACAGAATTCCTGGAATGTCACGGTAAATATCAATGGCGGTAATATAACCGCAGATTCATCCTCGGGCGGAACTTACAGCAGCGGTATAGGCGGCTCTCATGACGGGTTCGGTATTACTGTTAATCTTAACTGGACAACATACGGAAGCGACAGTATTTATGCCACCAAGTATAAAGCGATAAGACTTAATTTCTTGAAAGATTTCAACATTGAAGGCACGGGTACAAAGGCAACGCCCGAAAATATGGACGGTGTTACAATTGTACCGAGAATTGCTTATAATGTTTCATTTGTCGACTCCGACGGCGTGACAGAGCTTTATGAGACTGTTGAGGTGTCGCAGGGCTATACTGTATCAGCTCCCGAAAAGCCTGCAAAGCCGTGCTGTGTATTCCTCGGCTGGCAGTTAAACGGAGCTGACTACGATTTCACGGCTCCCGTAACTCAGAATATAACACTTACGGCAAACTGGATTGACTACGGCGCACAGAGCTACATTGACGAAAACGGCGGCACACAGACCTGCTCTGATTATACCGTTCTTACAGCCGAGGCAAATCCTGTTCTCGAA
>ONBD01000087.1 GCA_900315985.1 uncultured Eubacteriales bacterium | reverse complement strand
TAAAATTCCAAAATTATAACGGGCAGCAAGGTTGCTGCCCGTTAGTTTTGTTAACCTGTTATCTTAAAATGCCGTGCTGTAAGTCAAAGCGGAAGTTTTTGAATTCGCCGTTGATTACATAGTCAATGTCAAGCACTCTTCTGTCATTTGAAAGAAATTCAGCTCTCAAAATCTGAATATCGTCTTTTTTGAATACCTCAAGAAGCTTCTGCATCTGCTCGTCTCTGTACTGACCTACATTGTCAGAGGTAAACAGCACGCTTCCGAAGAGCTTGTTGACAGTTGCAATAATGCATCTCTGCTCAAAATTCATATGCATATTGTCCTCACGAAGAAGGAAAACATCGGGGTCGTTAAGGAATGCTCTGCCGTTGAGCTGTCTGCGGAATACTGAATTTCCGAGTGTGTTTATGGTTGAAACAAACTCTCTGTGAGTAAAGGTGGGCTTGTTCCAGCGAAGGTCCATATCTGCGCCTATTCTGCAGTATTCAACCTTGCCAAAAGCCGGCATAAGCGGAACGCCGCAGCCTAAAATCTTTTTGTCACCTACGCACTCACGAAGGAAGTCCATAGCCTCGCACATTAACTGACCTCTTGTTTTGTTGTGATAGGGAATAATAGCTACTGCATAAAGGAAGTCAAGCTTTACAAGGTCAAAGCCCCATTTATTGAGAACAACATCAAAGAAATGGCGAATATATTCTCTTGCCTCGGGAATTTCAATATCAAGCGCACAGAAGCCGCCCCAGTTAGGTCCGCACTGAACTAATTTGCCGTTAGGCTTCTTAATAAACCAATCCTTATGCTCTTTGAGAAGCTTTGAGGTAAACTGTGCGCCGAAGGGTGCAAGCCAAAGACCTGCGAGCATATTTTTGGCGTGAATTTTTTCTACCTCTGCCTTTATTCCGTTCGGGAATTTAACCGGGTCAACCGAAAGCCAGTCGCCTGTTGCAGTCTGGAAGCCGTCGTCAATCTGGAATATGTCAATATCGGCATCAACCTTCGAAAGAGCTTCAAGGTCGTCTGTAACAATTTTTTCATTTATATGCGGGTAGTAATTGTACCAGGTAGTGTAGCCGTTCATAGGTTTTGCGTCGGGTTTCTTAATATTTAAAAGTGAGAACCACTCGTCAAACACCTCGTCAGAAGCGCCTTTAAGGTTTACTATATTTAGAACTTCATATTCGCCGTCAAAAACAACGCCCTCAAGGTCTTTCATTACATAAAGCTTATTGTTTTTGCAGTCAGTTTTAAAGATAGTATAGCCTGTTCTTTCCGTAAGTGAAGCGAAAAGGTCAAACTCCTCGCCGTTTCTTACATACATATACGAAAAAGCGGTAAACTCACCGGGCTTCTTTGTGTTTTCTACAAAGCTGTACGCTCCCGAAGCACCTAAAAGTGTATGTTTAAATACAGCGCCCGTGGGTATAACTGTATGCTGGGGAATGTCGTCAACGAACATTTCACGGCAGTCTGTCCATGACTGATAACCGTTAGTAAAAATTCTTGAATCAGCAGAAAACTCATATGGCATAACAATTTCAAGCTTAAGAATTTCAAGCTTGACCTTTGTTTTTAAGTTTAAAACAATCTGTTTTTGTGAAGCTTTGTAGTCGAGCTTAAAGTCAGGTGTTTCAAACAAAGAGGTTTTATAAACCGTGTTGCCTGCTTTGTACTCGAAATTGAGCATAAATTTTTCCATAATAACCCTCCGTTTTTATAAAAAAACATATTTTTTACATTATAACATACTTATAATTAAATTTCACTACCTTTTTTTAATTGACTGCAATTTTCTATTGTGATAAAATCAGCTTGGAGATGATTTTTATGAATTATAAAGAAGAATACAACAAATGGCTCTCGTTTGACGAGGCTACAAAGGCTGAATTATCGGCAATTACAGACGAAAAGGAAATTGAGGACAGATTTTATAAAAATCTTGAATTCGGTACAGGCGGTCTGCGTGGCATTATGGGTGCAGGCGCTAACAGAATGAATAAATATACCGTCAGCAAAGCCACCAAGGGTTTGGCAGATTACCTTAACAACGAATTTGGGGGCAAAAAGAGCGTTGCCGTAGCTTATGATTCAAGAAATAATTCAAAGCTGTTTGCGTCATATGTTGCAGAGGTGCTTGCCGCAAACGGAATTAAAACATATCTGTTTGACTCTTTAAAGCCTACGCCCGTTCTTTCTTTTACCGTGAAATATCTTAACTGCAATGCAGGCGTTGTTGTAACTGCAAGCCATAACCCCAAGGAATACAACGGCTATAAGGTTTATGACAGCACAGGCTGTCAGCTTATTCCCGAGCTTGCCAATAAGGTTATTTCTTATGTCAATGCAGTTGAGCATATTGAAAAGGTTGAGCATATGAGCCTTGAAGAAGCTAAAGAAAAAGGATTGCTTGAATATATCGGCGACGAGGTGCTTGAAGCTTTCTTGAATGAAGTCAGAAAACAGACCTTATATACAGAAACAAATAATCTGAAAGTTGTATATACTCCCTTGCACGGCTCAGGCAATATACCCGTTAGAAAAATTCTTAAGGACTTTGATGTAACCGTTGTAAAAGAGCAGGAAAATCCCGACGGCAATTTTTCAACTGTGCGTTCTCCCAATCCCGAGGAAAAGGATGCACTTACTCTCGGTATTGAAAAGGCAAAGGAAATTGGCGCTGACATAGTGGTAGGCACCGACCCTGACTGTGACAGAATAGGCACTGCTGTTTTGCATAACGGTGAATATGTGCTTATCACAGGCAATCAGATGGGCGCACTGCTTGCTGATTTTGTGCTTTCGCAGAAAAAAGCAAGCCTTAATTCCCGTTCGACTCTTGTTACAACTATTGTTACTAACGATTTAGGCGCAAAAATTGCCGAAAGCTACGGACTTAAAGTGGTAAGAACCCTTACAGGCTTCAAGTTTATCTGCAATCAGGTAAACGAATTCAAAAAGAATAATAATGCAGATAATGAATTTGTTATGGGTTACGAGGAAAGCTACGGCTATCTTGTCGGTACACACGCTATGGACAAGGACGCTGTTGTTTCATCTTATCTTGCCTGTCAGATGGCGGCATATCATAAGGGCAGAGGCAAAACGCTTGTAGATGCCCTGAATGAGCTTTACGATGAATTCGGATATTTCCTTGATTACCTTGACCCGTTTGTATTAAAGGGAATTGACGGCTCACAGAAAATCAAGTCTATAATGAGCGAATTGCGTGAAAACGGCAATAAGATTTTTGACGGCGTCGAAAGCGTTATTGACTATTCTCTGGGTGTTGGCAATATTCCCAAGGATAATGTTCTGAAATTTATGTTTAAAAGCGGTTCGTGGCTTGCCGCAAGGCCCTCAGGCACAGAGCCTAAAATCAAGTTCTATTATTCAATCTGCGAGCCTTCAAAGGAGCAGGCAAACGAAACGCTTGAAAAGCTTAGAAGTATTGTAAAGTCAATTGTTGAGGGCTGATTATGAAAGATTATATTGCCGATGTTATAAGACCGAAAATTCAGGGCGACGGGGGAGAGGTCCGTCTTTTAAAACAGGAGGGTAATGAGATAACTCTTGTTTTTCAGGGCGAATGTTCAAAATGCCTGATTTTAGACAGGTGTGTTGATTGGATTAAATCCGAAATCAAAAAGGATTTAGGCGAAGATGTCAAGATAATTCCCGTCAGAAAAAAGCCTTATTTCTGGGACACATAAGGAGGTTCATCTATGGCGCATATTAAGGTTACAAGAAGAAGTATGAGGCCTGAGGAATGGACCGCACTCCGTTTTGGCTGGCTTAAAAGATATGTCATTAAGAACAAGTACGAAATAAAATCACTTTTGATAAGAGATGCCCGTCAGATTTCCGAGATGGAATATGAGTATTATTCAGATGAGTACAGACCTTTAAATAAGGGCGATATGTATTTTACGCCTGACGGAACAGCCTTTATCAAGGGTGATGTTACCGTGCCCGAAAGCCTCAAGGGCAAGGAGCTTTGGCTTTATCTTAAAACAGCGGCAGAGATAATTGTTAAGGTTAACGGAAAATATGTGGGCGGCGTTGACCCAAACCGTGACAGAATTTTACTCACAGGCTATGTTGACAGTGATGAGCTGCATTTTGAAATGCAGGGCTATAACCGTTCAAAGCCCGATGACGAAAGAAACCCTGAGTCTTTGTCGGTAAGAGGCTGCCGTCAGATTTTTGAGGGCGCATATCTTGCGACTGTTGACCATAAGGTGCTTGACCTTGTTTATGATTTTGAAATTTTGCTTGATATAGCAGGAAGCGACCTGTTTAATGAAGATTACAGAGCATTTTTAAACAGAGAGCTTAATAATGCCATGAACTTCATTGATTTTGACAGTGAAGAAGAGCTTGCCGGTGTCGACGAAGCTAAAAATTATATTGAAAAAGTAATTTATGCAAATACAGACTATAAGGGTAACGGTGATGTTGCTCTTATTGCACATTCACACCTTGACCTTGCGTACTATTGGCGCAGAATACATACTGTTCAGAAAAATCTGAGAACTGTTTTAATTCAGTTAAGGCTTATGGACAGATACCCTGAGTTTAAATACACACACACTCAGGCTTATACTTATGAAACTCTTGAAAAGTATTATCCCGATGTTTTTGAAGAGCTGAAGGAAAAAATCAAAAACGGTCAGTTTGAGCCTGTCGGCGCTATGTATGTAGAGCCTGACTGCAATATTCCGTCAGCAGAAAGCCTTATAAGACAGTGCCTTTACGGACAAAGCTATTTCAGAGAAAAATTCGGCATTACAGTAAATAATTGCTGGCTGCCCGATGTTTTCGGAAACAGCTGGATTTTACCGCAGATTTTAAAGAAAAGC
>ONBD01000067.1 GCA_900315985.1 uncultured Eubacteriales bacterium | reverse complement strand
AGGAAGCATTTGCAGTAGTGCTGAAACTCTGGCTTGCTGTTTCGTGTTTCTTTCTTTGTTCTGTAATCACTATAGCACAACAAATTAGCACTGTCAATAAGAGAGTGCTAATTTAACAATTTATGCAATGATTGTTAACAATTTATATTGTTTAAAAAACTTTCTGCAAATCGTTGACAAAGACTGCAAACAGAGTAAGGCAATTTCTGACACTACACAAGCCGTTAAAATGACAAAGCACCCTGCATTTGCAAGGTGCTTTTAGTATGTAAAATCAGAAATTATCTGTTTTCTTTTATCATCATCACGGTAACAACTAAAAGTAAAATCATTGAAATCCATATTGTTTTGGTATAAAGCACATTCGATAATACGCCGCCTGCTCCTGCTCCAATTGCAAAAAACAAGATTATACCGAAAAAATGAAATGCTTTATTTAAGGAGGCTCTGTCTTTATTTCTGAGAAATTGTGATAAGCTCTCCGTTCCGCTTCTCAGATTTCCGATACACATTGTGCTGGCATATCCGTAACCGTGTACCGTTCTGAACGCCTGTACTTGCATGGCACAGGCAAAGGAAACCATCATATTGGCAACGATGTTGAGACTGGTCGGCATAAATCCTACGATACCAAGCAGCAGCATTTCAATGAGTAATATGAGCTGTCTCCAATGAACGCCTTTGTTGATTTTTAATCTGTATTCGATTTGTTCTGTTATAAAAACACCTGCGGCAAATGAAATCAGAGGAAGCATATAGTGAATCCCGCTGTTCCAGTTTCCCATCATAAAATTCTGGCTCATCAGAACAACATTTCCGGTTTGTGCATTCGCAAAAACATTTCCTCTTACATTATATGTATAGGCATCTTGCAAGCCGCCTGAAAAAGACAGGATTGCGCTCAATCTGAAACTCTCTGATGTTTGCATATCAGTTTTCTCTCCCTTACAACTCAGAATTTGTCTGTTTATACCTGACCATCCGTTTTGTCTTCATCATCATTATTGCTGTTATGACCCATAGCACAGCCGAGACCCACGCCTATTGCAAGCCCAATAGGTATCCACAAACCGATATTTTTTGTTGCAACTCCGACTGCGGCTCCGATTGCAATTCCTATACACATACCAATCGCAAGGCCGGATTTGTTATTGCCTTTCTTGTTGTTGTTCTTATTATTCTCATTCATAAAAGCACCTCATTAAATCCCGATTTGTTGAGTTCATTATACCACACAATTCCTCCCATGAAAATATATTTCCCGAAATGATTTGACAAAGACTGCAAACAGAGTTAACATCCGAACGAGCCCGGAAAGGAGGATTAAATATGGCTAAACGAAAGCCGAAAAATCATTTATGGCGAAGGGAGTATATTCTACTCCAATGTTAAGCAGAAATGGATGGCTCAGATACTTACAAACGATATTCAACAAAGGATAGCTAAAGCAGATCAAATTCATAAAACTAAAAGAGATATAAATCTTCGTTTGCGTTTTAAGGTTATGCAAAGAGATTATTTTAAATGTCGTATGTGCGGTGCCTCGCCTGCTACTGATCCTTCCGTAATTTAACATATTGACCATATAATACCTTGGGCAAAAGGCGGAGAAACTACAATCGATAATTTACAAACTTTGTGTTCAAAATGTAATTTAGGTAAAAGTGATTTGCTGTGATAGATTGTTATATTTTGAATCGAAAGCGGAATGCCGCCGAAGGTACTTCAACACCTGATGGGACACTCGGATATCAAAGTAACGCTCGACACCTACGCAGATGTATTTGACAATTTCCAATCCATAAGCGTAGAAAAAGCAGGCAGTTATCTGAATCAAGTCGGCTTGGCGGTGTAGGAAACCGCCGACAGCAATTTCACAAGACAAAGCTTAACCCCGAAGCACACAGTTGCTTCGGGGGTTGGTGTTGTTAGATTGTTATAATTGCCATTGACATTTTTATAATATGGTAGTATGATAAGTTATACAAATTATACTTTTATGAGGTAGATGAAATGGACTCACTTAAAGGAAAATATGCGTGGACGGCAACTGTGGGTGAAAAGGGACAGATTGTAATTCCCAAGCAGGCACGCGAGGTATTCGGAATAAAGCCCGGCGACACTTTGCTTCTTTTCGGTGACGAGGAGAGAGGAATTGCAATTCCTCCTAAAGAGGCTTTTTCGGAGCTGTTCGGCAAGGCATTTCTTGAAAAGGACGGCGATAACAAATGAAAAAGATAGCATTCTTTTGTATCCCCGCTCACGGTCATACAAATCCCATGCTTCCCGTTGCGGCTGAGTTGGTCAGACGTGGCAATACAGTCAGGTTTTATTCGTTTAATGAGTTTGAGAACAAGATAAAAGCAACGGGAGCTGACTTTGTTTCCTGCGACGAATTTCTCGGTGAACTGACTGAAAAGGAAGAAGCAGGGCTTAAAAATGTTTCCACTACGGAAATGACAATTCAGGATATTCGTATTGCTCTTAATATGGATTCTTTTCTTGACGATGAATTCAAAACCTTTCAGCCCGATGTCGTATATTCGGATTCTGTTTGCTTCTGGGGTAAGCTTAATGCGTGGAAGCACAATGTTCCTTTGGTTGTTTCGACAAGCACATTTGCATTTAACCAGATGGCTTCACAGTATATGAAAAACTCGCCGAAAGAACTCGCAGACATGATTTTCGGACTGCCGAAAATATCAAAGGCACTCAAAACGCTTGAGCCTTACGGCTATAAGGTAAAAAATGCGTTGTCCCTTGTTCAGAGCGATAACAAAACCGACTCGGTTGTTTATACATCCGAAAGGTTTCAGCCGTATTCCGAAAGCTTTTCCAACCATTACGCCTTTGTAGGTCCGTCTGTTTTTTCAAAGGTCCAGCCGGATAAGGATAAGGAAAGACCTCTCATATACATCTCAATGGGAACGGTCATAAATGACAGACCCGATTTTTACGCAAAATGTATCGAAGCTCTTAAAAACGAAAACCTTGACGTAATAATATCCTGCGGAAATGCGCTTGATGTTTCTGTTCTCGGCGAACTGCCCGAAAACATTAAAGTCTATCCTTATGTTGACCAGCTTGATATTTTGTCAAAAGCAGACGCATTTATCACGCACTGCGGTATGAACAGCGTTTCCGAAAGTCTTTATATGGCGACTCCCATGGTGCTGTATCCTCAGACGGGCGAACAGCAAGCAGTAGCAAGACGCGCAAAGGAAATCGGCGCAGGTGTAATGCTTGCAAACGATTCGGTTGATGAAATCCGTTCTGCAGTTCTTGAAATACTGAACAACGATTCTTACGCCGCAGGTGCTAAAGAATGCAGCAAGGATTTCCGCTCTTGTTCGGGAACAGTTGGTGCGGCTGAGTTTATTGAAAATGCTCCGCATGACTCGGACGGAATCGACATACTGGATGAACTGAATAAGTCAAACGGTAAGATTCAGATTTCGTACTGGACGGTTGTTGCTTTTTTGATTGTTCTTTTCGGGCTTCTTATAAGCTGGAAATATGTGTGGATAATCGGTATTTCCGCAGGCGCACTGTCAACGCCGATAACCAGGGCGATACAGAAGAAAAAATACTATTCCCTTGTTGAAAAATCGGGAAAAGTTAATCATTAAAGAAACATTAAAAAATAAATCCCGAATCGTTTGATTCGGGGTTTTGTTTAATACAGAGTTTTTTTAATCAGTCGCCGACGCCATTATTATTACAAAGCGTTCAAGCGTTTTATCGTATACGCTAAGGCAAAGCGCGCCCCACCATTCGTGACCGTCGTCAAAATAGTCCGACCACTCGGTTGACCACTCATATATTTCAAGGATGTCCGTCCTGTTCGGGAAAAGCGCGGAGTTGATTTTATCAAAATCCGCATCGGTATATTTATTTGTGTGAGGCGGAGACAGAAAAGCCTTTCTGTAATTGAGCGCACCGTTTTTATCAGCAGGGGCGAAAAGCTCGTCGGCGGTAATTCTTTTTGAGGATATTTCACTGATATCGTAATTGATTTTCCAGTTGTCCGCCATAATCTGTTCTGCGCCCTTCATAAGCGCGCTGAAATGCGATTTAAAACCGCAATAAGGCATCTGAGCCGCAACGATGGCAAAATCAACTACGCTGTCGGGGTATTCTGAAATGACCGCATAAAACGGGTCTGAAACGCCGCCGTCTCTGTTATTAAGATAGTGTTCAACGGTGTCGCTTACGATTTTATCAATAAGCGCCTGACGGTTTTTATAGCCGTAGGGTATAGCGACAACCGTGTACCATTGACCGGGATAATCCCAGTGCTCCTGAAAGTAGTCCTCAACCGGATGACTGTCAACAACCAAATCAATTTCGGGATGAAGGGCTTTTGCCTTATTCAAAGCTTCTCTGTGTATTTCCTCACGTAATTCGGAAGCGTATTTCAAATCCTGTTCACTGTACATTTTAATTCTCCTTCTTGACTGCTTAATTATACAACTTTTTCTCTCTTATAACAATAAAAAAAGCAAATCTCTTGTTATATTACCCGAAAAGTGGTAAAATCAGGTTAGAAACGGAGGGATATTATGAATTATGCTTTTCTTGCGGTTTTTATTATTTCAACCGCAGTTCATCTTTACGCTTCTCATAAAAAGGACACGAAGCTGAGAAACATTACAAAGCCGTTTATTCTTCTGTCGCTGCTCGGCTTTTATGTGCTTTCGGCTCGAAACATGTATTGGGAAATAGTTCTCGCACTTGTTTTCAGCTGGCTTGGCGACGTTCTTCTTATGCCCAAGGGTACAAAATGGTTTACCGCAGGCGGCATAGCCTTTATGATAAGTCACGCCTTCTTTATAGCAGGCTATTGCAGAGAGATTGTTTTTTCCGCCATTCCCGTATGGCTTATCGTCATTCTTGCGGTATTCTTCGTTTCGGCGGTCACGTTTATTTTTTCAAAGCTCAAGGCTTATCTTCCCAAACCGCTGTTCTACCCGATGTTTTTATATCTTCTCATAAACGGCGCGATGAATTGCTTTGCCATTTTCCGTCTTGCGGGGAATCCTGTTCAGGCGACTGTTATTACGGCTGTCGGCGCGGCGCTGTTCTTCATTTCCGATACAAGTCTGTTCTTCGTACGCTTTAATAAGGACTCGAGGCTTAAAACTCACTTTATAGTAATGCTTACTTATTCAATCGGCGAATTCCTTATTGTTCTCGGACTTTTATAAAACGGAGGTTTTATTATGAAATACTATCTTTATAATTCCAAAGCAAATAACGGTATCAGGCCGAATGTTCCCGCGGGCACCGAGCTCGTTGATGCGGTAGGTATCGACTACCCCGAATATCTTAAAAATCTCAATCCCGACGACGAGGTTGTTCTTGTCGGCGGCGACGGCACGGTAAATTACTTTATCAACGCCGTTAATCCCGACAAAATCAGAAATAATATCTATCTTCTCGGCAGCGGAACGGGAAATGACTTTCTTAACGATATCGGAAAACAGCCCGGCGAAGAGGTGCTTCTCAACCCCTATTTTGAAAAGCTCCCGACCGTATATGTCAACGGACTTGAAAAGCTTTTTATAAACAATATGGGCTTCGGTATCGACGGCTACTGCTGTGAGGTTGCCGATCAGATTAAGAAAGAAAAGCCGCAGGAAAAAATCAATTATTCCGGAATCGCGATTAAAGGTCTTCTCTTCCATTTCAAGCCCGCTCACGCCGAGATTACCGTCGACGGCAAGAAATATGATTTCGACGACGTATGGATTGCGCCGACAATGAAGGGAAAATTCTACGGCGGCGGTATGAAAATGGCTCCCGACCAGGACCGTTTTTCGGGCAAGCTGACCGTCGTTGTCTATCACGCGAAATCAAAAATCAAGGCTCTTAAGACGTTCCCGTCTATTTTCAAGGGCGAACATACGTCGAATACCGATATGGTAAGCGTATTTACGGGTAACGAGATAAAGGTTTGTTTCTCTCATTCCTGCGCAGCGCAGATTGACGGCGAAACCGTCCTCAACGTAAGGGAATACACCGCAGTTCAGCCTGAATAAGGCCTATTGTAAATTGAATAAAAAGGTGACCGAGTTGATATTCGGCCGCCTTTTTTCTGTAAATGCTTCTTTATAATATTTATTAATAATCGTTAGTTATTGATTTTATTATACCACACAATCTTCCCCGTGAAAATATATTTCTCGAAATGATTTGACAAAGACTGAAAACAGAGATATCAGATTTGTTTTATAACTACCGGTCCGTAAGCGTAGAGAAAGCAGACAGTTATCTGAATCAGGTCGGATTGGCGGTGTAAAAAGTCGTCCAACCTCAACCGCCAGCCAAACGAAAACTTAACAACCGCTGAAAACAGTAAGCGAGAGAGGAAAAGCATACCCCACTCTCGCACCAAGTAAGAGCATATCCGTTTGGATATGCTCTTAGCTTTTTGTATTTTGTCTGAATTCTGTATAAAATTCACTAACCGCAACCGTCAACCAACCGCAAAGCCCGAAACGGCTTGAAACATCGTCAAAGTCACTCGCAAGTCACCCCACTTCCGCACCAAAAAGCAGGATTGAAAGTCATTTCAATCCTGCTTTTTTAATTCTTTTCTATGCTTTTGAGTCGCATAAACTGTGGCAGTACCGCACCGCCCAAACCGTAAAGATTTAACGGCGTTTCATACATAGTAATCTAATGCTTTCTACTTTTGTCCCAAACCGCAGACGGTTTGCAACGGTTTTTGCTTTTTGGTCATAGTAATTGCTGCCCTCTATCAGCTTATCACTGTTTATATACCTGTTTTATGAATCAATCGTTGAAATTGTCAGCGTAGTTTCTTCGAGGACATCCAGCAATACCCTGACAGTGTCGAGTGAAGTAAACATATTAACTCCGTTTTCAATGGCGGTACGGCGTATTGCAACGCCATCTTCATAGTGAACACCAGACAAAATTGCCCTTGTGTTGATTACATAGCTTACATAACCGGCACTGATGGCATCGAGTATCTGCGTACTGCCTTCGCTGATTTTTTTCAATGTTCGGGTTCGGATTCCATTCTCACGCAACACCTTTGCAGTTAAATCAGTTGCCTCTATGTTAAATCCAAGTTCATAAAACCTTCTTACAAGCGGAATGGCTTCCTGCTTGTCCTCATCTGCAAGTGTAACGATAACCGTTCCGTAATTCTGTACCTTTATGCCTGCCGCAATGAGTGCCTTACACATTGCTCTGTGAAGACTTTTGTCATACCCTATCGCCTCACCTGTTGACTTCATTTCAGGCGAGAGATATGCGTCAACACCCTTTATTTTACGAAATGAAAACACGGGAACCTTAACATAGTATTTTTGCTTTTCTTCAGGATATATATCAAATATTCCCTGCTCCTTCAGTGATTTCCCAAGTATGACTTCGGTAGCAATATCTGCAAGACTGTATCCCGTCGCCTTTGAAAGGAACGGTACGGTTCTTGAGGAGCGGGGATTCACCTCAATAATATAAACCTCATCATTTTGATCAACAATGAATTGTATATTATAAAGTCCTATTATACCTATTGCTTTACCAAGCAGCTTTGCATATCGGAGAATAGTACCTTTTACCCTGTCACTTATTGAATATGACGGATAAACTGAAATAGAATCGCCGGAGTGAACACCCGTTCTTTCTACAAGTTCCATTATTCCCGGTACAAATACATCTCTGCCGTCGCATATAGCATCCACCTCAACCTCTTTGCCCTGAATATACTTGTCAACAAGTACGGGCTTGTCAACATCAATTTCAACGGCAGTCTTAAGATAATGCCGCATATCATTTTCCTTTGAAACAATTTGCATTGCTCTTCCGCCGAGAACGAAGGATGGGCGTACAAGCACGGGATAGCCGATTTTCTCAGCGGCTTTGATTCCTTCTTCAACAGATGTAACCGCATAACCGACAGGCTGGGGTATGCCGAGTTCTTTTATTATTGCATTAAAGCTGTCTCTGTTTTCGGCTTTTTCAATAGCTTCGCAGTCGGTACCGATAATCTTGACACCTCTGTCCATAAGCGGCTGTGCAAGATTTATGGCAGTCTGACCGCCGAGAGATGCTATAACACCTTCCGGCTTTTCAAAGTCAATAATTGCCATAACATCTTCTGGCGTCAAAGGCTCAAAATAGAGCTTGTCCGCAGTAGTGTAGTCTGTTGAAACTGTTTCGGGGTTGTTGTTAATGATAATAGCTTCATAGCCTGCACGCTTAATGGTCTGTACTGCATGAACGGTTGAGTAGTCAAATTCAACGCCCTGACCTATACGGATAGGACCTGCGCCGAGAACAACAATTTTTTTGCTACCGGTACAAACAGATTCGTTTTCCTCTTCATAGGTAGAGTAAAAATACGGCACATAGCTTTTGAATTCCGAAGCACAGGTGTCTATCATTTTGAAAACGGGCGTAATTCCTTCCGCTTTTCTTTTTTCTGCAATTTCTGTTTCGCTGCAATTCCATAAGTAAGCAATAGCCTTATCAGAAAAGCCCATGCGTTTTGCAGAATACAAAGCATGATAATCCCCGACGCTGTTTTTCAGATTCCGCTCGGTGTCAACTATATTTTTAACCTTACGCAGGAAGAAACGGTCGATTTGTGTAATCTTAAAAATCACATCAATGTCGGTATTCCTCCGAATAAGCTCTGCAATTGCAAAAATGCGGTCATCTGTTCCCTCGGTGATATATTCAAGAAGGTCGTCCGTCGGCAAATCTTCAAATTTTTCAAGAAAAATATGATAGGCGTTGGTTTCAAGCGAGCGTATTCCTTTAAGCAGGCTTTCTTCCAATGTTCTGCCTATACTCATAACTTCTCCTGTCGCCTTCATCTGCGTGCCGAGAACATTGGAAGCGTCGGAAATTTGTCAAACGGA
>ONBD01000083.1 GCA_900315985.1 uncultured Eubacteriales bacterium | reverse complement strand
TGATTTATTATTCTGCTGATTTGTCGGTAATTTTATTTACCCAGCTGACTATATCTGCCATAACCTCGTCCTTGTTAAGCTCATTTAACAGCTCATGTCGGCAATCGGGGTAAAGCTTCATAAGCGTATTTGCATGACCGGTCTTTTTAAGGTCTGTGAATACCTGAGTTACGCCCTTGCCGTACTCGCCTACGGGGTCGTTGGAGCCTGCAATAAGAAGTATTGGCAATTCCTTCGGTACTGTGTTATACCAGATTTTTGAAGAAACCTGCTTTAGTACCGTGAATAATGTTTCAAAGCCGTTTGCTGTAAAGCAGAAGCCGCAAAGGTCGTCGGCAATGTACTTGTCAACCTCTTTTTCGTCACGGCTGAGCCAATCAAAAGCAGTTCTTTTTTCTGTGCGCTTGTTATATGAGCCGAATGCGATTGAATTCAGGAAATTTGAACGCTCAAGCTTGCCCTTTGACTTTTCAAAATGCTTTGCAAGCGCAATGCCCATTCCCGTTGCAGGGTTTGCGCCGCTTGTGCCGCAAAAGATGGCGCCGTCAATCTGATGACCGTACTTTGCCGTATATGCACGGGCAAGGAATGAACCCATACTGTGACCGAAAAGAATGAACGGCAGGTCGGGATATTCCTGACGGGCAATGTCGGTAAGCTTTTTCATATCTTCAACAAGGCTGTCAACGCCGTTGTCGCCGAAGTAACCTAATTCGTCAGCGCTTGCGACGGATTTGCCGTGGCCGAGATGGTCATTGATGTAAACTGCATAACCGTTTTCACAAAGGTATTTTGCAAATGCAGCATATCTGTTTGAATGTTCTGCCATACCGTGTGCTATCTGAATAACGCCCTTAACCTGTGAAAAGTCAGCAGGCGCTGCGCACTGCGCAAAGATATCACAAAGTCCTGATGCCGATTTGAATGTAAATTCATTAGCAATACATTCCATAATATAACCTCCTACTCATTAACTTAATAATGAATGAAATTATTCTACCACAAAAATGCAAAAAATGTAATTGCCTGGCACTATATTTGTAATGTTGCACAAACAAGCGCCTCTGCGTTTATTTATTTTGACGAAACGCATTTTGAGGTTCTATAATACAATTTTGAATCTTCCTGATATAATTGCCGGGCATACACAGCCTTGCGTCAGGCTTGTAAGATTTTCAGTTTCAACACTTCGCCAAACTCATGTTCTGCAACAGGAAAAAAGATGTTTATGAACAAAATCAAGAAAACAATTTATTGCATACTGCTGTGATATGCTTTATAATTGTTTTGTAAAATTTTAGAAAGATTTAAGGAGCTATTGTATGAAAACAGATAATATTATAAAAGGCGCAAACGGTCATGATTTTGACTTTGCCGTAACTAACAGACAAAGCTGCAGAAGCTTCAGCGACAAGCCTGTTGACAAGGAGCTGCTTTTAAAGCTTATCAACAACACAAGAATGGCGCCTTCAGCCTGCAATTCGCAGCCGTGGAGATTTATAGTCGTTCAGGGCGAAAAGGCAAGGCTTGTAAAGGATGCTGTTCAGCTTGACGGCAGAAACAAATTTACCGAGGACTGTCCTGCCTTTACTATTGTAGTTGAGCAGAAAGCAACTCTTGCAAAGGGTGTTGCCATAAGATTTGACCAGCAGAAATTTGCGCAGATAGATATAGGCATAGCAACTGCATTTTACACCCTTACAGCGACAAATATAGGACTTTCGACCTGTATCTTAGGTTGGTTTGACGAAGAAAAAATCAATAAGGATTTCAACATTTCACCTGACGAAAAGGTGAGACTTGTGCTTGCAACAGGCTATGCTGCCGATAATTACGAGCTGAGAAACAAGGTCAGAAAATCCGTTGACGAAGCGGCTGACTTCATTTGCGACTGATATGATATTTATTGCTTTCCTGCTGCTGTTTGCTCTGTTTTGCGTTCTGAGCGTAAAATGTAAGCTATATGAGCTTGAGTACAATCCGCTGAATAAGGCTCACAATGCGCTGATTTTTGTTTGCGCAGGCGTGGGTCTTGTTATCAGTTGTGTGATTTTTTACCTGCTTTTTAAAGAGAATATAGCTTATCCCTTTGAAAAGGGCGTTACAGGCTATAATGCTTACGAACAGCTCTTCGATGCGCTTATGAAAAAACAGCTTTATATTGATTACAAGCCGAGCGCAGAGCTTATGGCTATGGAAAATCCGTATGACGCTGATTTGCGTACGGAGCTTGGCGTAAGCTATCTCTGGGACAGAGCGTTTTTTGACGGCAGGTTTTATTCGTATTTCGGCATAGCGCCGATAATTCTTATTTACTTTCCGTTTTACTTTATAACTCACAGTATTCCCTCAGCGCAGACGGTATGCTTTATAATGTCAGCCGTAAGCGTGCCTGTAATTACTGCATTGACTGTTAAAGCACAGACAGCGTTTATGAAAAAGGTAAATCTGCCGTTACTGCTTATGTCAATTCTCGCAGTACAGGCAGGCTCCCTTGTATTTATGGTGCAGTCGAGTGCAGATATGTATTATACAGCCGTGCAGTCGGGCATACTGTTTCTGGCGCTGTTTTTACTTTTCAGCGTCTGTGCGTATTCTGCACAAGGTGTTTCAAAAAAATGCGTGTACTTTGCTTTGTCGGGCGTGTCGCTTGCTTTTCTTGCAATGTCAAGACCGAATTTGCTTGTGTATTTTCTTTTGGCTGTACCGATTTATCTTAATACGCTTCTTGACAAAAGCTTTACACCAGGCAAAAAGCTGGAGCAGGTTATGTCCTTTGCAGTACCTGTTGCTCTCGGCGCAGTATTTGTAATGTGGTACAATTATGCCCGTTTCGGCTCTGTTACCGATTTCGGCGCAAATTATCAGATGACGGTTCACGATGTCAGCGAGTATTCCTTTGCTTTTTCGCTGTTTATACCGTCTTTGTATTATTATTTTATTGAATTGCCCGGTTTCACGGCAGATTTTCCTTATCTTGAAATTGACTTTGTAAATGTCGCACGAAGCTTTGGTTATAACGGTTATATCTATTTAACATCTACCGTCGGCGCAATGTCATTTCCTGCAGTGCTTGGCTGCGCCACGGCTCCGAGCGTACTCTGGGGCGAAAAAAACAGAGTAAAGCAGGGCTTTGTCTGGCTGGCAATTTTCACAAGTGTATTTTTAGCATTTTTTGACACCTGCTTTGCAGGGGTAAATATACGCTACCTTGCAGACATAATGCTTGTTGTGATTTTGCTGTCGTCGCTCTTACTTTGCGATTTTACACAGAATGTTTTAAGCGGCAGGGCGGCAAAAGCGACAGGCTTTATAATAAGCTCTGCGCTTTTAATACTGTCCTTTGCAGTTGGATTGCTGCTTATATTCAACAATGAACGGGATTATATTTTAAAACTGTTTTTGGAAGGAAACGGGTGAGAAGATGGCTGTGCATATAAAAAGCTTTGATGAGCTTACAAACCGTGAGATTTTAAGTATAATCAAAGCGAGAATTGACGTCTTTGTTATAGAGCAGAACTGTCATTATCAGGATATTGACGGTATTGATGAGAGAGCCTTGCATGTCTTTATAGAAGAAAACGGCGACATCAAAGCCTATCTTCGTGCATATGACTATGACGCCGACACTGCTAAAATCGGCAGGGTGCTTACTACCGAAAGGGGTAAGGGCTACGGCTTGCAGGTTGTAAAAGAGGGCATAAAAGCTGTCAGGGAGAGAATGGGAAAATCTCAGATTTTAATTGAGGCGCAGAGTTATGCTACGGGGTTTTATGAAAAGGAAGGCTTCAGCATTATTTCAGACGAATTTTTAGATGTCGGCATACCGCACAAAAAAATGCTTTTAAAGCTTTAAGGAGGATTATTTATGAGAGATGCCATAGAAAAACGCTTTTCGGTAAGAGGCTACACGGGCGAGAGTCTTGACGGCGAAAAAATTGAAAAAATTAAATTCCTTATAAACAAATATAATGAGCAGTCAGGTCTTGACATTCAGTTTGTTGAGGACGGCAGCAAGGCATTTGACAGCGCAAGAAAGACCTATGGCATGTTCAGAAATGTGCGCTCTGTAATCGTGTTCAAGGGCAAAGCAGAGCTTGAACACCTCGATGAAAAGGCAGGCTTTTACGGCGAAGCGCTTTTGCTTGATTTGGTTGATATGGGGCTTGGCACCTGTTGGGTAGGCGGCACCTTTGACAAGGAAAGCTTCAGCTGTCCCGAAAATGAAAGAATTGTCATAGTAATGACAGTAGGCAAGTATCAGAAGCAGAATATGAAGGAAAAATTCATACTCGCTCAGCTTCACAAAAAGAGAAAGGCATGGGAAACACGCATTGATGCCGACACAGACATACCCGATTGGGTAAAAGAGGGTATAGAAGCTGTGGTGTTAGCTCCCTCTGCAGTGAATTCTCAGAAACCGCATTTCAACTATAAAAACGGTGAGTTAAGCGTAAATATACCTGATGACCACAGTATGACAAAGGTCGATTTGGGAATTGCAAAGTACCATTTCACCTGCACCTCGGGCGGCTCATTCGCTTGGGGCAGCAATGCCGTTTATACAAAATAAATTAAACAGCAATACAAAACGGGTAGGCGAATGCCTACCCGTTAGTTTTTTGTTTGTTTTTAATTATTATTCCGTTTCGCTGTCGCCGTCATTTAAATCATTGACTCTTTCGGCTCTTCTCTGTTCAAGCTCTTCAAGCATTGTTTCCTTAAATTTGCCGTGAACGGGGAAGAATATCCATGAAAGACCGAAGAAAAGTCTTGCGAATGCAGGCAACAATGCAAATACTGCGAAGAAGCCGTTTAATACAGAGGGGTTGGTTTCCTGAATAACATTGCCTAACGCATCCTTATGAGCAACATAACCAACAGCAGTTATTACAAGTCCGGAAAGCAATCCTGTAACAGTGTTTGCGAGTTTGCCAAAATAGTTTGTAACAGTCTGAACAAGAGCCTCGTTTCTTACACCGTATTTCCACTCGGAATAATCGTAAACATCACCTTGCAAAACAGCTTGACAAACTCTGATAATGCTGTTGGGCAATCCGCATATTGTAAGCATAAGTGTGAGATAAACAAGGTTAAGCACAAGGTTTGTACCCTGCCATTGCTCACCATCTATACCAAATGGCTGATAGCCGATAATAAACATCACGGTGTAAGCAATTCCGCCAAAAATACCTGCACCCATTGCAGTGCTTCTTGCACCAAATTTTCTGATAAGCTTAGGGGTCAGAGGTGTAATAATAAAGCTGGGGATTCCTGTAAAAAGACTTGAAAAGAATTGATTAGCAAGTTTACCTGTGTTATGGAACCAGAAAAATTGTTCGGTTGCACCGCCAACTGACTTAAAAGAATTAAAAAAGTTTGCAATGACAGAAATAAGCATAGGCTTATTTTTAAATGCGTTTTTGAAGGATTCAATAATTCCGATTTCCTGCATCTGCTCACGGGAGGCAAGCGGAACTCTTTCACGCATTGCAAAGAAGCCGTAAATTGCTGTTGATGAAGCAATCAAAACCATAGCGACATTAAATCCCGAATAAACACTCTGCATACCTATTTTTCCACCGGAAAGCTTAGGAAGGTAAGTGACAAATATTGAAGCAAGCCCGGGAAGCCATGTGCCGAAAAGCTCAAAGAATTTTGAGGTTGCAATAAGGTTATCCCTCTCTTTGATGTTCGGCGTGATGTTATAAAGCAGAATATTCCATGCACCGAAGTATGACATACCGAGGTTGTAAAGGAATATTGCAACAACTTCCCAGACTATTGTTCCTACAGAACCAGTACTGAAATGTGGTGCAGAGAAAAGCATAATCGCCGCTATTCCCCAGATTT
>ONBD01000082.1 GCA_900315985.1 uncultured Eubacteriales bacterium | reverse complement strand
TTGTCAATAATATCAAGCGCCGTTTTTATAAGCTCGTCAAGCTCTTCAACGCTTAAATCAAGAACATCTAAAACGCTTCTCATTAAACTGCTCCAATCCAGCTTTCATCTGACGGATTATCTCTGAAAGCAATAAGTTTTTTAATATCTTCCTGCTTTATATATCCTTCATTTGCGGCAACAACCGCAATTTCATCAAAGTTGGTAAGTGAAATATTCTTTACATTTGCCTCTTTAAGTCTTTCAATTCCTTTTTTCATACCGTATGTGAAAATTGATACAATACCGAGTACATCAGCGCCCGCATCCCTTAAAACATTTACAACCTCTAAAACAGAGCCGCCTGTTGAAATCAAGTCCTCAACAACAACGACCTTCTGCCCCTTTTCAAGTCTGCCTTCTATCTGATTCTGTCTGCCGTGATCCTTTGCACCTGAACGGACATAACCCATAGGCATACCCATAATATGACCGACTATTGCAGCGTGAGCGATACCTGCGGTTGAAGTACCCATAAGCACTTCACATTCGGGATAATTCTCTTTAATAACTGCTGCAAGCGCATTTTCAACATCATTTCTGACATCAGGTGCAGTAAGAGTAAGTCTGTTGTCGCAGTAAACCGGACTTTTGATTCCGCTTGCCCATGTGAAAGGCTCTTCGGGTCTGAAAAATACTGCTTTGATTTTAAGCAAATCCTTTGCAATAAGCTCTTTAATTTCCATTTTAAACTCCTTGTTTTTATCCAATAAATTCCTCACAGCAGCGATTATATGCCGCCACGGGATCGCTTGCCGCAGTAATCGGTCTGCCTACTACAATGTAGTCAGAGCCGATTTTTTTTGCCTGCTCGGGTGTCATAACTCTCTTCTGGTCGCCTATATCTCCGTCTGCAAAACGAACTCCGGGGGTAACCGTAAGGAACTCCTTGCCGCAGGTATCGTGTACCTTTTGGGCTTCAAGAGGGGAGCAGACAACACCGTCAAGTCCTGCATTTTTTGCTGTGAGCGCATAATGCATTACAACCTTGTCGATAGGCTCTTTTATAAGCAAATCTCTTTCCATTGAAGTCTGGTCTGTAGAGGTCAGCTGTGTAACCGCTATAAGAAGAGGTCTTGAGCCGTCAGCTCTCGTCAAACCTTCAAGCGCAGCTTTCATCATATCGGTTGCGCCTGCCGCATGTAGGTTACAGATATCAACATCAAGTCTTGATAAAACAGCCATAGCCTTTTTGACGGTATTGGGAATGTCGTGCAATTTCAAATCAAGAAAGATTTTATGACCTCTTGATTTGATTTCTTTTACAATGTCGGGACCTTCCGCATAGAAAAGCTCCATTCCGATTTTGACAAAAGGCTTTTTGTCGGTGAATTTGTCAAGAAAGTTCAATGTATCTTCCTTGCTTGCAAAATCGCAGGCAACAATAACATCTCTGCCCATTATAATGCACCTCCGATTATATCGCTTAAATTATCAATTCTGTATTTGTCCATTATTTCAGGTAATGTTTCAATTATTTCTTTGCAGGCAGTGGGATTAACAAGGTTAGCTGCACCAACCTCTACTGCCGTTGCGCCTGCAAGCATCATTTCAATAACATCCTCCGCCGAGCTTACGCCGCCCATACCGATAACGGGTACATTTACTGCATTAGCTACCTGATAAACCATTCTCAAAGCTACGGGGAATATTGCAGGTCCGGAAAAGCCGCCCATTTTATTAGCTATGACAGGCTTTTTAGTCTTTAAATCAATTCTCATACCGAGAAGAGTATTTATAAGGCTTATGCCGTCAGCACCCGCAGCTTCACATTCCTTTGCAATAGCCGCAATATCGGTAACATTCGGTGAAAGCTTTATAATTACAGGCTTTGATGTAACTGCTTTAACAGCAGATACTACCTCTGCGGCTGCTTTCGGACTTGTGCCGAAGCTCATTCCGCCGCCGTGAACATTAGGACAGCTGACATTGACCTCAAGCCATCCGACCTGCTCTTCTTTGTCGAGCTTTTCGCAGGTGTAGGCATAATCTTCAACAGAAAATCCACTCACATTTGCCATTACCGGCTTGTGAAATACCTTTTTAAGCTTTGGTAATTCTTCGGCAATTACTTTATCAACTCCGGGATTTTGCAATCCTACTGCATTAATCATACCTGCGGTACACTCTGCAATTCTCGGTGTGGGATTGCCGAAGCGGGCATCTTTTGTTGTACCTTTAAAGGAAAATGTGCCGAGTATGTTTATATCATATATTTCTGCAAATTCATATCCGAATCCAAAAGTGCCCGATGCAGGAATTACAGGGTTTTCTAACTCAATACCGCATAAATTTACGCTTAGTCTTCCCATAGTATTTCCTCCTTTTCGAGTACAGGACCGTCTTTGCAGATACGCTTATAGCCTGTTACGGTTTTACAGCTGCATCCCATACAGGCGCCGAATCCGCAGCCCATTCGCTCTTCAAAGCTGAACTGACCCGATGTTCCGGTGCTTTTATATACAGCTTTGAGCATAGGCTCGGGACCGCAGGTGTAAAAATAGCTGTAATCTTCGGGTAAAGCGTCTGTAACAAAGCCTTTTATACCGTAACTGCCGTCAACGGTTGTAACAACTGTATTACAGCCAAGCTTTTTAAATTCTTCTTCAAGAAAAACCTCTTTTTCAGTGTTAAAACCGAGAATTACACTTACAGTACAGCCTTTTGCAATCAGCTTTTTTGCAAGCAGATACAACGGAGGCACTCCGACACCGCCGCCTATAAGCAGGGGGGCGCCGCCGGATTTTTCAAGGTCATATCCGTTGCCTAAACCTGTAAGTATTGTGAGTGTTTCGCAAGCTTCCATTTTGCTTAAAGCTTCTGTGCCTTTGCCTACGACCTTGTAAATAAGCGTAAGCAAATCACCCTGCAAATCACAAACGGATATAGGTCTGCGCAGATAAAAGCCGTCAAGCTTAATATTTACAAACTGACCGCAGTTCGTAATACCGTCTGTATCACCCTGCAATATAAGTTTATAAACATTTTCAGCTATAAGCTCATTTGATTTAATTGTAAAAATACAGTCTTTCATAATAATCTTTATGAGTCAATTGTTGAAATTGTAAGCGTGGTTTCCTCAAGTATGTCAAGAAGGACTCTTACGGTGTCAAGAGAAGTGAATATTGTCGTATTATTTTCCGTTGCAAGCTGTCTTATCTGAACGCCGTCGCTTTCAGGAGCAGATGCGCCTATGTCACGGGTGTTTATAAGATATGCTATATAGCCCTGTCTGATTGCGTCCGGAATTTCGTCGGGGTCTTCGCTTATCTTTTTAAGTACATGCGTTCTTATGCCGTTTTTCTTTAAGAATTCTGCAGTACCGCTTGTTGCCTGTATGTTAAATCCGAGGTTATAGAAACGGCGGATAAGCGGTAAGGCTTCTTCCTTGTCCTTGTCGGCAACGGTTACAAATACCGTACCGTAATTCTGCAGGTGAGTGCCGCCTGCCTGAAGTGCCTTGTAAAGCGCACGGTTAAGCTTGTTGTCATAGCCTATAGCTTCGCCTGTTGATTTCATTTCAGGTGAAAGATATGCGTCAAGTCCCTTAATCTTATTGAATGAGAATACCGGTACCTTTACATAATAACGCTTTTTCTCTTCGGGGTAAAGGTCAAATATTCCCTGTTCCTTTAAAGTTTTGCCGAGAATAACCTCTGTTGCAATATCTGCAAGTGAATAACCTGTCGATTTTGAGAGGAAGGGAACGGTTCTTGAAGAACGGGGATTTACCTCAATAATGTATACATTTTCGTCTTTATCTACTATAAACTGAATATTGTAAAGTCCTACAATTCCGATTCCCAAGCCAAGCTTCTTGGCATACTGAAGAATTATGCCCTTAACCTTGTTTGAAATGCTGTATGACGGGTAAACGCTTATTGAGTCGCCCGAGTGAATACCTGTTCTTTCAACAAGCTCCATAATGCCGGGTACAAACACATCTCTGCCGTCGCATATAGCGTCAACCTCAACCTCTTTACCCTGAATGTATTTGTCAACAAGTACGGGCTTGTCAACATCAATTTCAACTGCTGTTTTAAGATAGTGTCTTAACTGTTCTTCGTTTGCGACAATCTGCATTGCTCTGCCGCCTAAAACAAAGGAGGGGCGGACAAGCACGGGGTAGCCGATTTCCTCTGCGGCTTTAACACCGTCCTCGATTTTTGTAACAGCCTGACCCTTCGGCTGTGGGATGTTTAAGTCAAGCAGTATCTTTTCAAAGCTGTCTCTGTTTTCAGCCTTTTCAATAGCCTCGCAGTCAGTACCGATAATCTTAACGCCTCTGTCCATAAGCGGCTGTGCAAGGTTTATGGCAGTCTGACCGCCGAGTGACGCTATAACACCCTCAGGCTTTTCAAAGTCAATAATTGCCATAACATCTTCGGGCGTAAGCGGCTCAAAATAGAGCTTGTCCGCAGTGGTATAGTCTGTTGAAACTGTTTCGGGGTTGTTGTTAATGATAATAGCTTCATAGCCTGCACGCTTGATGGTCTGTACTGCATGAACTGTTGAGTAGTCAAATTCAACACCCTGACCTATACGGATAGGACCTGCGCCGAGAACTATGATCTTTTTCTTGTCTGTAAGTCTTGAAGCGTTTTCGCCCGTATATGAAGAATAAAGATATGCAATATATTTGCCCGTGTGAAGCGTGTCAACCATCTTGAAAATCGGAATAATTCCGTTCTGCTTACGAAGATTGTAGACTGAGATTTCGTCGGTGTTCCAGAGCTTAGCAATATACTCATCCGAGAAGCCCATTTTCTTTGCTTCTTTAAGTACAGCAATATCTTGGGGCTTAGATTTAAGCTCGTTTTCTTTATCTACAATCCTCTTTATGCATTCGAGGAAAAGCTCGGTAATCATTGTAACCTCGTGAAGCTTTTCTATTGATGTGCCGAGTCTTATAAGCTGTGCGATAGCGTAAATGTTGTCTGCCTTGAACTCCTTTATGTAATCAAGCAATTCTGCTTCGCTCATACCGTCAAATTTTGCAAGATGAACATGGCAGACGCCTGTTTCAAGCGAACGGATTGATTTTAAGAAGCACTCGTCGAGTGTTGAGCCTATGCCCATAACCTCGCCCGTAGCCTTCATTTGCGTACCCAATTTTCTATCAGCGTAACCAAATTTGTCAAATGGCCACTTCGGAATTTTCACAACGACATAATCAAGCGTAGGCTCAAACGACGCCTTCGTTTTGCCCGTAACGTAATTCAAAATTTCGTGTAATTGCAAGCCGATAGCAATTTTCGCCGTAACTTTTGCAATCGGATAACCAGCCGCTTTCGAAGCAAGTGCCGACGAACGACTAACCCTCGGATTTACCTCAATGACCACATATTTCTTTGTTTTAGGGTTAAATGAAAACTGGACGTTGCAACCGCCTTCAATTTTTAATGCACGAATAATTTTCAATGATGCCGAGCGGAGTTTTTGATAATCCTTGTCTGTCAAAGTCTGTGCAGGTGCAACAACAATGCTGTCTCCCGTGTGAATTCCAACAGGGTCAACGTTTTCCATAGAACAAACCGTGATTGCAGTGTCGTTCGAATCCCTCATGACCTCAAATTCGATTTCCTTGTCGCCAAGGAGCGATTCTTCAAGCAGCACTTGACTTATCGGGCTTGCAGTAAGTCCCTGATAAACGACCGATTTGAGTTCGTCCTCGTCGTGTGCAATTCCACCACCAGTGCCTGCAAGAGTATATGCAGGGCGGATTACAATCGGATAACCAATTTTTTGGACAAATTTTACTGCATCATCAAGATTGTCCACAATCTCACTCTTTGCAATGGGTTCGCCGATTTCCGACATTAAATCTTTAAAACTTTTTCTATCCTCAGCCTTTCGAATCGCATCAATCGATGTTCCCAAAACACGAACGTTGTATTTGTCCAAAATGCCATCATTGCAAGCCTCTGTAACCAAGTTCAAGCCCGTTTGACCGCCAATTGCAGCCAAAATCCCGTCAGGGCGTTCACGCTCAATGATGTATTCAAGCGAATTCACATTCAACGGCTGAATATAAACCTTATCCGCAACGTCATCATCCGTCATAATTGTAGCAGGGTTGCTATTGAGAAGAACTACCTCGATGCCCTCTTCTCGCAAG
>ONBD01000076.1 GCA_900315985.1 uncultured Eubacteriales bacterium | reverse complement strand
ACGGTAAAGCACCGTATTTCGATGGGTAAAAAGGGCATCGCAGGTCTTCTTCAGAGATCGGCAGCAGGTCAGATAATGATAAAGCGTTTCGCAATACTGTGTGTCCTTTTTTTTATCGTGTGCGGCAAGCTCCCGGATTTCTTTTGCAATCAAGTCGCTTCGCCCCTCCAATTCTTTCAGCAGAAGCGGCGTGCGGAGTTGCGCCACCGTGCAGACATTTCCGCCGTAAAAGCGGCGATCCGTCATCAGCTCCAGCGCTTCGCGCGCTGTGCGATAGAGGGCGGGCAATTCAAACAGGTCGTCAATCCCGTCCGATATCACCACTCTTAATTGGAATTCCTCCGCCAACACAGAAAAATCATTGGAATCTGTTTTTCCGTGTAAGAATAAAAACACATCACCCCGATATAAAAAAGAATGTGCCTGGGGGAATCTTACGCCGAGTTCATCTTTCAGATGCCGTTTGCCGAGATATTCGTTGTGATAGGCGGTCAGATCGATCAGCGCAAAACCTGTGGGATGAAAATCCGCAAGTCAAGAAGCTCGGCTTTAACCGATCTTTTCTACCTGCAGGCACTTTATTTGCGTTTTAATTATGCATTGCCGTTTTTTTGTACGGCAGATGCGTTTTGCAAAACGATATTATCAGCACGGACGACTGTTGCGCTGTTTCTTGTATCCAAGTGCCTCTTTTTACTAATATATGAGTTTATTATATATTACAATTTGGTTAAAATCAACAATAAATTAACAAAAAAGTCCGATTTTATCGGACTTTTTGCTGTTATATGTCAATTTATTTTACTCTGCCGTAAACTGAAGCTCAACAGGCTCTGAATACAGATGATAAGCGCTTTCCGCACGCACGGTTACGGTATAGCTTTTGCCCGTTTCAAGCGTGTCGCTGCCAATTCTGAAATCTGCTGTGCTGTCGCCGTCAATCACATAGTAATCGTCAATGAAATTTTTGGTGTACATCCACTGCCCGTCGAGGGCTTCCTTGTATGCGGTGTAATCTTTGCGGCCGCCTATGCTCGAAATATCGCCCAGACAGAAAAATCCGTCAACGCCCTTGTAGGCTTCGTCATTGTCAAACAGAGCATAAGCCGTATCAATAGCGTCTGCAACATTTTCGTTTTCTTTGTGAGTGTCGGTAAACACAACAAGACGGATTTCGGGCTTGAAATCTGACGGCGTTTCGGGAAGCATATTATACACATTTCCCTTTAAACGCTGAACTGCGCCCCATATAAGTGTGATTATGCACAGCAGTGCAAGAAAAGCTACAATGCACGCAAACGCAATACCAATAATTTTCCCTGTTTTCCTGAGAATATTTTTCATAATTTCACCGCCTGACAATTCATCTATGGGAGATATCGGTTTTATTTTATCACAACAAATTATCTGCCGCAAGACTGTTCGGATTTCTTTTGCTGTTGAAAATTTCAGAAAAGATGTTATAATTAAGCATTGAAAGGGTGGTTAAATTATGAAAAAATGGGCAAAAGCGCTTATAATATGCGCAGTAATTGCGGTTGCAGCCGCTGTTATAACATTTTCGGTTATGTCATATCTCAATCCGCAGCCTAAAAAATGGGCGGTAGAGGGCGACGGTAAAATTGAAGAAATGGATTACGAAGCCTCTCTTCAGAGCCTTGATATGATGAAAAACACCTGGCAGACTGCCGTACCGCAGACTGAGATTTATAAGCTTATAACCGAGCATTTCAATGCGCCTCTTCCCGAGGGCAAGACTGAGAAAAAAGCAATTGTTATAGGCTATGACGGGTGCAGGGTTGACAATTTCCGTTTACTTGCAAATTCAAAAAAGAGTGCTGTAAACACGCTTCTCAATGACGGCGGCGAAGCTGTATTCTCATATTGCGGCGGCGTGAATTACCCTGCGAAGAATATTCAGGACACCTCGACGGCGCCCGGCTGGGGCTCAATGCTTACAGGCGTATGGGCAGACACACATAAGATTTACGGCAACGGCAAGCCTAAAGAGATAGAGCCGAGAACTCTGCTTTTAAGTCTTGTTGAGGACAAGGTTATTGACAGCAGCGCATTCTATGTTTCGTGGGCAGGACATTTTTCAAAGAAAACCGCAACCTACATAAATGAAAAAAATTATATAGAGGCAAATAACATAAATGCAAATTTCAAGCGTGCTTTAAACGATACAGGCACAGCAAAAAATGTGCTTGCGGATTTGAACAGCGAAAATTGCTCTGACTTTATTTTCCTCACTCTCGAATATACCGACCACAACGGTCACGGTACGGGCTTTTCGCTTCAGAATCCGAAATATGTAAACGCCTTCCGCAACGCTGACGCCGCAGGCGCAGACTTTATTGACGCTATTAAGGCAAGACCTGCTTATGACAGCGAGGACTGGCTTATACTTATTACCACTGACCACGGCGGAATAAACAAAAGCCACGGCGGACCGTCATTTGAGGAGAGAATTACCTTTATTGTTTCAAACAAAGCCATAGTTGAATAACGGCTTAATTTTAATAATATTTTGATGGCAGGATTGACAGCGGCTCAATCCTGCTTTTTAAATTAAAGGCAAAAACAATAAAAATGTTGATTATTTTTTTTAGTATGTTATAATATCATTGATGTATTATACTCTGAATTAAGGAGGGTAATTATGAAAAAAAGCAAAAAGTTACTAAGCATTATACTGACATTTGTTATGGCGGTTACGGCTTTGCCTCTGACAGCAGTCAGCAGCACTGCCGCAGGCACGGCATACACAAGCTCTGACGGGCAGTGGATGTACACCAAAAATAATGACGGAACAGTAACCATTGCTTCGGGCGGAAACACCAAGGCGTATCTTGGCAATGATACTAATGTTACCGTGCCGGCAGACATTGACGGCTATATGGTTACCGCTATCGGCGTAAGGGCGTTTACAGGCTATACTAAGATGACATATGTAAACATACCCGAAACCGTAACCAAGGTTGAGAATTACGCTTTCAGCGGTTGCTCTTCGCTTACAAGCATTACCGTTCCTGCAAACATAACCTCATTGGGCTACGGCGCATTCCTTAACTGTACAGGTCTTTACAGTGTAACCTTTGAAGGCGTCTGCTCTATGGGTACAAACTGCTTTAAGGGCTGCACTTCTCTTACCACCGTTGAATTGTACGACGGCGTAACGGCGATAGGCAACGGAGTTTTTGCCGACTGCCCGGCTCTTAAAAATATTTTAATACCCGACAGCGTAACCTCAATCAACGCCGCAGCATTTTTGGGCACTACTGCTCTGGAGACTATAGAAGGCATTGCGGGGTCATATGCTCAGACCTTTGCCACGGCTAACGGATATAACTTTGAGACTGTCAGCGTTGCAAGTGAGGACATAGCCGTTAACGGTGAAAAGAATGTAAGCTTTGATGAAACCGGAGGCACTTATTTCAGATTCGTTCCTCAGAGCAGCGGTTACTATAAATTGTATTCATATAATGAAGCAAATATAGACCCGTATTGCGAAGTTTGCAATAAATACGGGGCGAATATTTACGGCTATTTTGACGACGCCAACGGTACACGCAATTTTGATACAGGCTCGATTTATATGGAAAAGGACAAGGTTTACTATTTCTTGTGCACAAACTACAACCACAATATGTCATTGGGAAGCGGTTACAGCGTTAAGCTTGAAGATGCAAGCGGCGAGGTTATCAGCTCGCTTGCAATCCGCTTCAGTGAGTCAAATGATGTTTTGGCAGGCAGAAATGTTACACTGAGTGCAAGCTATACATCGGGTCCCAAGGTTGATCTTGTCTGGAGCTCGTCTGACAGCAGTATTGCAAAGGTTACCAATGCCGGCAGAGTGTATTTCTACGCTGCGGGCAGTGTAACAATTACACTTACCGACAAAATCAGCGGTCTTACAGACAGCATAGACTTTAATGTAACACAGGCAACGGCTATAGCCCTTAACGAAGAAAAAGATGTAACTATTGCCAATGCGGGCGAGATGCATTATTTTTCGTTTGTGCCTGAAACCGACGGTTACTATTCGTTATATTCCTTTGATAATAAAGAGGACTGCGACCCGTATGGCTATATTTACAAAGCGTCGGGCAATTATATGACAACAAGCGACGACTCTGACCTTGCAGGCAGGCCGAATTTCTGGCTGAATTACAAGCTTAAAGCAGGCGTTACATATTTTTATGCTGTAAGGTCTTACTCTACCAGTACGGGAAGCTACAAAATAAAGCTTATTGAGTCGCACGGACCGGAGCAGATTGAGTTTCAGGACGGTACGGAGCTTACGGTTTATAAGTCCGAAAGATTGGCACTTTATGTATCCAATAATTCTTTAGAGAGTGACCAGTTTATTGATTTTACTACCAACGACAGCAATGCAGTTGAGCTTGCCGAAAGAGGCGGCGATAGTTATTATTATATTTTCGCTAAAAATGTCGGCACGGCCACTATAACAGCAACGGCTAAGGGCGGCGCAAGCACTGCAATCACGGTTACCGTTATTGACAACCCTGTAATGACTGTCGACACTCCCGCACAGGTTGTATTTGAGGCCGGAGATGATTATTTCTATTACAAAATAGATATAGCGGAAGCAGGAACTTACAAATTCGGTTATACAGAGCGTTCTGAGAACAGGAGCCGTTTGGCGGCGACTGTTTATAACGAGCAGGGCAATGCGCTTGTTTCAATGAGAGACAGTGAATATCCTTACAATTATGTGGATTTAGACCCGGGAACATATTATGTCCGTATTCAATATTACAACAGAACGGCTAACGAACTGGGAACATATTCCTTTATGTGCTCTAAAACAACAGAGCAGACGGGAGTAACCTTTAAAGAAGGTCCTACCCTGAACTATACACTGGGTCTTGTGGTTGAGCCTGTGGTTTTCCCCGTGCCGTGGTCAGCAGGACTTGAAAGCTATACGCTTTCCTCCTCTGACGAAACCGTGGCTTCGGTTGTGGAGAGCAAAAAAATTCAGACAAACAAGCCCGGCTCCTGTACGCTGACGGCAATCTCTGAAAGCGGATTTACAGCGGTTTGTACCGTAGTTGTTGAGGACTTAGGCTATGACGAAGTACCTCTTAACGAAGCTTTCAGCGTAAATATAGAAAACGGCGGCGACATTGCATACTACAAGTTCTCACCTGCCGCAACGGGCTACTATGATTTCCAAAGCACAGGCGGCTTAGACACATACGCACGAATTTATAATGCCAATATGTCAAAGCAAATCACTTCTAACGACGACGGCGGTGTTGAGGGTAATAATTTCAGAATTCACTATAGACTTGAAAAGGGTATGACTTATGTTCTGGCATTTAAGTTATACAGCTCCGATCATACAGGTGAATTTAATGTGATAGCTACCAAGCAGGCAGGCGACGCAGATGTGAATGACAGCATTACAATTGAGGACTACGCTATGGTTCACAACTACCTTGCAGGCGTTTCACCTGAATTTGCCGAAACTGACGGCTGCTATTTCGCAGACTGGAATTATGACGGTGCAGTTGATGCTTTTGATATGTATTATATTGACAGAGCAATGAACGCATAAACAGAAAACACACAAATATAAAAAAGCAGGATTGAAGTAAATTTCAATCCTGCTTTAAATTTTTTAAGGCTTATTCAAACGGGTTTTCAGTCGGGTAGGGCAGAGCCTTCGGCTGATTATATGCAATATCGCCAATGCCGAGGTAACGGAACACCTCATAAAGAGCCTTGCCGTAATGACCGAACGCAACTGCGCCGTGGTGCGGGAAATGCTTCTCTATAAGCACATGTCGGTAAAATCTGCCCATTTCGGGAATTGCAAAAATGCCTATGCCGCCGAAGGAGCCTGTCGGAACATCAAGCACCTCGCCCTCGGCGATGTACGAGCGAAGAACGCCCTCGCTGTCGCACTGTAAACGGTAAAATGTAATTTCACCTGCGGCTATGTCGCCCTCAAGCGTGCCTCTTGTGAAGTCGGGCTCGCTGCCTGCAGGCTCAAGAAGCCTGTGCTGAATAAGCTGGTATTTTACGGCTCTGTCAGCGCACATTTTACAGCTCGGTGTGTTACCGCAATGGAATGCCATAAATGTGTCTGTCAGCTTGTAATCTGACTTGCCCTTAATCTCCTTTTCATAAAGCGAAGCGGGAACAGAATTGTTTATATCAAGCAGAGTTACAGCGTCAGCCGAAACGCAAGCACCTATGTACTCCGAAAGTGCGCCGTAAATGTCAACCTCGCACGAAACGGGGATTCCTCTTGACGCAAGTCTTGAATTTACATAGCAAGGCTCAAAACCGAACTGCTCGGGGAAAGCAGGCCAGCATTTGTCTGCGAATGCGACGTACTGCCTTGCGCCCTTGTGATTTTCAGCCCAGTCAAGCAGAGTCAGCTCGAACTGCGCCATTCTCGGAAGCATATCGGGGTACTTGTTACCCTTAACGCCGAGCTCGTTTGCCATATCCTCGCAAACAGAGGGTATGCGCTCATCGTTTGCGTGAGCCTTGTATGAAACAAGCAGGTCAAGCTCAGAGTTTTCCTCAATTTCAACACCTATTTCGTACAAGCCTTTAATCGGTGCATTGCAGGCGAAGAAGTCCTGCGGGCGGGGACCGAAGGTGATTATTTTAAGATTCTGAACACCTATTACAGCCCTTGCAACGGGTACGAAATCTGCAATCATCTTTGTAATGTCGTCAGCCGTGCCGACAGGGTATGACGG
>ONBD01000090.1 GCA_900315985.1 uncultured Eubacteriales bacterium | reverse complement strand
CCGTTTTTTTATTTGTATTTAATTGTTACAAACATTATTTAAAAGACAGGTGCAGCCTTCATAAATATCATCAAAGGCCTGCCTGAAATCCCTTGTGTACCAAGGGTCTGAGACATTTCCGTCTCTGCTTGTAAAGTTTAAAAGCTTTACGCACTTTTTGGCGTTATCAGAGCCGAAAATTCTGTTCATTGAGCGTATGTTTTCCTCATCCATACACACAAAAAGGTCATACTTGTCATAATCGTCTTTTCTTAAAAGCGTTGCCCGTTTGGATTTGTCAAAGGGAATGTTGTTTTTATATAACTCCTCCTTTGCAGGCGGGTAAATCGTGTTGCCCACGCCGTTCCATATTTCATCGGTATGAGTTGCAGCAGAGGCTATATAAAATTCATTTTCAAGACCTTTGTCCCTGACAAGCTTTTTCATAACGAACTCTGCCATGGGACTGCGGCAGATATTGCCGTGGCAGACGAACATAATTCTGTGCATATTTTTTCTCCGTTTTTTTATTATCAGTAACGCTGTCGCTATAAATTTGAGTTTGTCGAGGTCGTTGATTTTGGGAATTTATGGCGTAAATTTAGTTTACCGCATAGCTTGGCGGCGGGGTGTGGGCACCCCGCCCTACAACCAAATTTTAATGTAGGGGCGATTCACGAATCGCCCGTATTAAATTAACTGCAAATTATCGGCGGGAGTAAACCCCCGCCCTACGGACTCATTTCAGACCGAGTATGCAAAGACCTCGCCAAACTCCGATTTGCATTATTCTATCGCTGTTTTTAAATTGGGGTTGAAGCTGGGCATAAGCTGTAATTTAAACAAATTCTGCTTATGGAGCTTATCTATTTTCTGCTTCTTTTCGGGGTCGTCAATTTCACCCGTGCGTATATACCTGTCAAGCTCGGCATAGGTAAAGCCGAGGTTGTCCTCATCCGTCTTGCCGCTTAAGCCGTCAATGGGCGGTTTTTCAACAAGGATTTCGGGTAAGCCTAAATACCTGCCGACAGCCTTAACCTCCTGCACGGTGAGATGGCTCAGCGGACTGAAATCGCCTGCCGCATCGCCGTAACGGGTGGCATAGCCTACCCAATCCTCAGAAAGATTGCAGGTGTTGACTACCCTGCCGTTTCTGCTTTGTGAAACCGCATAGAGCGTTGACATTCTTATTCTTGCAGGCAGGTTTATAGTGCTTTGTCTGCTTAATTCAAACGGGATGCTGTTTGTTATGCCGTCAACAGCGTCCTTTATATTTACCGTGTAATTCTCAATTCCGAGGTGGTTTACAAGCAGCCTTGCCATATCAATATCGTGCTGCTCGCCGCAGGGCATAAGCACGCCTATAACCCTGTCCCTGCCAAGTGCTTCGACGCAGACCGCTGCCGCAACGGAGCTGTCCTTGCCGCCGGAAATGCCTACAACTGCGTTGCAGTCCCTGCCGTTATTTTCAAAGAAATCACGCACCCATTCGACACATTCCTTTGTTATTTTTTCAACATCAAACATATTAACCTCCAAAAAATTTATATAGACAAATTAAGCTTTTCTTCAAGCTGCTTTTTTGCACTTGAAAAATCGGTAAAAACTATGCCGTGAATTCCGAATTTTTCTGCCGCCTCTATATTCTCGGGCTTATCGTCGAGAAATACCGTTTCGTCGGGATTGAGCGAATACCTTTCAAGAAAAATGCGGTAAATTTCCTCCTCGGGCTTGCAGTGCCTTTCAAGATACGAAAAAACTCCGCCGTCAGTTTTTTTGAAGAATTCAAGCTTCTGAATAAAGCCGTAGCTTTCATAGGCGAGGTTTGAGAGAATATAAATTTTATATCCCCTTGCTTTAAGAAGCGAAAGATACTCTGCGGTGTCCTCCCTGACGGTGTGAATTTTCACCCAGTCGGGCTGAAGAATTTTAAAAAAGTCATTGCCGTATTTCGGGTATTTTTTGCAAAGCGCAATGCGTAAATCCGCCACGGTTTTGTAGTCGCCACGGTCATATTTGTTCCAGTAATCACCGTAAATAATATCAATAAGCGGCTGAATTTCTGCGTCAGCATAGCCTAAGCTTTTAAGGTAAGCCTGCGGATTAAAATCCACCAGCACATTGCCCAAATCAAAAACTATATTTTTAATCAAGACTTATTCCTCCGTAAAGCTGCGCTCTTCTTTTGCTATAGTGAGCAATTCTTCCTCTGTAACGAAAGCCGAAAGTGCGCCAGCCTTTGTTACGCATTTGCCGCCCGTAATATTGCCGTACAAAAGACAGTCCTCAAACGGACAGTCCTTGAAAAGTCCGTATGAAAAGCCTGCAAGAAATGCGTCGCCTGCGCCCGTTGAGTCAACATTTTTAAAGCGCTCAACGCTGTTTACAAAGACCTGTCTGCCGTTCTGAACGCCTATAACGCCGTCCTTGTCAAGCTTGACAATCGGCTTTTCAAAGAATTTGCCGAGCACCTTCAAAGCATCATATGCCCTGTTTGTGCCCGTAATTTTAAGCGCCTCTTTTTTGTTGGGCGTATAGTAATCTGCAATGTCAAGATAATCCTTATATTTTTCAACGGAAAGCTCATCGTCCCAGCCCGTGTCAAGCACAAGAATTGTACCCTCTGCGTGAAGCTTACGGTAAACCTCTAAAAAGTTTCCGGGTTGCATAAGTGTAATTTTAGAGCCGTGTGCAAGATTATAGAAGCTGTCAAGCGCCTCGCTGTCAGAGTCAATACTGCCCTTGCCGTAGGTTATAAAGCTGCGGTCATCCTTTAAAATAATTGCAGATGTGATATTTACGGGTATGCCCTCGCCTTTGTAAAGATTTACGGGGCTTACCTTATTTTCTGCAAATTTCTTTTTTGCAAATTCGGAAAAAATATCGTTCCCGAGCTCTGTTGCGATTTTAGCGGGAATACCGAGTCTGCCTAAATTTATAAGCGTAGCGGGCAATCCGCCGCCGAGCTGCAATTCAAACCCTTCGGAATAAATTTCCTCGCCGACATCGGGTATTCTCGGCATACCCGTATAGAGTAAATCAACATTGGTTGCGCCTGCGCCTGTAATAAATGACATATTACTTCCAACCCTCTGTATAGTTTTTATTTAAGATTAGATAATTTTTAACTAACTCCTTTGCCAGCGAATAAGAATTCACAAGCGGATGCAAGGCCAGAGCCTCAACCGCCGCCTGCACGGACTTTTCCCTTATAGCCTTTGAGGCAAGACGCTCGTAGATTTTAACCCGTCTTATAAGTTCAATATTCTGTTCGTCAAGGTCTGTGAATTTATGCGGTACAGCTCCGTTTTCGGTAATGTCGCAGGTAATTTCAACAACATCACCGTTTTCAAGCTCTTTAATTGCGCCGTTATTAGGCACGCACAGAATCATACTGTCGGACTTTTTACTGCGTGCAATTTCAATGAATTTAAGCGCCACACCTGCATAGCCGCCCGAATCCTTTGAATTGATGTCAAATTTCCACGGAGCTTTTCTCTTGATGCCCGTTTCGCTTGCCATATAGTTATTTTCTCTTATGCCGTACCATTTTTCAAATACAGCCAAAGCAGAGTCAAAATCGTTTTCAATATCAATGCCCTTTAATTCCTCGGTCATATTTTTATTGATTTCGCAAATCTGCTCGCCTCTCGTTTTTTCGGCGTTGAGTATGTTATTCAGAGCCTTTTCCCTGTAATAAAAATAGTACAGATATTCGTTTAAAACGCACTTTCTTTCTCTTAACAAATCCTTTTCAAAGTAGCGCATATCGGTTTTTTCGTAGGCTTCATCATTTTCTATAAGCTCGGGCATAATCTCTTTGCCGTCAAGGGTGATTGATTTGAAATACGACAGATGATTAAGTCCGTAAACCTCGCCCTTGACCGAGCCTTCGGGAGCATCATAGAGCTTTGCAAAGGAATTGAGCATTCCGCTGGGCGCATCGCATATGCCGTAGGTGAATGCGTAGCCCATATCACGAAGTGTCTGACTTACAACGCCTGCGGGGTTTGTAAAGTTAAACACTTTACAGCCTGGCTTTGCATATTTTTTGATAAGCTCGCAGTATTCGGCAAGCACATTTACGCTTCTCAGGGCAAAGGAAAAGCCTGCCGCACCCGTGGTTTCCTGACCGAGTACGCCGAGAGAAAGCGCAATTCTCTCATCACGCACTCTCATTTCGTCGCCGCCCTCACGGATGGTTGTTATTACATAATCAGCGTCTCTCACAGCCTCTTTTGCATCTGTTGTGAGCTGAAAATCAATGTCAGGATTTATATAAAGTGCAGTTTTCCTTGCCATTTTGCCGTAGATGTTAAGCTTTACCTCGTCATTGTCCATAAAAGCGAGGGTTGTAATTCCAAGCTCCGCCGCCCTTTGTGCAAGACTTTTAGCAAGAAACATTGAGCGCACTCCGCCGCCGCCTATTACCGCCAATTTCATAATAACCTCCAAAAAACGCAGGCAGAATTTTCTGCATATATATACATTATAACTTTAACATATTTTTTTTAGTTTTACAATGTAATTATTTGTGTGAAAAGAAATTAAAACGGCAGGGATAGAGTATTGCCGACCCCAATGCTCCGCATTCGGTACCAGACAGTCATTCGCTTTAATTGCAGGCAAGTATGCAATGAATATTAAAGCAAGGGATTTTTTCGGCGGCAACGCCGCCTTCGCCTCGTGCTTCGCACTCGTTGCCCCCGTCAGCGAAAACAGTCCCCCGGACTGTTTTCTTCCGCTCGCTTTGCTCGCTCCTTCCTTGTTCGAATCCCTCTATCAATACATTATTAAAACGGATACAGCAAAAGCCGTATCCGTTTTAATGGCGCGCTGCAAGGGACTCGCAGGCTCTCGCCTGCGAGAATATTTTATTTTATGTCCCTTTTGCATACGCAAAAGATGGACGAGGTTCGAATTCCTTGTCTGAATCTCTACAAACAAAAAAAGAGATATGGCACTTTGTACCACATCTCTTTTTTGGCGCGCTGCAAGGGATTCGAACCCCTGACCTTTTGGTTCGTAGCCAAACACTCTATCCAGCTGAGCTAGCAGCGCATATTCATTTGTGCCTACATATATTATCACTAACTTTTTAAAATGTCAATTAAAAAATT
>ONBD01000074.1 GCA_900315985.1 uncultured Eubacteriales bacterium | reverse complement strand
TAATGATAATATAACATATTTTTTAATAAATTCCAAAAGAATATTGAATTTTTTGCATATTATGGTAGAATGTGATA
Organism: uncultured Eubacteriales bacterium; assembly: GCA_900315985.1. GTDB lineage: Bacteria > Bacillota > Clostridia > Oscillospirales > Acutalibacteraceae > Fimenecus. The sequence continues at coordinate 7,454 of ONBD01000074.1, read as the reverse complement.
AACCTTACATAAACGGAAGTGCTAAAATGAAAATAATTATTATGGACAATGCAAGAGAAATAGGCAAAGCTGTCGGAAAGCTTTTTGTTGACGCAATAAATGAAAAGCCAAACATTACATTGGGACTTGCTACGGGTGCTTCGCCTATTCCTACATACAAATATATTTGTAAAGAGTGTCAGAAAGGCAGGGTTTCCCTGAAGGATGTCAGCACCTATAACCTTGACGAATATGTAAAGCTTCCGAAATCAGACAAAAACAGCTATTACAGCTTTATGCACACGGAGTTTTTTGACCACACGGACATTAAAGAAAAAAATGTGCATTTCTTAAACGGCAATGCAAAGGACACCGAAAAGGAATGTAAAAAATATGACGAAATGCTTGACAAGGCAGGAGTTGACATTCAGCTTCTCGGAGTAGGCAGAAACGGTCATATAGGCTTTAACGAGCCGTCAATCTGCTTTTCAAAAGGCTCTTTTAAGGTCAAGCTTACCCAGTCGACCATAAACGCAAACAAGAAGTATTTTAACGAAAACCCTATGCCTACCGAGGCTCTTACTATGGGCGTAGGCTCCATAATGAAGGCTAAAAAAATAATACTTATTGCAACGGGCATTGAAAAGGCTGACGCAATCACTGCCCTTGTAAACGGTGATGTTACGCCCGTCTGCCCTGTTTCAATATTGCAGTTTCACCATGATGTCGAAATATACCTCGACAAAGCGGCGGCAAGTCTTTTATAACTCATATTCAATATTTTTAACGGGATGTTTTGCCGACATCCCGTTTGCTTTTTTGAATTCGGAAACGCTCTGCAAATAATACGGTACGGTAAAAAACAACGGTATTATAAAAGCACTTAAAAGCCACCACCCGAGAAAGCTTAATTTGAAATTTGCAAACGAAAAGCAGTTTCCGCCGGAATGTTCAAAGACAGATTTAAAAAGCTTGTTTATGGCTGTATTCGGCTGAACCACGGCGCACTCGTCAAGATACGCTGTTTTCTGCATTGAAACTATGCTAAAATAAAGTCCTGACAAAAACAGAGCCGACAAAAATACAAGGTATATTATAAACGGGGTCTTTTTCATTCCGCCGCCATTTAATCTGTAATACAGATAAATCACAGCTGCTGAAAACGGAAAAAAGTAGAAAGCAGTACTAACGGTATTGTAAAACAGAAATAAAATTTTTAGTAAAAATACTCTGAAATGCATTTTAAGGCTGATTACATTAAAAAAATCCATTATTCTTAAACTTCCGTCATTGAGCATAAACCAACGGTGCAAAAGAATTTTAATCGCTCGCAATAGCCATAAGCCGCTTAATATTGACAATGAAAACACGGCATAATAAAATGCGTCGGGCAGAGCCGAAGAGTTGTAATCTTTAAGCGTCATAAACAGACACACGGCAAAAAAGCATAATGAAGCGAAAAGAGCGAAAAATATAATAAAATACAGCAAAACAACTCCCACAGCCTGTCCGTTATTGCCGCCGAGTATTTTTCTTGCATTCAGTTTTATATGACCATGCTTCATATTACCACCGTTTAATATTTTATGCCGTTTATGCAGTTTTATTTATACACGGCAAGGCATTTCATATTTCGGGGCAGTTGACTTTTATACCGTGAAAGAGTATAATGCTTTATGCAAAGCAGGTGCAGTTTTGTATTTTACACAGGGTTTGAAAATTCCCTTTAAAAATTAGCGCCGGGTCTGCCTGCACCTTTTCGGCAGATGACGAGGAAGAGGTTATCGAAACATTCGGCGGATGCCTCTTGCCCCATAAGTGCGGGGGTACAGGCGCTTGCTTAAAAACTGTCGGCGACGGCAGAACAGAGGCAGGCGCAAAGCGCAAATACACTTGAAAAGGAAAATTAAATATGTGCGGAATTGTTGGTTATATCGGAGATAACAATGCTTCTCCGATACTTCTTGACGGTCTGAAAAAGCTCGAGTACAGAGGCTATGACTCTGCAGGTATCGCAGTTTACGGCGACAGCGGAGTTAAAATCTGCAAAACCAAGGGCAGAATAGCCGACCTCGAAGGAAAGCTTTGTGAAGAGGGTAAATTAGACGGCTGTGTGGGCATAGGTCACACCCGTTGGGCAACGCACGGCGCTCCCGACGACATAAACGCCCATCCCCATAAGGGCGGAAACGGCAGAATCACCCTTGTTCACAACGGCATTATCGAGAACTATATCGAGCTTAAAATTATGCTCGAACAAAAGGGCTATGTCTTTGTGTCGCAGACAGACACAGAGGTGCTGGCTCACTTGTTCGATTTCTTTTATGAGGGCGACTCGCTTGAGGCTATGTCAAATGTTATGAAAACCGTAAGAGGCTCTTATGCTACTGCAGTGCTCATTGACGACAAGCCGAATGAGATTATTGCCGCCCGTAAGGACAGTCCCCTTATTGTCGGCATAGGCGAAGGCGAAAATTTCCTTGCTTCCGATATTCCTGCCGTGCTTAAATACACAAGGGACTGCTACCTGCTTGACGATAATCAGATTGCTGTTCTTACCAAGGACTCAATCAAGCTTTACGATATCAATAAAAATGAAGTTCATAAGGATGTTTACCATGTTACATGGGATGTTAAAGCGGCTGAAAAGGGCGGCTTTGACCACTTTATGAAAAAGGAAATTGCCGAGCAGCCCAGAACGGTGCACGACACGCTTGCGCCGAGAATTAAGGACGGCAAGGTTGTTATTGACGAGTTAAGCCTTACAGACGAGCAGATTAAAAATATAGGCACAGTTCACATTGTAGCGTGCGGCAGCGCATGGCATGTCGGCATGGCGGCAAGGTATGTTATTGAAAAGCTTGCAAAAACTCCCTGCGAGGTTGACCTTGCAAGCGAGTTCAGGTACAGAAACCCCATTGTAAGACCTAACGATATATGTATTGTTATTTCTCAGTCGGGTGAAACCGCTGACACTCTGGCAGCTCTGCGTGAGGCAAAGAGAAAGGGCGCAAGAACAATTTCAATAGTAAATGTTGTTGCAAGCACCATTGCCCGTGAGTCAGACGATGTTATTTACACTATGGCAGGTCCCGAAATCGCAGTTGCCACGACAAAGGCGTTTTCAGCCCAGCTTAATGTGGCATATCTGCTTGCTATCCGTTTTGCCAAGGCAAAGGGTCTTATAGGCGAAAACTATGAGAAAACGCTTTGTGAGGAAATGCTCAGACTGCCCAAAATCATAAAAAAGCTTCTCGAAATGGACGATTATCTCAAGGAGCTTGCAAAGAAATATGTAAATTCCGAAAATGTATTCTTCATAGGCAGAGGTCTTGACTATGCAATTTCACTTGAAGGCTCTTTGAAGCTTAAGGAAATTTCATATATTCACTCCGAGGCTTATGCCGCAGGTGAATTAAAGCACGGTACAATTTCACTTATCGAAGAAGGCACACCCGTATTTGCAGTTGCAACTCAGCCCGACCTGCTTGAAAAAACTCTCGGCAATATAAAAGAGGTTAAGGCAAGAGGCGCAAGAGTTGTTGCGCTGGTCGGCGAAAACCACACCGCCGCAGACGAGTTTGCAGACGATGTTATAAGAGTACCCGAAATCAGCGATATACTTATGCCGTCGCTTACGGTTATTCCGTTACAGATTTTTGCTTACTATATGGCATTGGGCAGAGGCTGTGATGTAGATAAACCGAGAAACCTCGCAAAGAGCGTTACGGTTGAATAAAAGTTCAATTAAATTATTCAATGCATAAAAAACAAGGACAGACGGGGGTCTGTCCTTGTTTTTGTTTATCTGATTAAAATCAGTATTTTGAAAGGTAGCGGTTGATTTCCCAGTCGGTTACGCTGAGCTGATACTTTCTCCACTCCTTATGCTTGCCCTCAACATACTTATTGTAGATATGCTCGCCGAGAGTTTCCTTCATAACCTCATCTCTTTCAAGCGCTTCAACAGCATGCTTAAGAGTGCTGGGAAGGTGGTCAATGCCGTCAGCCTTTAATTCGTCGGCAGTCATTTCATAAATATTCTTCGAGGTGCTCTTGGGCGGCATAAGTCCCTTTTTGATGCCGTCAAGTCCTGCTGCAAGGCACATTGCCATTTCAAGATAGGGGTTGCATGCAGGGTCGGGTGAACGAAGCTCAACTCTTGTACCCATACCTCTTGCCGCAGGAACTCTGATAAGAGTTGAACGGTTGGAAGCAGACCATGCAATATAAACGGGAGCCTCGTAGCCCGGTACCAATCTCTTATATGAATTTACAAGCGGATTTGCAACTGCGGTAAAAGCCTTGACATGAGTTAAAATACCTGCTATGAAATGAAGCGCAGTGTCTGACAGTCCGTACTCTTTGTCGGGGTCATAGAAGGCGTTTTTGCCGTCCTTCATAAGCGACATATTGGTGTGCATACCCGAGCCGTTAATGCCGAACACGGGCTTGGGCATAAAGGTTGCGTGTAGACCGTGGCGGCGTGCATAGGTTTTAACAACATGCTTGAAGGTAACAACATTGTCAGCCGTTGTAACAACCTCGTCAAAGCGGAAGTCAATTTCATGCTGACCCTCTGCGCACTCATGGTGCGAAGCTTCAATTTCAAAGCCCATTTCCTCAAGTGCAAGGCAAATATCTCTTCTGCACTGCTCGCCCTGGTCGGCGGGACCCATATCGAAATAGCCTGCAACATCATTTGTATTGGTTGTGGGATTGCCCTCTTCATCAAGCTCAAAAAGGAAAAATTCACATTCGGGGCCTACATTGAAGGTATAACCCATATCGGCTGCCTCTTTGACTACCTTTTTAAGCACATTTCTCGGGTCACCCAGGAAAGGAGTAGCGCCGTCTGAACAGTAAACATCGCAGATAAGTCTTGCAACGCCGTCCTTCCACGGAAGAATTGTAAACGAATTGTAATCGGGTCTTAAATACATATCAGACTCATTTATTCTGACAAAACCCTCTATTGAAGAACCGTCGAACATACACTCGTTATTAAGGGCCTTGCTAAGCTGGCTTCTTGTGATGGCAACATTTTTCATCTGACCGAAAATGTCTGTAAACTGAAGTCTTATAAACTTAACATCCTTTTCCTCAGCAATTCTGAGAATGTCCTCTTTTGTGTAGCTCATAGTTAACATCTCTTATTAAAAAATTGAGGCGGCGAAATCTTAAAAGACCTCGTCGCCTTTAATTACAATAACATTATAACACTGTATTTTTGTTTGTCAACAGTATTATTCAAAGTCTTTCATTGCACATTCACTGCAATTACCGTTACAGCCTGCAAGCTCTGCCTTGCCCTCGGGAGTGTCACGGTAATACTGAGTATGTGTGTCCTTATGTGGTGTTGAATTCCAGATACGCTCAGCCTCAGGCGCCCAGGCCTCTGCAAAATCCTTGCACCTTTCGCAAAGCTCCTCGGGGGTTTCCTCGTGGACAAGGTCTGAGGAATGTGCGCCGCTTTCCTTAACCATCTTCTGAAGGTACTCGGGGTTTTCAAGCATCGGGCACGGACGAAGATGATTGTCATTGAACGGCTGATTTTTATAGTACTGCATAAACAGCGGACTCTGAAGAGCCTGAAGAAGCGTATGAGTTCTGATGTTTGCGTCTGAATAGTGAATAAATACGCAAGGCTCAATATCGCCTGCGGAATTGACATGGAAATAGTTTCTGCCGCCTGCAATACAGCCGCCTACATACTCGGCGTCATTCTGGAAGTCCATAACAAATATGGGCTTGCCCGTTTTTGAATTTCTTACCTTCTTAAGCCAGTTATACATAAACTCACGCTGGCTGGGTGTGGGTATAAGCGTCTTGTCTGCGTCATGGCCTACGGGCATATAGTTAAAGCAAAGTGCATATTTTGCGCCCTTTTCAATAATCATATCCATAAACGAGTCGGCAGTAATATAATCTATGTTTTTGCTTGTGTAACAAACGGAAATACCAAACAGACACTTGTTCTTTTTAAGCAAATCCATAGCCTCAAGTGTGGTCTTGTATGCGCCCTCGCCCCTGCGCCAGTCATTTGACTCCTCTGTGCCCTCAAGGCTTAACGCAAGACCTATATTGCCGACCTCATTCATATCTTCACAGAATTTCTGGTCAACAAGCGTAGCGTTTGTATAAATAACGAAAGCGCAGTCACGGTTGTTTCTTGCAAGCTCAATTATGTCATTTTTTCTTATAAGCGGCTCGCCGCCCGTAAGCATATAGAAATGAGTGCCAAGCTCCTTACCCTGAGAGACGATTGACTGCATTTCTTCATTTGTAAGGCTTGACTTATGACCGTACTCAGCCGCCCAACAGCCCTTGCACTTCAAATTGCAGGCGCTTGTCGGGTCGAAAAGAATTATAAACGGAATATTGCACTTATACTTTTCACGGTTTGAACGCACAGCCTTTGTGCCGTAGTAACCTGCGTCCACACCTAAAGAAACGAGCATCTGCTCAATGACATTTCTGTCAAGGTCGGAAAGAATTGACAGCGCAAAACGGTGCCAGACATTATCCTTGTCAGCGGCAACTCTTTTCATTTTTTCAAAGTTTTCAGGAGGAAAAAGCCCGCCGAAAAGAGAGCCGATTCTGTCAGCAAGCTTGACAAGATTAGCTTCGGGGTCCTTCTCTACATAGTTGAGCATTTTGTGAAGCGTTGCTCTGATAGCACGCTTTTGTATGCTGTGACTTTCGCCCATTTTTTCTGTCTCCTTAAAATATATACATATTTATATTACCATAAAATTCAAACAAAGTAAAATATTTTGAGAATTATATATAATTTTTGTCAGTTTATACATATTATAACCTTTTTTAATAATAATTTTTGCTTATTAGGCAAAAATAACAAAAATTGATATTCATAATATATTTACAATAAAAAAAGTGGAATTATTTTACTGTTTATGGTAGAATATTCCAGAATGTTTTTATGGAGGCAGTACAATGCTTATTAACCCCGAAGTTTTTGATTTAGGCAACAAAATAAGAGCTGTTTATGTGCCTGTCGAGGGATTTAAAACCTCGCTTATAACAATATCTCTTTTAGTGCCGAGAGAAAATAATCTTGCTGAAAATATAATTCTGCCGAGATACCTTACCTACTGCTCTGAAAAGTATCCGCTTCCGACGGATTTGAGCGCACGCTGTGAGAGCCTGTACGGCACGGTAATTTCAGGCTCGGTTGCCCGCAAGGGTGAAAGCAGCAGAGTTGAGCTTTCGGCTACCTGTATTGACAACCGTTTCGCCTTTGACGGCGAGGACATTGCAGGCTCGGTGCTTGAGCTTATGCTTGAGCTTTTATTTAATCCGCTGGCATCAGACGGCAGACTGTCCGAAGAGCCGTTCAGACTTCAGCAAAGGCTTGCAGTTGAAAGAATTGAAAGCGAAGCCAATGACAAAAGACTTTATGCGCTGACAAGAATGACAGAAATTATGTGCGAAAACGAGGTTTTCGGCATTTC
>ONBD01000034.1 GCA_900315985.1 uncultured Eubacteriales bacterium | reverse complement strand
AAAACAATGTGTTACTGATAATGTTAACAATTTGTTAATTATCATATTACAATATTGACTATTAGTCATTTTGTGGTAAAATATCACACGAAATTTAAAAATGACTGATAGTCATTTTTACCGGAGGTGTTATTTTTGGGTAAAATTGAGGAAAAAAAGCTCGATAAATTTCGCAGAATCCTTGACTCTGCTTATGTGCTGTTTGAGCATAAGGACGTCCATTTTGTATCCATTGATGAAATAGTGAAAAACGCAGGCGTTTCAAAGGGTACATTTTATTTGTATTTCAAGGATAAGTACGATTTGATTTCAAAAATCATTATTGATAAAATAAGCGCTTTTATGTCGGAAAACGACGCCGAAGGTCTTTGGCTCGACAGCTCGTCCGATTACGGAGAAAGTATTGACAGTCTTGTAAAAGGAATTTCCGAATTCTTAAAAAAGAATATGACGCTGACAAAGCTGATTGATAAAAATGTTCATATATGCGTCAATGCGGTTATTGAAAATCTTTCCGGTTCTCCGAAAAAACTCTATGACGCAACTCTTGAGGCTCTTGTGACAAGCGGTCTGAGTAAAGCCGAAGCGGAGAATAAACTTTATATTTTCTTCGATATGACGGTTTCGTGCTGCTGTAACGCGCTTATAAGAGGCAAACCGTTGGGCATTGATGAGGTTTGCAGAAATCTTACCGATATATTTACCTGTTATGTAGCGGGCGTTTCTTTATCTGACAGGGGGGCGAAAGCATGAAAAGAATGGCTCTATGGGAGGCCAAGCACCCGAAAATCGTTATAGCAATAGCCCTTGCACTTATAGTTCCCGCAATTATCGGCTTTATTATGACGAGAGTTAATTATGATATTATGTCATATTTGCCCGACAGTGTTGAATCGGTACAAGGCGAAGAAATACTTGACAAAACCTTTAATAATGCGAGCATGTCAATTATTGTCGTTGAAAAATCGGATGCAAGATATGTTGCCGCATTAAAGGACGAAATAGAAAAAATGGACGCTGTAAGCTCGGTTATCTGGGTAAACTCGCTTGCGGATATTTCTATTCCTCAGGATGTTTTGCCCGACGCACTCAAGGATATTTTTTACAGCAAATCCTCTGACAGTACAATGATGCTTGTTCAGTATAAGTACGCAGGTTCGTCCGCCGAAACCATGCAAACCATAAAGAATATCAAAACGCTTTTGAGCAAGAATGCGTTTATTTCGGGCGTTTCGGCTATCGTTGAGGATACAAAGGAGCTATCCGATAAAGAAGCGCCGATTTATATAGTTCTTGCGATTGTAGTTGCGCTTGTTGCAATGTCATTTATGATGGAATCCTGGCTGCAGCCGTTTATCGTGCTTGCTGCGTTGGGCATTGCGATAATATACAACATGGGTACAAATGTTTTCAAAGGTGAAATATCGTTTATCACTCAGAGCATAGCGGCGATTCTTCAGCTCGGCGTTACAATGGACTACTCGGTATTTCTTATTGACCGATATAACGAAGAAAAGCTGAAAACTCCCATACGTGAGGAAGCTATGGCGAACGCCGTTACAAAATCGTTTACGGCTCTTATGGGCAGCTCGTTGACGACCATTTTCGGCTTTCTTGCCCTGTGCTTTATGACCTTTACGCTCGGACTGGATATAGGTCTGGTTATGGCTAAAGGCGTTGTTTTAGGTATTCTTACGGTTGTTCTTATCCTTCCCGAGCTTGTGCTGATATTTGAGGATACAATGAATAAATATAAGCATAAGTCATTTCTGCCCCATTTTGAGAAACTTAATAATTTTGTTTTCAAATACAAAGCGGTATTTGCGGTGCTTTTCGTCTTACTGTTAATTCCCGCATATTTGCTTCAGAGCAAGGTAGACCTTTATTACAATATGGATAAGGCGCTTCCCCAAAACTTAATATCAATTCAGGGACTTTACAAAATGAAAAACGAATTTCAGATGGCGTCAACTCAATTCGTTATCATTGATGACAGTATTGATTCGGGTAAGCTTACAAAGCTCGAAAACGAAATTGAGAATCTTGACGGAGTATCGACAGTTCTTTCATATAACAAGGTAATCGGCCCCGCCATTCCCGAAGATATCGTGCCGGATAAGATACTTGATATCTGCAAAAAAGACGGCAAGCAGTTGATGATGGTAAACTCTGTTTATGAGTCTGCCTCGGATGAACTCAACAGTCAGATTGATAAAATGACGGCAATAATCAAATCCTATGACCCGAATGCGATTGTAACGGGCGAAGGGGCAATCACCAAGGATATGATAGTCACCACAAACAGAGATTTCAATGTAACTGCAATGCTTTCGTTAATAGCGATTTTTATATTGCTTGCGGTAACTTTCAAGTCAATTTCACTTCCCGTGCTTCTTATTCTGTCAATTGAGCTTGCAATCTGGATTAATCTTTCGATTTCAAAAATACTCGGCGCTGAGGTTTCGTTTGTCGGCCCGACGGTTATTAACTGTATTCAGCTCGGCGCAACGGTTGACTATGCGGTACTTCTGACCACAAGATTCCGTGAGGAACTTCATTCGGGACTTGACAAAAAAGAAGCCATACTCAAGGCGGCAAACGCAGCGGAGCGTTCGGTATTTCAAAGCGCAGTTGTATTCTTCGTTGCAACATTCGCTGTCTATCTGGTATGTAATATTTCGATTGTCAAGGGCATCTGTTCACTTCTTGCAAGAGGCTCGGTTATAAGCGCAGCGTCAATAGTATTTTTCTTAATGCCACTGCTCTATATATTTGAAGGTCTTATTTCAAAGACGACATTCGGATGGGCGAAAGGCAAAAAAGCCGCTTCGGTCAATACGGAAAATATAGCTAAGGAGGAAAACAAAAATGCGTAAACAAACCTCACTTAAAATCATATCTGCAATTATTGTATTAACTCTCGGGGTGTTAACCTTTTCGGGATGCGGTAAAAAAGCAGCCACAAACAACAAGATAATTCTCAACGAAATCGGCGAGGAGGAATATGTTCAGCAGGTTTATACAACAATAGCGACCAATGTTAATAAGCAGGAGTCGGTTTATGTTAACCTCTCACCTGAAGGAAATGTCAAAAAGGTCAGCGTTACCGACTGGCTTCATTCGGATTCTCCGCAGGTCAGAATTGTTGATACCAGTCCGCTGACGGAAATCCGTAATGTTAAATCCTTGACTAATCCCGTGCTTGAAAACGGAATGCTGTGCTGGGATATGGACACAACCGACCTTTATTATAACGGCATCAGTGAGGAAAAGCCGCCCGTGGAAATAGGTATTAAGTATTTTATTGACGATAAAGAGGTAAGCCCTTCAAAAATAGCCGGAATGAACGGCCATGTGAGAATTGAAATTACACCGAAAAACAATCTGAAAAAACAGGTTACCGTTAACGGCGCAGAATATACTGTTTCCTGTCCGATGCTGCTTGTCGGCGGAATGATACTTCCCGAAGGTCAGTACACAAATATTTCAATCGATAACGGCACCTCAATCAGCGACGGCTCTAAGCAGATAGTTTTCTTTGCAGGTGTTCCCGGGATTGAGGAAAGTCTGGGTATATCGCAACTTAATATTTCCGTTTTGAATCAAAGCCTTGTCAATGACAAATATACGATTCAGGCAGATGTCAAGGACTTCACAATCGGTAATATTATGTTTGCCGTTCTTCCTTTCTCATCAATCGGCTCTATAGGTAACGGAAAGCTGCCCGAAACAGTTGATGATGTCAAGGATGTCCTTTCCGACGTTCAGCTTGTTTCGTCTGCTTTCAAGGGGCTTGATATGAACAGGATTATCAGTCTTCTTTACGGTGATGCGGATAAGGCGACTGATATGCTTTCGGCAATTAAAGAGGCAATTGAGCTTTATTCAAGCAATGAAAAACTTATAAAAACTCTCGGTGCGTATATGACAGACGACAATATTGCAAAGCTTGATAAGCTTATTACCGACCTTAACAGCACCGATGTAAACGCTCTTTCAAAGACGCTTTCCGACCCTGCAGTCAGAACGCTGCTTAGTCTTCTTCCCCAGCTTTCTTCATCGTTATCGGAGGTTTCAAAGCTGTCGGCTGACATCAACGATGTAATGCCTGTCTTTAAGGCAATGAGCAAGGATATGGAAGATCCGGAAATACAGCAGTCACTTGAAAACCTTCCCGCAACGCTTGAGAAGCTCAAAGAAATACTTGCGGTTGTTGAAGAAAATCAGGATCTTATCGAGGCGATAGGCAATTTTACAAGTGCAGATAATTCAAAAAGAATAGACCAGATTCTTAAAACATCCGAAAAGTATATAAGCATGGATAACCTTTCCGAGGCTCAGGCCCAGGCTCTTGCCGGAAGAACTAAGGAATGGCTCAGCTTCGGTATGAGTTATGATATTTTCACCGCAAAGACAGACGGTATGAGATCAAGTGTGATTTTTGCCTACAAGACCGAAGCGATTACCGAATCAAAAAAGAAATAGTTTGTTAGTTAAATCTGAATTTGACTAATTTTGAGGTTGCTTATATATTGTGGAGTAAAGAAAATGCAAAGTGTAAAATTGATATTTAAATATAACTTTTTCCAGTATGTATGGATTTTTATTGCAGGCTGTTATCTTGGATATGCCGTTGAAACTATTTGGTGTCTTATTAAAAACGGCTATATAGAGAGCAGAAAATCATTGGTGCTCGGTCATTTAAGTGTTGCCTATGGAATGGGAGCAGTGCTTTTGACCCTGTTACTTGTGAATTTTGAAAAGGCGCCCTTATGGAAAACGTTTCTGGTTTCCTTTGTCAGCGGAACGCTTGTAGAATATATCTGCTCATGGGGTCAGGAAACCTTTTTCCATTCTGTAGCGTGGGACTACAGCCATTTACCGTTGAATATAAACGGCAGAGTATGCCTGCTTTATTCGATTTTCTGGGGATTTCTCGGTGTTGTCTGGGTTAAGGCAGTTATTCCTGCTCTTTCAAAGATATTTGATAAGGTGCATATTCCGTATGAAAAATACTTGATATATTCGTATCTGGCTTTCTTTTTATTCGATGCACTTCTGTCTGCGTCAGCGGCGGTAAGAATGAACCAAAGACAGAACGGCATTAAAGCAAATAATGTTTATGAGGAATTTCTTGACGGACATTTCGATGATAAAAAAATGAGAAGCATTTATGCCAATTCAGTCAGAACGGATAATGAATAAGTATTCTGTTTACATCACAGAAAAATCCGTTAATTATCTGAATCAGGTCGGCTTGGCGGTGTAAGTCAAGCCAGCCATAACAATTCCACAAGGCAAAATTAACCCCGAAGTGTAAATTCACTTCGGGGATTATATTATTTTACCGTTCAATGCTCTGGTCAATTTCGGCCGTTCCGCCTGTCACGGCTTTCAGATGTGCGTAGTCGTTGAGATTAAAGACACCGTCGCCGTTTACATCCGCCGCTTCGTGATACGCTCCGCTTAAGGTTGTAAGCCCGTTCAGCGCCTTGTCGCATTCGAACAGATCAAACGCATCAACTGCGCTGTCGCCGTTAACATCGCCGTAAATGACAAGTGCCAGCTCATCGAGAACAACCGTATTGTAGGTCTCATCAAAAAGTCGCACTGTTGCGCCCGTAGCTATATAATCGGAGAAGCCGAGCGTATTGCCGTCTTTGTCAAGAATCTTAATCTGCTCATGATTATTTGAAAACTGACTGAGCAGGTGCGGCATTCTCATAATGTATGAAAGGTTGTAGATAAAGCTGTCATCACGGTTTATTTTAACCGTCGCATCATCATAAAGTCCGATATAGGTTTCGGCACTTCTCCACTGAGCGTAAAGGATAAGCGAACCCGTCGGTGTGATTGTTTCGCCGTCGGCGTAAGCCGTGCCGCCGCCGTCTGCGGCTGTGTTCCAGCCGAGGAAAATATAACCCTCTCTCGTATAGGGATTTGCAAGAATATTTTCGCTGTTCCCTCTCGGGATTTCCTGACAGACGGTTTCATCATTACCGAAATTGCTGTGAAGATTAACGGTATATGACCTTGTCCACTGCGCATAAAGAGTCATATCGGCAGAAAGGTTAACATTGTCATTGGGCTGATAGGTTGTGCCCGAACCGCTTGATTTTGTATTCCAGCCCGTGAATGCGTAGCCGTTTCTTACATATCCGCATTCGGGAACGGTAAGGACGGGGTCGGCCGTCAGGCAGTATAGTCTTGACATACTGCCCGTGCCGCTGTTTTTATTGAACGACATATAATAGGCGTCGTCCCAGATTGCATAGTAGGTAGTATCCTCCGACGGAAGCGATGTTTCCTCATTCGGAATATAATAGTCGAGCGTACCGTCGGGAGAAGTATTCCAGCTGTTGAAAATGCCGTGCGAATTACTGAAAGTGTTTTCAGGAAAAGTGAAAGACGCTTGCGTTTTAAGATATTTCTGAGTGAAATAGTCGCTGTTGCTTGTATTTCTGAAATACAGCGTTGTGTAGTTCTGCCTCGAATAGAAATGCAGATTAAGCGTAACATCACCTGCAGGAAGGAAGCTGTAGCTTGTTGTGCCGTCAATTATTTTAATTGTACTGCCGCCGTTGATAATTGTTCCGTCACAGCCGTAGCCGTCGGGAACATTAAGCGTGAGAGTAAGCTTATCATCTTCCGAAGCAATACCTCCCGTGGGAACATTGACCGAACTTCCCGAAGCATAGCTGTTGTCATAGCCGTCTTTAAGCGTCCAGAGGCCGCTTGTATCAAGATTACCGTCAGCCGTGATATTTACCGAAACAGTCGGAGTTGCCGAGAAGCTTATATTGACGGTTGAATGTGAGCCGTAATCAAAAACATAGCTTGACTGACCGTTAACAATATCGGTTATTCTCAGGTATTGAGCGCCGCCGCTCATTGGTATTTCCGACTGAATTGAACCGCTGTAGCTGTAACCGCTCGCAGCAGTTATTTCCATAACTGCGTCAGCAGGAACGCTGAATGTGGCAGTCGGCTGGGTTACGGTTGCAAAAATTACGCTGCTGTAAACCCTGTCACGGAAAACGACCTGATTGCCTGATCCCCCGCCGGTGATATTGACCGTAACGGAAGGAGCCGTAACCCATTTCGCATAAAGGGCAAACTCGTCAAGAACGGTTTCGGAGAAATCGTATTTTTCACCGCTGAAATCGCTGTTCTTATACCAGCCCTCAATATATTCGCCGAAAACAATCTGACCTGCGGGTTCGATTACCTTATTGCCGCTCGGGACAATCTGAAAGGCAGGAGTTACGCCCTTTGAGGTATAGAATGTAATTATGTTAGTTTTTGCAGTCCATACGGCAGAAAGAGTTACAGGGTTATCGGGAACCGTAAATGAGCTTCCCGCATTGTATTCATTATTAGCCGTATCCTTCCATTTGCCGAATGTATATCCCTGAGCAGTTACCGAAGGAAGAGTAATCTGACTTCCGTTGTACGGATAAACCGTTGCGGGAGCGGTTCCGTGTTCGGTAGAAAACGAAACGGGCACACGGTAGTGAAAACCGTATTTATCGCCGGGATTTTCAAAATCAATTCTGTCAAGAAAGCGTTTTTCACCGTCGAGGTAACGATAATTGGAACTGACAAACGAGCAATTATACACAGTTATAACCGAGGACGGTACGGTGATTAACGTTTCAGCGCTGCACCCCTCAAACACACGACCGTTATCACCGTTTTCAAAATAGCTTTCTCCTATTGTTTTTACTCCGTAACCGATTGTAATATATTGAAGACCCTCGCAACCGTAAAACGCATAAGCGCCTATATTCGATACAGAGCCGGGGATATAAATTGACTGAAGAGACCTGCAATTACGGAAAGCATTGTCATATAACAAACGAAGATTCGACGGCAAAGTTACATTATCAAGGGAACGGCATTCCATGAACGCCTGATACTGAATGCTCTGAACGCTTTCGGGAATTGTTACGGTTTCAAGGGAATAGCAACCGTAAAACAATCCTTTGGGAATAACGGAAATGTTATTCGGTAAAACAGCGCTTTCAAGGGAAGTACAATACGCAAATGCCTCGACTCCTATCTGATTAACCGAATTCGGCAAGCTGACACTCTCCAGCATGGAGCAGTTAAAAAAAGCTCTCGTCCCTATGGCTTTAAGTCCGTTGGTAAAATTCACGTTTGTTAGAGAGGAACAGTCCTTAAATGCATATTCTCCTATACTTACAAGTGATGAAGGGAATGTAAGCTCTGTCAAAAAAGGGCAACTATAAAAAGCGTTTTTGTCAATATACTTAAGTCCCGACGGAAGATTAATGCTTGAAAGGTTCGTGCAAAAATAAAAAGCTTTTTCAGATATTCTTGTAACGCTATCAGGCAAGGTTACACTTTCAAGCGTAGTACAACTATATGCAAACTGTTTCGGTATTTCCGAAACCTGAAGCTCAAATGTAATGCTTTTTACATGGTTTTCTCGGATTCTTACAATATTTTCATCGGTAAAACCCGTCACAGGAACAGCGCCTATATGGTCGGGAACTACCAAATTGGTTGTGTCTCCTTCATAATAACTCAGTTGAGCATATCCGCTATAGTAATATCTGTACCACCAGCCGTTTGATTCTATGTCGGTATAAGACATATCTAATGCAAAAGCAGTAAGCGGCAGAACGGAAATAATCATTATAACCGCAAGTATTATTGATAACGCTTTTTTCATATTCTCAAGCCCCTTCATAAAATGAGCAATCGGTCTTTGTTACTTTTTATTATACAACAATATTTCAGCAGAGTAAAGAAAAACTGTCCCCGAATCGATTGATTCGGGGTTTTGGTTTGTTAAATAAACTTATGCGATGTTGTTTATTCTCTTATCAAGATAGAACAGGTCAAATGCGTCAACCGTCATATCCTTTGTCATGTCTGCGGCTGCAAGTTTGTAATTGCCAATGTTTTCGCCCGTCAGAGCGGATTTTGCAATAGCGTAATCTGTTTCGTCACAGTCCCCGTCGGAGTCAAGGTCGCCCAAAGTAATCGGAAGCAGAGTGTTGCCGGCAATATTACTTTCCGTTGCAACATAAGGCGTGTCTTTTATATAGAAATCCTTTTCAAAAATCAGATTTTCCGTTGAAACCGAATTTGCGGTTATGCTGTCGCTGTCGTTTGTCCAGCCGAGAGTAAGCGGACCGAAATTGACAGCATTCGAGCTTGAGGTTCTGTAGCCCGCGCCTATGCCGGCAGCGGGAACACCGCTCGTTGCATTTGTCGCTCCGCCGTTTGCGGTAATATTGCCGCCCGTTATCGTAATTGCCGTATAGCCGTGGGCGGCGCCGCCGCCTATGCCTGCGCCGCTTGTGCCGCCCGTTGCGGTAACGGTTCCGCCGTTGATTGTAATCGTGTCTGCGTCCTTGTATGAGCCGCCGCCTATACCTGCGGAATTTGAGCCGCCCGTTGCGGTAACAGTACCTCCGTTTATTGTGATATTGCCGCTTGTTTCGGAGCTGCCGCCGATACCTGCGCTGCTCGAGCCGCCCGTTGCGGTAACCGTACCGCCGTTGATGGTAATCGTACCGCCCGTACCTTTAACGGCTCCGCCTATGCCTGTGCCGTAATACTGCGGTCCGTTTGCCGTTATAATACCGCCGTTGATGGTGATTGTTCCGCAGTTGACGCCCGTTGAGGTCGAACCGCTGTTTGAGCCGATTGCCGCCATATAGCCGTCGCAGTTATCAACCGTCAGGGCTCCGTCGCCCGCCGACTGACCGTAAATATTAAGCGTATTGCCCTCGTTGACGGTAATTCCCTTTTTCGGGTTAAATACTGCGCCGTCACAGAGAATAAGATTAACCGTACCTGAAACCGTTACTCTTTTATTCAATTCAACATTTCCGCTTACAACATACCAACCGGATGTCCACGTCTGAGCGGCAGTTGACGTAACTATTGTATTGAAGCCGGTCTGCGTTTTGTCGCTTCCGTCTGCGCCGACATAATGAATTGTCGATACTGTTGCGTCTTTAACAACCTTGTTGCCCGTTATATTATCTGCTGTGACAACCGTCTGGGTATTGTCAATATAGTGAGTGTAGGCAAAACTGATATTGTCACACATATAGTTGTCGCTTAATACAAAATCGGAGGCATTTGCAAGGTTAAAGTTAATTCTGCCGTCTGCAGTTTTATACTGACTGCCGCCGACGCCGTAACCGTTCTGACCGCTTGTTGCGGTAATCTGACCGCCGTTGAAATTGATTTCCTTGCAGTCCGAAGCATAGCCCGCACCTATTGCTGTAGCCATTTTGCCGCCCGTTGCATTTACAACGCCGCCGCTTATGGTGATTGTGCCGCCCGTGCATTCGCCCGAGCTGCCCGAAGTCCAGCTTCCGCCTATGCCTGCGCCGTAGTCGCCGCCGACAGCAGTAACTTCGCCACCCGAAATATTTATTACCATAGCACTTGAA
Source organism: uncultured Eubacteriales bacterium (assembly GCA_900315985.1). Classification (GTDB taxonomy): domain Bacteria; phylum Bacillota; class Clostridia; order Oscillospirales; family Acutalibacteraceae; genus Fimenecus. Next base: position 7,273 of record ONBD01000034.1, on the reverse strand, counting down.
TGCCCGCCGATACCGGGACAGCTGTTTGTACCTGTTGAAGCGGCAGATACCTTGCCGCCTGTTATTGTAACGCTGTCAATTTCTCCGGCGTTTCCGCCGCCGCCTATGCCCGTGCCTTTGCTTGAAGCCGTTATATCTCCGTCGGTTATTCTGATGGTTCCGCCTTTTCCGCTGTAACCCGTACCTATGCCCGAGCCGTATTTTTCGGAAACGGCTGTAACCGTACCGCCGTTAATTGTAATGGAGTTAACCGCCGCATATCCGCCCGAGCCGATATTTGCACCGTAGCTTGAGGTGCTGACAGCCGTTACGGTACCGCCGTTAATGGTGATATTGCCGCTTTCGCCGCAATCTCCGCCGCCTCCGCCAATACCTGCGCCGCCGTTTTTGCCACTTGTTGCGTTTACAGTACCGCCGTTGATTGTAATATTACCGCCGCTGCTCTTGTTGCCGCCGCCAATGCCTGCGCCGCTGCTGCTTGTTGACGCCGTTGCGGTAACCGAGCCGGCGTTAATTATAATATTGTCGCCGCCCGAAGCGCCCTCGCCCGAGCCTATTGCCGCCGCCCAATAGCCGCTTGTGCAGATTGCATTGACAGTACAGCCGTTAATGACTATTGTACCGTAATTAACGGGGTCGTCATTTGATGATGTGCTTCCGATTGCAGGGGCATAGTTGCCGCTGCTCGTAGCTCCCAGAACGCCGTTTGAAAGGCCCTGTCCGTAAACGAAGAAAAAGTTTCCCTCGTCAACCTCTATACCTCCCGTGACGTTGAGAAGCACGCCGTCAAGGATAATAAGATGAACTATTCCGCTGACGGTAATTCTGCCGTTAATTTGGGTGTTCTCGTTTACCACATACCAGCCGTTTGTCCACGTGACGAGAGTATTGTTGTTATTATGGGTTACAACAGTGTAATCCGTTACCGATTGCAGATTGCCGTTACCGTCGAGATAATACACCGCATCGTTTGCCGAAGCTGCTAACGGCAAAGAGGCGATAATCAGTATCAGCGAAAAAACAATTGTTAATGCTTTTTTCATAATATCAAAACCTTTCAAATAAATGATTGTTTTTGATCATTTTGATTATTTTCATTATACTATACATATCGCTTGGAGTAAATAACTTTTTAACACGGCAAAATTCTGCCAAACTCAACCGTCAACCAACTGCAAAGCCCGAAACGGCTTGAAATATTGGCAAAGGCAGTCGCAAGTTACCCCACTTCCGCACCAAAAAAGCAGGATTGAAAGCGATTTCAATCCTGCTTTTTCTGTTGTGTTCAGCTATATTCAGTTGCACTTTCGCCTTCAATTCTGCGAATTATTCTCTTCCGTGTTTTGTCCTGTGTCAAGCAGTGTATTATAATATTTTCTGTTCTTGTGCAGAAATGCGACAGGTCACAACAGAGATATTACATGCACATATTTAAAGGGATTATTATTCTAATTAAGCTATTCTATAAAATTTATCAATCTACAATAGTAGAAATTTAAAGGGATTATTATTCTTTAATATTATCTTCGACCTTTAAGACCATCTACAATAGTAGAAATTTAAAGGGATTATTATTTGATGCTTAACAAATCCTGCTTTGTTTTATCTACAGTTCCGTTAATCTGACTGCCGTTCTGGTATGTCAGTTTCTCAGTTTCATAATCCAATGAATGAAAATATATGGACACCGGACAAAAAATGAAATCATTAAGATTTGATATAGCTATTGGGTTTTCGCTCATTTTTTCTGTGCGTATTCAAGCCATTCGGCGTCAGACATAGCAAGGCGAATTTTGTTAAGCTCCGCATCATTTTCACAAGCTTTAATCTGCTCAATAATCCACAAGCCTTTTCTTGCAATATTGTATGCACCGTTTGCATCTGCGTCTTTGGGTAACGAAGCGTTTTCAATACCCTTGTAATCATCGCTGTTATAGAATACGCCATCGCTGTTTTTAACAGGTGATATAAGATAATCTCTATCGACCTTGCCTGTTTCGCTGTTTCTCATTTGAAGAGTAAGCCTCAGAAGGCCCATAAGCTCAACAAAGAAATCTTTTTTGTCAACGGACATTATCTGCGCCTTAATATCTCCGTTAACATCTATTGAATATTTTTCAAAAAGAGCCATGAAAGCAGGCGTTAATTCAACCGTTTTATTGTCCCATTCACTGTTTTTCTCAGGATTCCTGAAGGTTTTTATACGGCTGCCGTAAGTACAGACGGTCCACTTCTTTCTGTAATCCGTATTACATCTCGGGAACTTGTTATAATCAAGTTCAAATTCAAAGTAGTTTTCTGTTTTGTTGAATGTGATTGAGTCAAAGCGGCCTACAAAATCACGCATAGATTCCTTGCTTTGCTTTGACGACGGATGAAGCAGGTCTGCAAAGCCTGTCGTCGGGTCAATTTTACTCGTAAGATACGCAGGAACATAGAAGATAAAACCATTCTGCTTTCCCATCTTCTCAAAGCTTTCAAAAGCATTAGTAAGCTGATATGCGTTCAGAACGCTTCCGATTTCTTCGGGAGATTTTTTCTTATCAGCAAAGTAATTGAGTTTATCAATAAGCATTTTTTCAAACTTCTGATAAACGGATTTTTCAAACTTTCCGCTACGGCCCTGTTTAAAGCCAAGGTTCAAATCTTCCATAACGATAACAGCATCATATTTCTCAACAAGCTCGCAAATTTTATGAACAACCTGACTGATATATCCCTCTTTCAGTTCCTTAATATTTTCAACGGTTTTCCAAGCTTTGCGGGATTCCAGACGCTCTTTCTCCTTCTTGTCGAGAAGAGCGTGATAGTCGGTTGAATAAGTATTGCCGTTATATTCATTGATAATCTCGTTTAATGAATACTGTTCAATAATTCTGCCTTCCGAATCAACCACACAGATATAAAGAAGATTTCTCTCGCCACGGTCAATACCTATAACATAGTTCTTATCACAGTCCTTGAGAGCCTTGCGGACTTCATTGTTTATATTTGTGCCGCCATTTGCGGTAAAATTGAGCGTTATCGGTATATGAAGCATAAACTGGTCAACAGTATAGCGTCTGTCTTTAACAATGTCATATTTAAATGTGCTTTGCTTTCTGCTGTTTTGCTCATTCTTGTTTTTTATGGGCTGATTTTTTGGGTGAACAATCATATCATCCTTACTGATACTTGCTTCACGATAGAACATTTCGGCTTCACCGTTGAGTTTGAATACAACATTTTCAAGGTTTCTTTCATCAAACAGCATTTTGAAATATAGAGTATGGAGATTAGGAGTGCCCTTACTGTGTTCGGAAAAATCCTTGTTGTACAGCTGAAACAGATAGAGTTTGCCCTCATCTACAAGTTCGTTGATATAGGATTCAGGAACATCACAGAAAGTGATTTTATAGCCTTGATTTTTAACCTCGTTATAAAAATCTGCAATATTTTTGTATGTTGAGGTGTCCGAAAACCTGAAACCAAAATTACTCCAGTCACTATGAACATCTATAGCGCTCTTAAAATAATCAATAAGGGCACGGCAATCGTCAAGATTGAAGCCATCGCCTGTTTTATGTGTACCAAGTTCATATTTTTCAAGAATTTCTTTAGGTGGATTAAATGTTTCTATGCCTTTCTTTGAGAAAAATACTTTTGGAAGCATTTTATTCGGACCGGGAAGAAGTTTATAAATAACCTTTTCATATACCGTCTCATCGGCTTTTGGTGCAGGAATCTTTTCAAACACTCTCTTATAACCGCTTGGCATAATTGCAATATAATACAGGCTGTTCCTTCGAAGAAGTACAGCAGAATAATCTGCTTCTTTGTTCCTGTCCCAGCCGCCAAGAAACTGTGGATTTTGAAAATTAAGCTTAATTTTGTCTGTTTTATACAGCTTCTGTGTCATATAATTACGGACCTTGTCATAAAGTGAATCAACTTCACAGATACGCTCATAACAAGGAAGAAATTCGCCGTAGAAATTTTCATCCTTTGATTCTTCTTTACCTGTGCCGAGCAAAAGCCGAAGAACATTTTCAAGTTCCTTCACGGAGTCGAGGGCATTTTTAATCAATTCTACCGCATTATCATTATTAAATAGTTTTTTTGACTCAGTATAAGGTTTTGAAATCAGGTCCTTGGAAGATTCATATCCCTGAATCACCAAATTACATTTTTCTTTTATTTCATTCCGAAGCCATTCCGTAACTTCAGCGTTTGTTTCGGAAGATTCTGAAACATCGGCATACTTTTGAATATCAGCAAGAGAAAAGCTTTCAACCGATTTATACGCTTTTTTTCTTTTATCTATATATTTTTCGGTTTCTTTATAACCGTTAAGAGCATCATACTCGTTGTTCCAGGCATTTTGAACAGTGCCCCAATAACCGAATGCTCCCGAGCAGACAGCTGTAAGTTCTGCGGCATTCTTAACAAATATTCCGTCGGTGCTGTAATCCGTAACGGCGCTGAATAGTTTCTCAATCTTTTCAACCGTTTTTTCAATTGAAAGAACTTTTCCTCCGTCTCTTTCAAGATAATAATCATTAATTGAAGAAAGGACATCATCATCCGAATCAAATTTTTCGGGTATGAATGAAACACTTTCCCTTTCGCTTAAAATCTGTTTAAACAACTGCTTCATTTTTGGAATACGATGTATGTTCCCGTTCTTTTGGTTGTAAAGATTGATATATTCGTTTAAGCCTTTAATCTTACTGCCGTCAGAGTTTGTATAGCCACCGAGCATAGAATTATATGCTTCAATTCCTTTCTGTGAAAGCACAAACGGAAAATAATCAACATTGAATACATCTTCGGCAGAGGTTCCGTAAATACCGTCAAAATCTTCATTGAGAATTTTAAGGTTATTGTTGAGAATGTTGGCAACATCAGAATTCTTAAATGTTCTGACATTGTCAAGGAACTTTGGAAGGTTATCGTTAATGCAACGGTAGGAAATTGCCGTTGGTTGATCGTCTGCGCTGTACATGTTTTTGCGATTATTGAAGAAACCGGTAAAATATGTTGAGAAACCATCGAATTCCGCAATTATCTCCTTGTCCGTATCACTTTCAAGAAATTCGGGAAGAGTCTTTTTGATTAAATTCTGTCCGAACAAATCTTTAAAACCTTCATCCGACTGTAAAGCTAAAGCAATGAACTTACGCATTTTGCTTTCAAGTGTTTTCATTGAAGCCTTGTCGCTGTCATCTTTATTTGATCTGTAATAAAGCTCAGCGTATGCTCTGACATCTTCGAGGAAGCTGTCAAAAGCCTTATTCTCGGTAACTGAAGATAAAACTTTTTCAATAAAAAAGCGATGATATTTATCAATAATGCTTTTTGCCTTAGAATAGTTTTCTGCCCTTTTTTTATCTTCGTCAAGCATTTTGTTTAAATCAAAATTACTTTGCGTAGCGCCAATAGGTATCAGCTTGAATCTCAAGGTTTTGCTAAGAGAATAACAGTTAGTAAAGCTATCTATTTTTTTCATAAAACTGCCTCCGATATAACAATTATAAATTATCATTTAAATTATATCACGAACAAAACCTATAATCAACCGCAGTAATGAGCTTTGTCCCATTATTAAGACTTTGAAATAAATGTTTGTGTAAAAGCGATATCTTAATGCGGTTTGCAGCGAGCTTTACTGCGGCAAGCAAGGCGCTTTCAGTCCGCCGTTTTATACTGTGTCGGGGTGATGCCGAATTCTGCTTTGAACTGATTCTGAAAATAGCTCTGTGAGGAATAGCCGAGACGAAGTGCGATTTCCGAAAGGCTGATGCCGTCAAAGTTTATCAATGCTATAAGAAAGAAGCTGAATCTGTAACGGCTCACTGCTAATAAGCGCTTTCCTTATCAGTGTTCCGTAAAGGTCAGAACCTACAATTATGTAGTATAACTTAGACTTATATTGAAGTGTTTTTTGGGTTATGATATACTGATTAACAAATGTTCATTATGTAGTTTTTATAATACAGTACTGTTTTTACGGAGTTGATAAAATGAAACGCACATTTAACAGATTAGAAAGCATTGTTCTGTCGCTGATAATTGTTCTGACGGCGGTTTTGCCGGGAATGAGCGTACTTGCGGCAGGATCGTCAATAACGGTTACGGATTCAGACGGAAATGAAATCACCGAACGCATCGAGGTGCAGGAATACCGTACCGTTCAGCTCGGCTATACCCTTTCAGGCGACACTTTACAGGATTCATATGTTGTGTGGTCAAGCAACCTTCCCCTGCTTGCAGATGTTGACGAAAGCGGAAAGGTGACGGGTTATGACTACTCGAAGGCAGCAATTATTCAGCTCTGGCTTGACGAAAATGTGCGTTCTCTTCCCCTCGTAGGAAACACAATGGCAAGCGCCATTGAAAATGCAATTTTTAACAGCGGATACGATCTTGAAAGCGTTAATACGGATATTCTTGTTTCTCTCGTAAGAGGCATTGCAGGCGAAAACATAGCAAACAGCCTTAAAAATTATCTTGACAATATGAATGTAGTCATCACGGCAACGCTTTATTCCTCTGACGGAAACGCTGTTGCCGCAGACAGCGTGGATGTGCTTGTTACCCAAAGCACCCTCGGCTCCCTGGCACCTACGGGCATTCACATTACAAATAAAAAATCCGTTCCCAAAACCGTGGCAGTCGGCGCAGCTGTTCAGCTTTACGGCGCAGTAACGCCGGTAAGGCTGAAGCAGGGCGTTAAATGGGCAGTCGGGTCAAGTGTTCTTGACGGCGAATCCTCAAAACACGCAACGGTTGATGCGAACGGTCTTGTCACCTTTACCTCGCCGGGACAGGTCACGGTAAGAGTTAATCCGTCAAGCACAATATACGGACTGTATTCGGATACGGTCAGCTTCACGGTTGTCAGCGCACAGGATTTGCCCGTAACGGATTTTGAAATCTCAGGTGAAACGAGTGTTGCAGAGGGCGCAACAACAGCTCTTGCGCTCAAAAACATCACGCCTGCGGGCGCATACACCGGAAGCGTTATATGGACAAGTTCCGATGAAAGTGTTGCCGCAGTGGATTCAAACGGTATTGTTACCGGCCTTGACGGCGGCAACGGATTTGTATTTTCAAAAAGTGCGACCATAACAGCAAGCATTGACGGCATATCAAAAAGTGTCAGCGTAACCGTAACCCGTTCTCTTGTTTCGTCAAACCTTTCCGCAATAGAAATTGAGGGCGAAAGCGTAATAGCAAACGACGGCTCTGCTCAGTATGCTTCAACCGTTTATCCCTCACGGCTTAACACAAA
>ONBD01000072.1:3377-11356 GCA_900315985.1 uncultured Eubacteriales bacterium | reverse complement strand
GAGGTTAAAAAATATGAAAGATAAAACAATAGTGTATCAAGCCAAATCTTTTTATAATGCATATATTGCATTAGAACAAATCTATAATAATACTAATGAAACCATGTTCCTTGTTCCTGTGATTGTTAATGGCTGTTTTTCAATTGAAATCACATTGAAAGCAATTCTGAAAAATAACGATATTAAATATAAGAATGAGCATAATTTGGTAGTGCTATATAATAAATTGCCGACAGAAATACAGAAAATGATAAATGATTGGGTTTTGGAAAAGACTCCAGAATACAAAGATGATTCAAGAATAAATGAAGAACTATTGATTATTTCTGGCGCATACAATCAGTGGAGATATTGCTTTGATAATGAACCTGCATCCATCGACACATGTTTTGTATCATCATTTGCAAATGCTGTTATTGGTGTTATGTTCTCATTGGGATTGAATGTTGATTTGACTGAAGAAATTGTGACAAACAATGAAATTGACATGGTATCTCATAAAATAGAAGAAAATAGAAAACAGTTTATAGAAAAGAATAAGGAATACATAAAAAAGAAAGAGCAATGAGTTTTTTCCGTTGCAAACCATATGCAGTTTGGGACGAAAATAGAAAGCACTGGATTGCTCTGTATGGCACGCCGTTAAATCTTTGCAGTTTCGGCGGTACGATACTGCCGCCATCTATGCGACTGCAGACAACCAAATACAACAGAAAAAGCAGGATTGAAATCACTTTCAATCCTGCTTTTTGGTGCGGAAGTGCGCACCTTGCAGAAGTTGTCGCTTAGAGCGTCCGCACTTTGTTCGTCTTTGGGTTGGTTGGCGTTTGAAGTTCGCCGGATTTTAACGAAATTTCTACGCTTTTCATATGGTTATCCGCTTGTTCAACGCTTGTTGACTGAAACCCGTCCAACACGTCGGTATAGGTGTTGAGTGTTAAAAGTGAATAACCGGCTGTGATTTCGTAACGCATAAAGTAATTTGACAAATATGTTTACGGATGATAACATTGTTCACATATTCATCAGTTGTATTCTGAGGTTTGTTATGAACGAGAAGTATAAGTACATATTAAAGACGCTTGAGGAAGAATACACCGCAGATACCGTTTTCAGAGAGAACGAAAAAAGCCGCATCGTTTCATATACGGGCAATAACGACGAAGGCAATAAGGTCGTTCTAATTGTTGCTCACGTAAATAACGCAGCGGTATTCAAGAAGCTCGTTGGGGAAAAGCACGCTCATCTTCCCGTGATTTACGATTACTGCATTGACGGTGATGAAACTGTAATACTCGAGCAGTTTGTTGCCGGTTGCCGTCTGAGCGACATCCTTGATGAAAAGAATTTAACCAAGACGGCTTCAGTTAATTATTGTCTAAACGTATGCGACGCGCTGGAGTTCTTACACTCCAAAAAGATTGTCCACCGTGATATCAAACCGTCAAACATTATTATCAATCCGAATGACGAAGCTGTGCTGATTGACTTGCATGCTGCACGTAATATTTCGGAGGAACGCAACACCGACACCGAGAATCTCGGTACAGTAGGGTACGCTGCACCCGAGCAGTTCGGAATAGTACAGTCTATGCCGACTACGGATATTTACGCTCTCGGCGTAATGCTCAACGAAATGCTGACCGGTCAGCATCCTTCCGTCAAAACTCCCGACGGTAAGCTCGGCAGAATAGTCGAAAAATGCACTTATACACAGATGTCAAAGCGATATCAGAGCGTAGGGGAGCTGAAAAAGGACTTAGTTAAATACAGAAAGCTGCATAAATAAAAACAACGCCTGTACCGAAACGGTACAGGCGTAAGCTTTATCAATTAATAAAACTCAACCGTAATATTGTGTTGTTCAAAACACCATGAATTCCAACCGTCTGCCAAGAATGCTCGCTGATTTTCATTATCAAGAAGATAGATTTTTTCAAGATTCTTTGGGCGGTTATCGCTGTTGTGCACATGGAGTATGGAACCATATAAATTGCTTTGGAACTTTATTGTTTTTATATACGGATTTCCGCAGAAGGAGTCCGGCCTGACATTAATTGTGCCAAGATTCGGAAATTCAAAGTAACTATTCTGTTTTCCTGCGGGGTAAACAAAATACACATCGCCGGTGTCGCTTGAGGGGCTTTGCAAATAAAACAGCACGCCGTCAACTGATTTGAGATTGTTGGAGGTACCTTTAATATTTATTGCAGTAAGAGAAGTGCAACCGACAAAATTACCATAAATCACATTGTGGGCGTTTTCCATGTTGTTAACAGTAATTGTGAAGGTCTTAAGGTACGAATTGTTTTTGACAGCGTTTTGACCTATTGTAGTGCAAAAATCAGGGGTTGAATAATTACTGTCTTTTTTCCCTAAAGGGTAATAATTAAGCGTATTGCCGATAAATACAACTCCGTCAACGGATTTGTAAGTAGAAGTGCCGGTAAAATAGACAGCTTCCAATTCGGTGCATACATTTAATGAACCGAAATAGTTGAAAATATCGGAACTAAAGGTAATTGATTTAGTATTACTCGGGAAGGCGTTTGCGCCAAGATAACCTACGGGGTTTCCGTCAATTTCTGCAGGCACGACAATGTCTGTAGAGTTGCCGTTATACTTGGTTATACGGGCATAACTGTTATATAGCTCATACTCAAATTCACTTGCGCTTGCAGCAGGCTGTGTAGTCGGTTGAGTGGTGGGTTGCGTAGTTGGCTGTGTTGTGGGAGCGGTTGTGGCTTCCTCGGTGTAAGCATCGGTTGTGGTTGTTGTAGGCGTATTTTTTGTATGATCGTCATTATCCCCGAAAAGCCAATCAAAAATGCTCTTTTTGGTTGTGGTTTCCGTTGTGCCGTTCGGCTGTGATGTGCTCGCAGGCGTCACAACCTCGAAAACCTGCTCGCCGCTTTTGCTCGTGACATTCTCGCCGTTTCTGTCGGTAACGGGAACAACTGTCTGGAACACCTTTGTACCGTCCTTGCGCGTGACGGCTTCGCCGCTTTTATCGGTAACGGGAACGGCAAGCTCGGTCAGGGCTTCGCCGTTTGTATCCGTCACAGCTTCGCCGTTCACATCGGTAACTGTTATCAGGGTTGTGTCATCCGTTGTAACAGTGGCGGCGGGAAGCTTAACAAACCTTTTCAAAACGACTGCCCCGGTTACAGCCAGAGCGACTATAACGAAACAGGATAAAACCGTACGAAGCTGTCGGCTCTTAAGTATAGGCAACAGCTTCTTTTCCTTCTTTTCAACATTTTCTGTTTTAGCAGCTTTGCTTTCAGCCTCGTTTACGGCTTTAGCCGTTATGTCGGAGAAGCAGTTAAGACAAAACGAAGTGCCGTCGGGCAGTTCCTTGTCGCACTTGGGACATTTAATCATTTTCTTCACCGCTGTTCTTTAATAAATCCTCGCCGTTCTTTTTGAGCGATTCGTTGATTTGGAAAATCGATTGATGATTGTTGATGCCGTAGATAATAATACTGTCGCGCTTTACACGGGGGTACAGGGGCGCCTTGCCGCTGAACTTAAGTGCGTTCTGACAGTCATCGACCTCCAAGCCCATAGCGACTATAAGCTCGATAATCTTATCTCTCGACGGAATCTTCTTTGCGCCGATGATGCAGAAGAAATAATTATAACCGCAGTCCGAGCGGTCGATAATCTCGGTCTTTGTCATGCCGGACTTCTTTATCATCTCCGACCAAAATTTCTTAATATCAATTTTTATAAGCTCATCCCGATTATCCTCAAGATAATCCTCGACGGATGAGCTTTCATTTTTAAGAGCCTCCATAAGCTCGTCGGTAATCTTCTTCACCCCATCATCTCCTTAACAATAAAAATATCATACAAGTAAAATATTTGTCAAGGAAATGCAAAGAAAAACGCCGATTTTATGCCGTTTGTACCCCTTTGGAGCATAGGAAAATAAAGGAAATTGGTTTATACTTACATTGACTTTTTGCAGCCGTGATACGGCAGTCAATTTACAAAAGGGAGAAATGATTATGAACAGGAAAAGGTATTCAAAACGAGTATTGTCGTTGATACTTTCGGTATTGATGATAATATCCATCATTCCTATCGGAATGGTGCAGTCAAGTGCGGCGTCAGATACGCCGTGGTTGGCAATGTATGAATATCAATCAAGTGATTATTCAAAGGTTGATAATAACAATGTTATTCAATTATTTAAAGGGGGTGTGCTTAATACAAACGAAAAAAAGGGTACATATTCATGCACTAAGACTCCAAATTTGGTTTTTGTAAATTCACTTGGTGAACAGTTTAGGTTTCCAAAATCGGGCGATTACGAAATAGATGGTTCACATATTTATTTTAAAGCAGTATATAATGGTGCCAATTTTAAAATAAGAGCAAAACTACATTATGAAGATGGACGAATATGTAAAATAGACTCATTCAATATTTTTATGTTGGTTAGTAATTCTTTGGTTTCTCCATCTGGGACGTATCCAAATCAATTTCAAACACGAACATACTATAAGAGTCCTATCACTATACAGGAAAAATCATTATTAGAAAAAATAGTTTCTGCTATATTCAATGTGGAGACTCACACAGTATTTTCGGAAGCCAAACCTTATACATCCGGTAATTATTCTTCAACGGGTTCGTCGGGAACTGCACAGCAGAGTGCAGCAGCATCTGGTTTGCCGGATGCAAATAAGATATTGAGAGTTGCCTTGAATTCGGTCGGAACATCATACGCAAGCGGATGGTGTTTAGCTTGGGTTGGAGACGCTTTTGGTCAGGCATACGGCAAATGGTACAGCAGAGCTAATTGTGCGGTAGAATACAGAAATAAAATATCAGTTCAATCTCTGTCTATGGATAACATTCCGGTAGGAGCTGTTGTGTTCTTTAGTTACAGTAATGTTTTTTGTGATGACTGCCGCGGTTCTTGTTCACACGGTTCGCACAGATGCGGGCACATTGGAATAAGCGTCGGAGATGGTTATATGGTTTCTGCATATGGAGGAACTATATATAAGGAAACTGTAGCTAATTACAGCAGAAAGACAAATAACTCTTATTGCGGTTGGGGCTGGATGAATAATGAACCTTTGTCTTCAGCTGTTCAAAACACAGCCCCCTCAGCACCTTCTATAAGCTTGCCAAAACAGGAAATCGCACTTGATGATAGTGTTACTGTTAATTGGAATAGTATAGGCAATGCAGACTATTATGATATAGTTACGGATAATGGCGCATTGGCAACAGGTTTGAGCAAAAGCACGACTTCTTACTCTGTAAAAGCCAATTTGCTTGGCAATCATTGGGTAAAGGTAGTTGCTGTTAATAAAGTTGGCAGCGCAGAAAGCTCACGAGGCTATTTTACCGTCCATGCTCCTTCCACCGTGACATTCAAAAACTGGGACGGAACTGTAAACGAATATCAAGAAGTCCCTTATGGTTACAAACCTGTAGCACCGTCAGATGTTCCCGAAAGAGAGGGCTACACCTTTAATGGCTGGGATGGAGTCGATAATGCCGTTTACGCAGATACCGTAATCAATGCGAAATACACCAGAAATAAATATCTCGTCAATTTCTATAAGTATGTCAAGAATGCCGACGGCACAAGAACTGCCGTCAGACTTGGCAATACACAGAAAATCTATTACGGCGAGGATGCCGTAGCTCCCGACGCAAGCACCTTTGATCTCCCCGACGGTCATGTTTTCGCAGGTTGGAGTGATAAATACGAGAACATAAAAGAGAATAAGAACATTTACCTCGTTGACAAGTGGTACAACGATAATATGAGCGTTCTCGTTTCCAATCTTGTCGCAGTTCGTGACGATGACGGAACTGGCTATACGGTTACGCTTAAGGTTACCAATAACGATACTGCGCTTACCTCCGGACGAGTTATCGTAGCTCTTAAGACGAGTGAGGAAAAGCTCGTTGAGACAACCGAATCCTCGGCTTTCAGTCTCAAAGCAGGTGCTTCAAAAGAGCTTGAAATCTTTATTCCGAGTACAAGGGCGGCTTCATTAGTTGATGCTTTCGCCGTTGAGAAGTTTGAAACGGCTATTCCTATTTCTGTAACTCAGAGAGCAGATATTCAGGTTAATGAGAGCAATCTCTGGACAGACTGGTCAACGGAAGCGCCTCCTGCAGATGCGCTTAATACGCAAACTAAGACGGAATACAGAAACAGAAGTAAGCAGTACACATATAGCGGTATAGCAACTCTTGAAGGCTTTGAAGGGAAATCAAGGGTTCTTGCAGGAACTGACTATTCTCCTTGGAAAAGGGAGTATCAAAACTTTATTGCAAATTCATATGACACTAACTATGAATACGAGAGAAGTGAAGACACAAAAACGGCAAATCTTTTGTATTTCTATTGGTCGTCAAGCATGCAGAAATTCTGGTACACTCGTTCGGCAAATTATGACTATTATTATGAAATCTATGCTGAAAACCCAGGCACGGTAGTAGGATATGATTCAGGCAGCGTTCCTTTTTTGCGCACAGGACCGTCTATTACTGTCGGTAGTCAAGATGGAACATTTGGTGAGATTTATTATATTATCAGTGATCACGGCGAAGTTAATAATTTCACGGCAACGGGAAGAAATGAAACTCTTCCTTATCCCGGTGGAGAACGCACAATCTATCGAGTTAAGACGAATAAATACCATTACCAATATTGGAAATGGGGCGACTGGACCGATTGGGGCGATACAAAACTCAATTTCAGCGGTATCTTTGGACAGCTGTTAAGCAACAATAAACAGCAGGAAGAAAGAACCGTTTACAGATATGTTCCCAAGGACGCCCTCGGTGTTGAAGACAACTCAGGCATTCAGAGAAATGTTCACGGCGCTTTGAGTGCTGATTACGCAGGACAGCAGGCTACTCTGTTTGTATATAAATATGACGAGGCATCTGACTGGACAAATGAATATGTAGGTCAGTGCATTATAGCCGATGACGGCACATATAACTTTGATTTCATCCTCCGTGATGAGCCTACGGTTAAGACGGGAGATTACAGAGTAACTCTCGGTATTGAAGGCACGGATATGGTTATCAACCTTGCGCCGATCAAGGCCCCCGTTGAACAGTTTACTGTTAATTATTACAACACTGACGGTACTATCCTCAGCACACAGACAGTTAATAAGGGCGACAGCGCTGTAATTCCCGATACCATTCCCGAGCAGGTTGGTTACACCTTTACGGGCTGGAGCGAGAGCAACACCGCTATCAAGGAGAATCTCGATATCTTCCCCGTAATGCAGATTAACACCTACAATGTTGTATTTATCGATTGGGAGCATCAGACCTATGAGATGAAACAGTTCAACTACGGCGATGCCCTTGAAGGTCCTGCGGTTCCCGATACAGAGGATAAGTATTTTGCCGGCTGGGATATTGCCGCGGAAGGCACGACACTTGTTACCGAGAATATGGTAGCCTGCGCTCAGTTCGAGACAAAGACCTTCGACGTTAAGTTCTATGACTGGGAAGGCAATGAAATTAAATCGGAAACCGTTGAATACGGCGGACAGGTTGAAGCTCCGGAGCTTGACGAGTTAGGTGTTTATATCTTCGACGGCTGGAGCACCTATGACTATTATTTCGTAAAAGACAGTCTTGATATATATCCTGTATTCCATTTTGAAAACACAGTTGAAAATCCGACCGCAGATATCGACACCGGTATTTACGATGAAACTCAAACCGTAACACTTTCCTGCGCAACGGAAGACGCTGAGATTTACTATACGGTTGACGGCAGCGATCCCGCCGAAAACGGTACGCTTTACACCGCTCCAATTGAAATTGCAAAATCAACAACCCTTAAATTTGTTGCTAAGAAAGCAGAATGCAACAACAGTAATGTTATTACAAAGTGCTATGCGATAAATAAGGCGGATATGGGCTCCGACTGGATGACCTTTGCCGATCTTCCGCAGGAGGTAGTTGATAATCCG
>ONBD01000072.1:0-3361 GCA_900315985.1 uncultured Eubacteriales bacterium | reverse complement strand
ACGCTCGAAGACACCGGCTGGACTGATTATTCCGAATATTCACAAACCTATCCCGAGTATCCCGACAATGAAATAGAAATACTCTCAAGAGACGGAGATTTGGTTGAGAAATTCTTCTATAATTACTCGCACTATAAGTATGTTGACGCGGATACGGGAGAAACCGTATGTAAGCCGTCGGCAGTCGAAGGAACAAGCGGCGAAACCGAAACGATTAAGCTTGATGACGTTCTTACCGTAAGTAAATTCGTTGACGGCAAGGCAGGATACAGCTACAACGGTGAACTTTGGTTTAATCAGGAAGTAACGTCCGAAATGGTCGATCCCGGCTTTGACGTTTATTCTTACAGGAGCAAGATTTTCAATCTCTATAAGTGGACTGACTGGAATGTAACTGCTCCTTCGTCCTCAGATACGAGAGAAAGACAGTCGGATACGGTATTTAAGTATATTGTTCCCAATGAGTATATCGTAACTCTGGATTATTCCAAGTCAGAGCTGACGGGCAAGCAGAACGAAACTATGCTCGTAAGAGAAGGCAAAACCCTTACGTTTGAGGATAATTTCTTTGATGCAACGGGTTACGTTTTCGACGGACTGTTTACCGATGAAGATTGCACAACTGAGTGGAATATTGAAAGCGATACTGTTTCACAGAGCATAACCCTTTACGCCAAGCATACGATGCAAACCTTCACGGTTAAATTCCTTAATTATGACGGCGCTGTTATCAGCGAGCAGACAGTACAGTATCTTCATTTCTCGGAAATACCCGAGGATCCGCAGAGAGACGGATATGTATTTGTCGGCTGGGAGGTAACCGCAGGAACGGAAAGCGGTAACGATGGCGTAAGCTCTGATGTTGAATATACTGCAAAATATGTTGCGGAAGAGGATTATGTAAGAGTTTCTCTCTCGAGAAGCAAGCTATCTATGATGACCGGCTCAAGTACAAAGATTACGGTAACGCTTTCCTCGCCGAATGCAACGGATTCAGAGGTTTACATTTATTCAAGTAATCCCGAGATAGCAACGGTTGAACAGGACGGTACGATTACCGCAGTTCATTCCGGTACGGCGGTTATTACCGCATTGTCGCTCGACACTTATGAGAGTGCGAACTGCGTAGTAACCGTTCTCGGTTCGGCTGATACGGAAATTCTTCCTGTAAGCAATTCGGGTATAACCGTCGATCCTTCGGCTAAATACCTGCTCGGTGTCACTAAGGATAATAACACTATCGGCAATATAAGCGATATGCTTGAAAACACGGGCTTGATTTACACCAATCCCGATGGCACGCAAACCTATGATGAGAACGATACATCAAGACACGTTGGCACAGGCTACAGAATAAGACTTGAAGACGGCGGATTCCTTATTGATGAGCTTGAAATCGTTGTATCATGTGATATTAACGGCGACGGAGCAGTAGATGCATTTGATCTGTTCTCAACCGATATGTTCTTGAATGACTTGCTGGATTTGAGCGGTTCGTTCTTTGCTGCAGCAGATACTGACTGCGACGGAACAATTTCCTTAGCCGACTATATTGTAATAAGATCAGAACTGTAATAGTTTTGAATATTCACCACAAAGCAAAAGCCGAGGCAATAATGCCTCGGTTTTTGTGATTGTTAGGACAATGAACAAATATTTATATGATCTTTCCGTAGTATGTATATTTTTCGTTGCAAACCGTCTGCGGTTTGTGCAGTAAACTGTGGTCAATTGAGATAAACCGTGTGCAATCGTGTATGCGACAAGTCCCGACAAACAAAAGCGAATAGCGAAAAAGCCGATTTTAAGGCAAAAAAAGAGCAGGCAAATTGCCTGCTCTTTTTGGTGCGGAAGTGGGGGATAATGTGACTGCCTTTGCCGATGTTTCAAGCCGTTTCGGGCTTTGCGGTTGGTTAACGGTTGCAGTTAGCGGGTTTCATACCTTTTTCAGACAAAATACAAAAAGATAAGAGCATATCCAAACGGATATGCTCTACTTGGTGCGAGAGACGGGACTTGAACCCGTTGGTGCGAGAGACGGGACTTGAACCCGTACGGGATTACCACACGCCCCTCAAACGTGCGCGTCTGCCGATTCCGCCACTCTCGCAATTATGTGGCTGTTATCTCAACAGCAGAATGTATTATAGCAAATAATAATTGATATGTCAATAACTTTTGTTTTATTTTTTCAGCTTTTTATTGCAATAGAATCGGACAGCCTTTCGACAGCCCGATTTGTTAACTGTTACTTATTTCTTAACATATTCAACCTTGTCGCCGAAGCTGTCCTCTATTGAAAGAGTGTCGCCGCTGATTGTATATGCGTATTCGCTTGCAACTGTGTTGCCTGTGTAAAGGATTGAAACCTTGTCGCCTGAATCCTCATAAGTGAATTCCATAACGGTTTCGCCTGCTTTGTAGTTGCCTGTGCCGTCCTTGTTGAAGGTGTAGGTGTAGCCGCCGTCGACATATTCCCAAGAGCCGACAATAGCGCCTGCTGTTGCTTTGCCTGCATCGTCAGCCTTTTCACTGTCAGCTGCTGCAGCCTTTTCGGTAGGTGTTTCTGTCTTACCGCCGCATGCTGCGAATGCAAATACAACAAGAATTGCGCACATAACAAGTGCAAGTGCTTTTAATAAATTCTTTTTCATGACCTTTGCCCTCCTAAATATAATAGTAACATATCTGTTACAGGTCAATATTAACATTTAAGACAGTAAATGTCAATTTTTTGTTGGCAATCGGTATTCAGGGCTATATTACAACAAGATTATCGCTTTTCGGAATTTCAACAGCAAATCCGTTTGCCGTCTGCCTGTTGACGAAAAGTGAAGCGGGGATTTCAACATCAACGGGGATTTTTGATATATCCTCGCCCTGCATTACCTTGTCAGCAATCAGCGCCGCATTTTTGGCAAGAGCTTCTGCGCTTGCAAACGAGCCGAGAAGCGCTCCGCCCGATATTGCCGACTCGCTTGTGGAAAATACAGGCTTGCCGTTTTCAGTTGCAATTCTTATTATATCTGCAAAGCTCTTTTCAAAGCCGTCATCTGCAGGCAGATAAAATGCGTCAACGCTCTGGCAAAGCTCGCTGATTTTTGCGCCTATGTCATCAGCCGATGTAAGCTCGCAAACGGTAACGCCGTATGCGCCCTCTGTAAGAGTTGAACTGAGCGAAGCCGTATCAGTTTTTGAGAATTCGTTGTTTTCAAAGCTTAAAAGCGCAAGGTTTTTAATCTGCGGGGTGTAGACGCCCATAATTGCAACAAGCGTGTCCATAGAGCTTCTGAAGGCTGTGCCCGTCATATTTTTGTCGGGGGAGTCAAGCTCGGCAGTAAGCCCGTTGCCGACAGGGTCC
>ONBD01000080.1 GCA_900315985.1 uncultured Eubacteriales bacterium | reverse complement strand
GCGTATATCTACCGCTCCCTCCCCGAGGGAGCTGCCGAACGCAAGTGAGGCTGAGGGAGTTTTTTTGTTGATTTTATTACTCCCCCAGTCATTTTGCTTTGCAAAATGCCAGCCCACTCTGAGATGGGGCGGTAGTTGTTCTTTGTAACTTTGCAAAGAACTCCACAAACTCAAGTTTGTCTGTCTTAACTATACCACGAAAAGCAGGGCAGGGCAATAATAAATTTGACAGCATACTGTATTCAAACTGCAAAGGCAAAGACTGTTTCGTTTTAAATCCACTATTTCTTCATTAGCGAAGCGACTTCATTCTTCATTAGCCCGTCAGGGCGACTTAATTTAAAAAAGCACCCGCAGGGGTGCTTTTTTTATGGAGCGGATAATGGGAGTCGAACCCACCTGTTCAGCTTGGGAAGCTGACATTCTACCGATGAACTATATCCGCTTTTTTACAGTGTTGTGTCATTTATGTTGAAGGCTTTTATGTTATCATGTCCGTTTATATATTCCATTGATTTTTCCATGTCTATATTTCCGTCCGTTCTGACAAGCATTTTCATGGTAATTGTACCGTCGCCGTTACGGTTAAAGTCATAACCCTGTATCTGCACATGATTATCCATAAGGTGCTTTTTAAGGTCCTCAATGACTTCCGTGCTGTCAGTCAGCCGCACGGTAATTTCATTTGAAACCGTGTTCTCATAGTGGGGCATATACTTGTGCAGAATAATCTGAATTAAAATCATAATCACAGCTGAAAAAATACCTATAAAATACATGCCCGAGCCTATTGCAATTCCGACACCTGAAGTTGCCCAGATACCTGCTGCAGTAGTTAAGCCTTTGATTGAAGCGTTACGCACAAAAATCACACCGGCACCTAAAAAGCTGATTCCTGTAATAATATTCGCAGCAATTCGGGAAGCGTCAACGCCTATTCCTTCAATATTGATAACATCGCCGAAACCATACTTTGAAACAATCATCATAAGAGCTGAACCTAAAGCCACAATAATGTGTGTTCTTATACCTGCGTCCTTCTGTCTGACGCTTCTCTCATAGCCGACGGCTGCGCCGCATATACACGCTACGGCTATTCTGACAATAAAGGGCAGCTGTCCGAGTATGTGCTGTGAGAAATTGTTTAATAATTCCATACAATCACCCGTTCCTGTTTTATGTAATCATTATACTACAATTTTTATTATAAAACAATAGAGAATATTCAAATTTCGTCTATGCATAAAAAGATATGAAAAAACTTAAAAAAATGCATAAAAACACTTGATTTTTTTAACATGTGGCATTATAATGTATTCAAAGTGGTGGAAAATCCCATAAAAATTCATAATAGAGGTGAATTTCCCCACACTTTTGAACTTTTTAGACCGAGTTTTGAACATCGTGGAAAGGAGGAATGAAATATGACTGAGCTGTCAAACAACTTCAAGCATACCATTGATGCCAAAAACCGTCTGTTCATTCCTGCCAAGTACCGTCAGCTGCTCGGCGAAAGCTTTTATCTTTACTATGAGCCGGGTTCACCCTGCGTTGCAGTTTATGACGCTGAGGAATGGGCAAAGAGAAGTCAGAAGGTTATTGACAGCCACAATGTTGACTGGCAGCGTTTTGTTTTCTCAAATGTTGTTGCCGTTGAACCGGACAAGCAGGGAAGAATAACCGTTAAAGCAAGCTTCTGCGAGGGAGCAGGTCTTAAAAAAGAGGTTGCTGTTGTCGGCGTAGGCGACAGAGTTGAAATCTGGGACGCTGAAAAATACGAAAAGGAAATTGCAACTCTCAACACCTCTGCAAAGCAGTTCCCGAGCCTTATCGGTTAATCGGTGGCTGATATGGAATTCAATCACATTCCCGTATTGTTTAACGAAACAATTGACTCTTTAAATATAAACCCTGACGGACTCTATGTTGACTGCACTGCAGGCGGCGGAGGACATTCGGGGAAAATAGCGTCACTGCTCAGAAACGGCAGGCTGATTGCCATTGACCGTGACCCTGACGCAATAGCCGTTCTGACCGAGCGCTTTAAGGATAAGCCTCAGGTAAAGATTGTTCATAATACCTTTAATAATATAAAGGCGATACTTGACGGCGAAAAGGCAGACGGAATACTTGCCGACCTCGGCGTAAGCTCCTTTCAGCTTGACGAGGCTTCGAGAGGCTTTTCGTTTCACAAGGACGCCGAGCTTGATATGCGCATGAGCAAAGAGGGCGCAAGCGCAAAGGATTTGGTAAATTCGCTGTCCGTAGGCGAGCTTACAAGAATAATAAGAGATTACGGCGAAGAAAAATATGCAAACCGTATTGCAAATAATATAGTTAACGCTCGAAGTGAGAAAGAAATTGCGACCACCTTCGAGCTTATTGACATCATTAAAGCCTCAATGCCGCAAAAGGCTATGAGGGATTCGCACCCTGCAAGACGAACCTTTCAGGCGCTCAGAATTGCAGTAAACGGCGAGCTTGACCAGCTCGACTCTGCGCTTGACGATATGTTCGACAGTCTGAAGGTGGGCGGCGTGCTTTCAATAATAACCTTCCATTCGCTTGAGGACAGAATGGTTAAACAGAGATTTAATAAATTTGCGCAGGGCTGTACCTGCCCTAAGGAGTTCCCCGTCTGTGTGTGCGGCAAAACTCCTGCAGGCAAAATAACGGTTAAGGGCTTGGCTCCGAGTGAGGAGGAGCTTGAAGAAAACCCCCGTTCCCACAGCGCAAGACTGAGGTCTATAACAAAGCTTAAAGAACTCGACTGAAATATAAAGAAAGGGAAGAACTATGGCAGGCAACAGATACAATATGTATGACGGCATTGACTTTTCCGTTTTCGAGCCTACAAGCTACGAAAGAAATGCCGCAAGAAAAATTGAAACTGCGCCGGGAAGAGCTAAGAAAAAGAGCGCCCCGAAGCTTAAAATAGTAGAAGCACCGAAAAAGACTTTGATGCAGCTCAAACGGGAAATGCACACAAGCGCTTTGCAGACGGCAAAGATTCTGGCAATATCGTTTGTGCTTTTAAGCCTGCTTGCAGCGCTTCTTTACGGCAGACTCAAGGTTGACGAATTAGACAGAGAAATAGCCAACCTCAACACCGACATTACCGCAGCGCAAAGCGAATGTGTAAGGCTTAATATGCAGATTGACTCGGTAATTTCGCTTAAGAATGTTGAAGATTATGCGCAGACTCAGCTCGGCATGGTTAAAATGGAAAGCCATCAGATAGAATACATAGACCTTTCGGGAGAGGACAGGGTAGTGCTTTCGGGTGAAAAGATGCTCTCTAAAAACGAGAACAGCTTTGTTTCAAAAGTACTGGCATATATCAGCAAATAATTAAATAAAATTACAACGAGGGTTAAGCGGTAAAATAGTCTTAACTCTCGTTGTTGTATCTTAATGTTAATTTTTTTATCAAATTTTGTCAGTTAGGAGCCTGTTTATGAATACAAGGTCCAAGAAAAATCTGCGTATTCGTGCAACGATTGCGCTGTATATTTTGCTTTTTGCCTTCGTTGTTTGTGTAGGCTCACTTGTCAGGGTAGGACTTATTCACGGCGAGGAATATAAGCTCAAAGCCGAAAAAAATCAGCTGCTTGACACTAAAATCACGGCTGAAAGAGGTACTATTTACGACTCTAATATGAATGTGCTTGCAAAAAGCGCATCGGCTTGGCTTGTTTATATTATCCCTTCAAAAATCAGCGATGACACCCAGCGCAATCTTGTGGTTGAGGCTCTTGTTTCAACCATAGGCGCTGACGAGGAATCCGTCAGGGCAAAGACTGAAAAGGAATCAAATTATGTCAAAATTGCAGGCGAGGTTGAAGAGGACCGGAAAAATGCCCTTCAGAGCTTTATAAAAGAGCATAAGGATGCAAAGCTCAATGAAATCATAGGCATTGACCCCGACACAAAGCGTTATTACCCGTATTCATCCTTCGCTTCAAGCATTATCGGCTTTGTAAACTCAGACGATATCGGCACAAACGGTATTGAAAGCACATACAATGCAGAGCTGACAGGCGTATCGGGCAGAATTGTTACTGCAAAAAATGCCCGTCAGAAGAAAATGTCATCAGAATATGAAATGACCTATGAGGCACAGCAGGGCGAAAACCTTGTGCTTACCATTGACGAGGTTATTCAGTATTATCTTGAGCAAAGTCTTGACCAGGCGCTTGTTGACACGGGCGCAAAATATGCTTACGGAATTGTTATGGATGTTGACACGGGCGCAATTCTCGGTATGACATCAAAGCCTGACTTCGACCTTAACAGCCCCAATGCAATTTCAAATCAGCTTGTAGCTCAGAGAATTGCAGAAATACTTGACGAGGAGGAGCGCTCAAAGGAAACGCTTAATGCAAAATTCGCACAGTGGAGAAACAGAACAATAAGCGACACCTATGAGCCGGGCTCCGTTTTCAAAACCATAGTAGTATCTGCAGCTCTTGAGGAAAATATAGTAAGCCTTGATACAAAGTTTACCTGCGTAGGTGGTATTCAGGTTGCAAACCATTATCAGAAATGCTGGAAACCGGGCGGCCACGGCACACAGACTCTTACCCAGGGACTTATGAATTCCTGCAACCCGTTCTTTATTACCATAGGACAGAGATTGGGCAAGGAAAATTTCTTTAAATACTTTGAAGCCTTCGGTTTTACCGAAAAAACGGGCATTGACCTTCCTGCAGAAGCAAATCCAGTCGCAAATGTAACCTACCACTCACTTGAAAGCATGGGTATTGCAGAGCTTTCGTCAAGCTCCTTCGGTCAGACCTTTCAGGTTTCTCCCGTACAGATGATAACTGCAGTATCGGCAATAGCAAACGGCGGCAAGCTTATGCAGCCCTATGTTGTTGACAGCATACTCGACAGCGACAACAATGTTATCAAAAAAACAACACCCGTAGTTAAAAGACAGGTTATTTCGGAAAAGACCGCCTCAACCGTAGCAGGCATGATGGAGCAGGTTGTTTCAATCGGTACAGGTAAAAATGCTTATGTTGCAGGTTACCATGTAGCAGGTAAAACGGGTACATCCGAAAAAATCGGTAAAGAGGGCGCATATATAGCTTCGTTTGCAGGCTTTGCACCCGCAAACAATCCTAAAATTTCAATTCTTGTAGCTATTGATGAGCCTGTCGGCGCACACGGCGGCGGCGTTGTAGCGGCCCCTATAGCAGGCGAAATACTTGAAAAGATTTTGACTTACCTTAACATAGAGCCTCAGTATGAGGATTCTGAAATGAAGAGCATCTCTTCTACAACACCTTCGCTTGTAGGCAAGACCGTTGCACAGGCGAGAAGCTCGGCACAGGGTTATGTAATTAAGGTTGTCGGCAGCGGCGGCGAGGTTGTTTCACAGTCGCCTGCGGCAGATTCGCAAATCCGTTCAGGCGGTGTAATCGTACTTTACACAGAGGAAACTGCAGAGAAGCAGACAGCCGTTGTTCCCGACTTTACAAATATGACTATGTCACAGGCTAATTCAACTGCAGTAAACGCAGGCTTCAATATACGCTTTGCAGGCACCACAAATGCAAGCGAGGTTGCTTGCTACAAGCAGAGTGTTGCGGCTAACACCGAAGCAGAATTAGGCAGCGTAATCACCGTTTACTTCAGGTCAACGGTAAATGTTCAGGACGCATAAGTTTTTAATTCGCAAATTATTCCGGAGGGTAAAATGAAATTATCAGAGCTTTTGAAAAATGTAAAAACTACAAGTGAATATCAGGACAGAGAGGTTAAGGATATAACCGATAAATCCTCCGAAATAAGTAAGGACTGTGTTTTTGTTTGTATAAAGGGCGCTCATTTTGACGGGCACAGCGTAGCTGAGCAGGCGTTGGCTGACGGTGCCGCCGCAGTTGTAGTCGAGAGAGATTTAAAGCTTCCCAATCAGATTTTGGTTGATAACACAAGAGACGCATATTCGAGAATCTGCGCCGCATTTTACGGCAACCCTGCGGACAGCTTAAAGCTTATAGGCGTAACAGGCACCAACGGCAAAACAACAACTACTTTTCTTATTAAAAATGTGCTTGACGAGCTTGGCATAAAGGCGGGACTTATCGGAACCGTTAAGAATATTACGGGCGATAAGGAATACACCGCTTCGCTTACCACACCCGACAGCAAGGAGCTTCAGTCGCTTTACAGGGAAATGGTTGACAGCGGCTGCGAGTACTGCATTATGGAGGTTTCCTCGCAGGCTCTTGCACAGGGCAGAGTTGACGGCTGTCATTTTGAATATGCTCTGTTTACCAATCTTACTCAGGACCATCTTGACTATCACGGCAATTTTGAGAACTATGCCGCCGCCAAGAAAAAGCTTTTTGAAATAAGCGACACGGCTATTATAAATGCCGACGACAAATACGCTGAATATATGGTTGACGGACTTGACTGCAGGGTAGTAACCTTCGCCGTGAATGCGGAAAACAGCGATTACAAAGCTAAAAACATAAAATGTTTTGCAGACAGTGTGCGTTATGAATTGCTTACACCGAATGACATTGGCAGAGTATCTATTAAAATCCCCGGTCATTTTACGGTATATAATTCAATGGGCGCCGCTGTTTGTGCGCTTGAAA
>ONBD01000071.1 GCA_900315985.1 uncultured Eubacteriales bacterium | reverse complement strand
CCGAAGCCATAACCTGCGGTATGACCGTCGAGATAAGCAATTCCGCCGTCTTCATCCATTTCCTGCTGGATAGCTACGCCGATAGCGTCGTTAATCTTTTTGATTAACTCCTCTGCACCTTCGGGGGCTTCTGCAAACGCAGAGAAGCCTACTGAAAGGCAGCCAACTATCATCAGAACAGAAAGAAGCACTGATAAAAGTTTTTTCATTGTGGTTTTCTCCTTTTAAGAAAAGATTTGTATTATAGCGCCTAAGGGTATAGTAACCCTATTGACACAAATTTACATAGTTAATAATAGCACAACAATATTTTTTTTGCAATATTATTTTAAAAAAATATTCCCCTGCACAGCCATTTTGTGTAATATGCTCATTTTTAAGTGAAATATAGGGCAAATTGCCTAAACGGTCGTTGATTTTGCTTACGGATTGCAAATTTTGTTTGTTAAGTATAGGTTTATATGATACAATAGTGTAAAGATATTTTCAGAGGTGTGATATGCAGCAGGACAGACTTTTGAAAAATGCTCTGGATTTAGGCGAGCAGATGCTTATCTGCGGCGCCGAAATCAGCAGGGTTGAGGACACAATAAGCAGGATTGCTAATGCCTACGGCAGTAAGCGTACCGATGTTTTTGTTATAACCTCGGTCATATTCCTTACGCTTACCGACGATAATGAAAAAACAGTTACCGGCACACGCAGAGTAAAAAAATACAGCACCAACCTTGACAAGCTTCACAAATACAACGACCTATCAAGACGGCTCTGCGCACAGACGCCGGAGGACAATTCGTTTGAAACGGGCATTGAACAGATAAAAGCCGAAAAGCCGTATAATCTGCCCGTGCAATGCGTTTTCTCTGCCGTGGTTGCGGCGGCTTTTGCAGTTTTCTTCGGCGGAAGCATTAAAGATGCGCTTTCCGCTTCGGTAATAGGTCTTATAGTAAGGCTTATAACCTTCGCCCAGAGCAAGACGAAGGTCAATACGGCTTTTTCAAATGTTGTAAGCTCTGCAATTCTTTCGGCACTTGCCTTTCTTGCAGTTAAAACAGGGCTTGGCGACGAGGCTTCAAAAATAATTATAGGCAATATTATGCTGCTGATTCCCGGCGTTGCGCTGACAAACTCCATCCGTGACATTATAAGCGGCGACATTGTTTCGGGAATGCTGAGATTTATTGAGGCTATGGTAACTGCGCTTGCGATTGCCGCAGGTTATGTTATCGCAGCGCTTCTGATGGGAGGCGGAGCATTATGATTTATGTTATACAGTTAATTGCCGCCTTCTTCGGCTCAATGGGCTTCTCCGTTCTTTATAATACAAGGCGCACAAAAATGCTTATATCCGCCTTCGGCGGAGTTATAGGCTGGGGAGTTTTTCTGCTTGTAAATCTGTTTATTACAAAAAGCGACCCGCTTGCATTTATGACTGCGGCTATGGCTGTGACGGTCTACGCAGAAATATTTGCAAGAATAAAGAAAACACCGACCACAACATTTCTTGTAACGGGTATAATTTCCATGATACCCGGAAGTTCGTTGTACTACACAATGAACTATGCGTTTAACAACGACCTTGAAAACTTCTACCTTACGGGTATGTATACTCTCAAGGCGGCGCTTGCGCTTGCTGTCGGAATTATTATTGTTTCAACAGCCGTGCATATGATGACTGCCGTAATACAAAAATTCTTCAAAAAGAAAGCTTAAAATATGTTAGTTACTCTCTCAAATGTGAATAAAGGCTTCCTTGATGAGCAGGTGCTTGAAGATATTAACCTTTCAATTAACGAGCACGACCGTATAGGTCTGCTGGGCGTTAACGGTATAGGCAAAAGCACACTGCTTAATATTATTGCTGACTGCTTGCAGGCTGACGGGGGTACCGTTTCAAGAAAAAACGGACTTGTAACAGGCTATCACAGGCAAAACGAAGCACTCGATTCACAGAACACGCTTTCGCAGGAGATAAAGCTTGCTTTGTCAGAGGTGTATGAGCTGAGAAAAGAGCTTGAAGCTTTATCGCTTAAAATCTCACAAACCGACGCCTCCTCCCCTGCATATTCGCTTCTTGAAAGCGAATATGAAAAGCTGAATTCACGCTACATAGCTCTTGACGGGTACAGCGCAGAGGTCAGAATAAACACCGTTTTAAACGGTCTGGGCTTCGGTGAATTCGACCTTGAAATGAAAACAGCCAGTCTTTCGGGCGGCGAAAAAATAAGATTTTCACTCGCTAAAATTCTTTTGCAGAATCCCGAGCTGCTTATACTCGACGAGCCTACAAACCATCTCGATTTCAAAATGCTTGAGTGGCTTGAGGATTACCTGAAAGGCTTTAAGGGCGCATTCCTTATAGTTTCGCATGACAGGTATTTTCTTGACAAAACCGTTGACGACATCTGTGAAATTGACGGCGGTACGCTATACAGGTACAAGGGCGGCTACAGCGCATTTTTAAGACAGAAGGAAGAGCGACTCAAGCTTCGTGAAAGAGAATACGAAAAGCAGCAGGCTGAAATAGGCAAGCTTCGTGATTATGTGCAGAAAAACCTTGCCCGTTCAAGCTCGGCTAATTCCGTAGGCTCAAGAGTGAAGGCTCTTGAGAAAGCAGAAAGCAGGCTTATAAAAAAGCCTGCGGCAAGACCAAAGGATATTCATTTTAAATTCAGTTTTGATATTGAGCCTCACAAGGTTGTTCTAACGCTTAAGGATGTCGGCGTTTTTGTCGGAAACAGAGCAACGGGCAAACAGCTTTATGACAATATTTCGCTTGAGGTCCTGAACGGTGAAAAAATTGCCATTGTCGGCAAGAACGGCGTAGGTAAGTCCTCTCTGATTAAAGCTATAATGAAAAAAATCAGCTTTTCGGGACAGATTAAATTCGGCGGCAATGTCAAGGTTGCATACTTTGACCAGGAGCTTGCTGATTTGGATTTGAATGACACGGTAATTGAAGCTGTGCATAAGAAATTCCCCTCAAAGACTGATTTTGAAATCCGCTCGGCTTTAGGCGGTCTGCTTATTGAAGATGAGGCTGTATTTAAAAAAGTCCGTGACCTCTCAGGCGCAAACAGAGCAAAGGTTCAGTTTTGCATTATTATGTTCAGGCGGGCAAATGTGCTTATTTTAGACGAGCCGACAAATCACCTCGACTATGTTGCAAAGGAAGCACTTGACGAAGCTCTGAAGGCTTTTGACGGTACGCTTATTACCGTATCTCATGACCGTTATTTTCTTAACAGCGTGCCGACAAAAATAATTGAGATGTTCCCAGACAGGCTTGAAATATACAACGGCAATTATGACTATTACCTTGAACACAGACGGCTTGAAAGCACGCAAAGCACTCCGAAAAAAGAGGCTTCGCAAAATCAGCTTGACTACCAGAGCGCAAAGCTTAACAAAGCCGAGGAAAGAAAAAAGCGTGCTAAAATCAACACGCTTTCAAAGGAAATACAGACGCTTGAAGAGGAAATTGCTTCCCTGAAAGAGCTGTCTGCAAGCGAAGAGGTTGTAACGGATTATCAAAGACTGTCCGAAGTTCTTGAACAAATCAAAGAAAAAGAAAATATGCTTGAAGAATTTGAAAACCAATGGCTTGAGCTTAATTTATAAATCCCTGCGGCAAATTGTTAACAGCGAGTTAATGGATTTTGTTTAAAAAATATGGTAGAATACTCATAATTCATATGTAATTTCAATTGCGAAAGGAGTGTCCGCTATGAAATTTACAAAGACAGATATTGAAAACTATGAAATTAAATATGCCGACATCTGCCGTGAAAACGGTAATATTGACATTGATTTATATGACAAATACGGCGTACAGAGAGGCTTGCGTGACAAAAACGGAAAAGGCGTTGTTGCAGGCCTTACGGCTATTTCCGAAATCATTGCATTTGACGAAAAGCCTGACGGCACAAGAGTTCCCTGTGAGGGCAGGCTTTCATACAGAGGTATAAATGTTATTGACCTTATCAACGGCAGAGGCGATAACCGTTTCGGCTTTGAGGAGGCTACATATCTTTTACTTTTCGGTAAGCTTCCCGACAAAGAACAGCTTAAGGAATTTTCGGGCATACTCGCCTCTTTGCGTACCCTGCCTACGAATTTTAACCGTGATGTAATTATGAAGGCTTCGAGCAAGGACCTTATGAACTCAATAACACGAAGCGTGCTCACGCTTGCCGCTTATGATGACAAAGCCTCGGATTTAAGCCTTAACAATGTACTTCACCAATGCTTAAGACTTATAAGCTGTTTTCCCATGCTTTCGGTTTATGCGTATCAGGCATATAACCACTATGAGTGTAATGACAGTCTTTACATTCACAGACCCGACCCAAAGCTTTCCACAAGCGAAAACATTTTAAGAATGTTAAGACCCGACAAAAAATACACTGCACTTGAAGCAAAGGTGCTTGACACAGCTTTAATTCTTCATATGGAGCACGGCGGCGGTAACAATTCATCCTTTACTACGCATGTTGTTACATCGGCAGGCTCTGACACATATTCCGTAACAGCAGCTGCTCTTTCCTCTCTTAAAGGTCCGAAGCACGGCGGTGCTAATTTTAAGGTTGTTGAAATGATTGAGGACCTTAAGAAAAATGTGTCAGATACCAAAGACACAGCCGCAGTACGCAATTACCTTGAAAAGCTTGTTGACAAGCAGGCGTTTGACAAAAAGGGTCTTATATACGGCATGGGTCACGCAATTTATTCTGTTTCGGACCCGAGAGCGCAGGTGTTCAAATCCTTCGTAAAAGACCTTGCCGTTGAAAAAGGAAGAGAGGACGATTACGAATTATATTCTCTTATTGAACAGCTCGGCAAGGAGGTTATTGCCGAAAAAAGAAAAATTTACAAAGGCGTCAGCGTCAATGTTGATTTCTACAGCGGATTTGTTTACAGTATGCTCGGTATTCCGCATGAGCTGTTTACACCGATTTTTGCCATTGCAAGAGTGGTGGGTTGGTCGGCGCACAGAATTGAAGAGCTTATAAACACCGATAAGATTATAAGACCTGCATACACAAGCGTTTCTACACCGCAGGAATATGTACCTCTGGAAGAAAGATAAAAAAAGCAGACCGAACAAGCTTCGGTCTGTTTTTATATAATTCGGAGTTTGGCGAAAATTAACGGGCAGGTTAACCTGCCCGTTAATTTTTACATTTTAATTAAAACATATACCCGTTATATCCCCACAGGTCGGAAAATTCAAATTTGACATATGTTCTCGATGCAGGAACAGCGGCAATTTCAGAAAGAATATCGCAGATTTTCTGTGTAACATTTTCACAGTCTGCCTTTGATGCGCTGCCGAGAATTGCTACATCTACAAAAGCTGTATTTTCGCTCTTGTCACCCTTGAAATAAAGCTTGCAGTCAGGCTCAACATTCACCATAAGCCAAGCCTCTGTCTTGCCGGGAAAAAGCGTAATTGCCTTTCCCATTTCAGCCTTGATTTTTTCAATTTTGTCCTCATTCAGCTTAGCTGATGTTTTTACATTGATAAACGGCATAATTCTTCCTCCTTTTATTTTGATAAATAATATTTTCCGTCTTTGTCCAGTTCAACACCGTTAATTGACTCTAAAAAGGCTTTCATATTTGGTTTATAATCTTTCACTCTAAAGCTCTTGTACTTATTCGCTATTGCATTGTGTATTTCTGATGATGTAAATTTTTTATTTTTACCATTACTTTTCATATAATTTAGCACATACTTTTGCACTTTATTTATTTCATTCTCAGCATTGATTTTAATAATATTGTCTTTAATTACAAAATCGTCCTTAAAAGTTTTTATTAAAAAATTAGAAAAAGATGTTGATTTTGAAAATCCATAATTTCTTTCGTCAAAATCTGGAAATTTGGATTTTATAGAACTTTTCAGCCCTCCAAGTTGAGAAAACTCATTGCTACTCAAATATGTAAAAATATAATTTTTAACTTCTTCGGTAGAAGTAATATTATCAGAAATTTCATTATCTTCTTCCTGACTATTATTAATAATATCAATAAATTTATAATCGTCACAAGCTTTAATTAAATACTTCTGTGCACTCTTTGAATAACCAAAGCCGATAACTTGTTTCCCAGCTTTTTTCAGTCGTGATGCTAACTTCAGAAAATCACTGTCACCAGTCAGTATGCAGAATGTGTCTACATAATTATAGATGTAAAGAATATCCATAGCATCAATAACTAATGCAATATCAGTTGAGTTCTTTGTATCTACACATTGTGGTTGCATAACCATATCAATAGCATTTTCCAAAGCAAAAGTTTTTAATTGATCAAACCTATTTTTTGACCAATCTGCATATGCTTTTTTTATAAAAATAATACCATAATTTGTATTAATCTCCTCTATAATTGTTTTTATGTCTTCGGGATTATTTATATTATCAGCATCTATCAATAGAGCTACTTTTTTATTATTATCCATAATTACTCCTTAATTTTTATATATTAAAATTATATTATCACGCAAAATAAAAAAATGCAATAAAAGTGAAGAAGAAAAGGAAAAATTCTTTTCTCAATTAGGTACTTCATTTGAAGTGTTTTTCCCGCCAACCAAAAAAAGTGACACTGTCAGTGACAGTTTAATGATTTGGGTTACTCCTGAAGGAAAAGTACTTGATGCAGAATATTCCTATGAAGAACCTGAAGAAGAACAATATACTTCTATTCCATTAACTGAAAAAGATTTAAAACCTTTCCTTGAAGCATTTGGCGACATGAAATTTGAATTGGATGATTCATAAATGATTGTAAACAACTCTTTGGATGAAGTTAAAAAAAGAGAAAATGCATTATCCATTATTAAGGATTGGGTCTTAAACAAATCCCGTGAATCATTATATGATTTGACTGGATTGTCCGGAGGATTTATAGCAAGCCCTTCAGAAATTAATCTTTTAGAAACTTATGTGGGTCCCGCCATTTTTGAAGAGGAACTTCAAAAGGTAGGTATTGAACATATGGGAGGAGAAAAGGTTTTGCCTTTAAACAGAACTTCCTCCGGAATACTTGCAACGATATTAACTCTTGTAGGTGAAAATACTAATGTTGTTCATTATCTGGCAGAATTGCCTGCCCATCCATCAATTCCAAGAAGTTGTAAGTTAGTCAATGCCAATTATAGTGAAACAGATAATTTTGATGAATTTTCAATACCTGAAAACACATCCCTTGTTGTCATTACAGGTTCAACGATGGATCATAAAGTCATAGATTTGGATAACTTTAAAAGAGTCATTGAAATGGCTCATGAAAAAGACATTCCTGTAATGGTTGATGATGCATCTGGAGCAAGGCTTAGAACTGTTGTATTCAATCAGCCTAAAGCATGTGATTTGGGTGCTGATATTTCGATAACAAGTACTGATAAATTGATGCCAGGTCCAAGAGGTGGATTGATGGCAGGTCGCAGTGATTTAATTGATGAGATTAAAGTTAAAGTAAATCAATTTGGTCTTGAAGCTCAGCCTCCAGCCATTCTTGCAATGTTGAATGGTATTAAAAATTTCAACGGTGAAAATTTAATCAGAAGTTTTGACAGAAAAGATGATTTTTTAACTTTATTAAATCAAAATTTTACTAATTTTAAGGCCACGCCCACGGGTGTGATGATTACTCCGGGTGATTTGGCCAGTGAACTAAAAGTGTCTCATAATTTATCTGACAATGATGTGGCTTATGTATTTTCTTTTATACTATTGAAAGAACATGGTATTATTACAATTCCGCCGGTTTCCATGCCTGGTGCATCAGCCACAATAAGATTCGATTTATCAACAAGTGATGCTTTTAATTTGGATTTGGATGATTTAAATAAAAAAATAGTATCTTCATTTAATAACTTGAAAAAGTTAGTTATTAATGAAGATAAATGTAGGGAGATTGTATTTACTTCTTAATTATACATTCTCCAGATATTACTTTTTCTAAGGTTCCATCAATTTTTTCTACAACTAGAGCACCCTCTCTTGAAATACCTAAAACATATCCGTCATAAGATTTGCTGAAAGGTTCTCTTACTTCTACGATTTTTCCTATTGAATATGAATATTTTCTCCATTCTTTAAGGATTCTTTCAAATCCTCCCTCTTCGAATAAGATACCAATTCTTTCAAATTCTTCTAGGAAGAATCTAATAATTTCATTTTCATTAACCCTATGGCCTAATTCAATGTCCAATGTGGTTGTTCCTTCCTGCAATTCCTCGGAAAGGACATTCACATCAAAATTAGCATCAATTCCGACACCGATAATGACACTTTCAATGCT
>ONBD01000100.1 GCA_900315985.1 uncultured Eubacteriales bacterium | reverse complement strand
TTATCGCCAACTTGGGTGGCACCGCAGGTACTTAATCCTGTCCCATTTATTTGGGACAGGTTTATTTTTTTTATATTGCCAGAAAATAAAGGAGGAAAAAACCATGGCAGAAAACAAAATACCCTACAAAATTTACCTTGAAGAAGATGAGATGCCGAAGGCTTGGTACAATGTCCGTGCTGATATGAAAAATAAACCGGCACCCTTGCTTAATCCCGGAACACACCAGCCTATGACCGCAGAGGAGCTTGGCGGAGTTTTCTGCGAAGAGCTGGTTGCGCAGGAGCTTGACAATGAAAATCCCTACATTGAAATCCCGCAGGAAATCAGAGATTTCTATAAGATGTACCGTCCGTCACCTCTTGTAAGAGCATATTGCCTTGAGGAAAAGCTCGGCACTCCCGCAAAGATTTATTACAAATTTGAGGGCAACAACACCTCAGGCTCGCACAAACTCAATTCGGCTATTGCTCAGGCATACTATGCAAAGAAGCAGGGCCTCAAGGGCGTTACAACCGAAACGGGCGCAGGTCAGTGGGGCACGGCTCTTTCAATGGCTTGCTCATACTTTGACCTTGACTGCAAGGTATATATGGTTAAGGTATCTTACGAGCAGAAGCCTTTCAGAAGAGAGGTTATGAAGGTTTACGGCGCATCCGTTACACCTTCTCCGTCAATGGAAACCGACATAGGCAAAAAGATTAACGCAGAGCATCCCGGCACAACAGGCTCTTTAGGCTGTGCCATTTCAGAGGCAGTTGAGGTTGCTGTTAAGAATCCGGGTTACAGATATGTTTTAGGCTCTGTTTTAAATCAGGTATTGCTTCATCAGTCGGTAATAGGTCTTGAAACAAAGGCTGCGCTTGACAAATACGGCATCAAGGCAGATATGATTATAGGCTGTGCAGGCGGCGGCTCAAACCTCGGCGGACTTATTGCACCGTTTATGGGCGAAAAATTAAGAGGCGAGGCTGATTACGAAATTATCGCAGTTGAGCCTGCATCGTGCCCGAGCTTCACAAGAGGCGTATATGCGTATGACTTTGCAGACACAGGTATGGTTTGCCCGCTTGCAAAGATGTATACTCTCGGCTGTGATTTCATTCCCTCTGCAAACCACGCAGGCGGACTTCGTTACCACGGTATGAGCCCTGTACTTTCACAGCTGTATGACGACGGTCTTATTAAGGCTGTATCGGTTGAGCAGACAAAGGTATTTGAGGCTGCAGAGCAGTTTGCAAGAGTTGAGGGTATTTTACCTGCTCCCGAAAGCTCACACGCTATAAGAGTAGCTATTGACGAGGCTCTCAAATGCAAGGAAACAGGCGAAGAAAAAACTATCGTATTCGGTCTTACGGGTACAGGTTATTTCGATATGGTAGCTTACGAAAAATTCCATAACGGCGAAATGAGCGACTATATTCCTACCGACGAAGAGCTTGCAAAGTACAGAGCAAAGCTTCCCGATGTAAAATAATAAGCATCACATAAAGCAGTAAAAAATACACAAAAGCAAAAACAGAGCAGTTTTAACGGACTGCTCTGTTTTCTTTCTGTATTTTTTCTTTTGAGATGGTGTTATTATATTCGTTTATTTAATAATATCATGCTCATGTATGTAATTTACTACCTCGTCGACGGTGGTGAAGGCGAGGGCGACGGTGGTATCAGCCGCACCGTAGTAAATTGCAATTCTGCCCGTCTGAGCGTCTGTCAATGCGGCGCAGGGGAATACAACATTCGGCACATCACCGACTGTTTCATATAATTCGTGGGGCGCAAGCAGGAAGCTGTCGGCTCTGTGAAGCACCTTCCACGGCTCATCCCTGTCAAGAATTGCCGCACCCATGCTGTAAGTAAAGCCGTTACAGCTTGTAAGCACGCCGTGGTAGAATAAGAGCCAGCCCTCGTCAATTTCAATCGGGGTAGGACCTGCGCCGATTTTGGTCATTTCCCAATTTTTTTCGGGTTTCATGACAAATCTGTATTTGCCCCAGTATTCAAGGTCCTTGCTCTGCTCGATGAAAATATCGCCGTATGGCGTATGTCCTCTGTCACAGGGGCGCACAAGAAGCATATACTCGCCGTTTATTTTTCTCGGGAAGAGTACGCCGTTTCTTGCAACGGGGTAGGTGGCGTCCTCAAGCTGTACCCATTTTTTGAAGTCGTCTGTATATGCAATTCCTATTGTAGTGCCCTGAGGGGTAAGGTTAACCCATGAAAGATAATACCTACCGTCTATTTCGCAAAGTCTCGGGTCATAGCCGTTGAATATAACTTTTTCGTCAAGCTCCCAATGAATTGCGTCCTTGCTGTAACCTGTAACTATGTTGTGGTATCTTGTTCTGTCATCAACACGGAAAACGCCTGCAAAGCCGTCGCCGAAGGGGACAACAGCAGAGTTGAAAATGCTGTTTGCAAAGTAAAGATTATCTCTTGTGATAATCGGGTTTTCCGTATATCTCCACACGGGGTACTGATAGCCCTCGGGCTTATCCTGCCACGGAATGTTGCTCATATTGCTTCCTAAAATCTTAGCCATGATTTTTACCTCCGAAGTATAAGAATTATTTAATCTGAATTCTAACTGTATTTTCGCCCGCCTTTGACTTTACACTTATAAGGCTTGCGCCGTTTTCATACTGTTCAATTTCGCTGTATTTTGTGTTGCTCTCAACCGTATAGGGCTTATGAATGTAAATAATGCTTTCGCCGGCTTTGTCTGCATTGAATTTTAGAGTAAATACATTATTCTGTCTGTCATAACCGTATTTTATAATTTCACCTGCAACAGCTACAGGGTGCGTCCTTGAAAGCATTGTCATAAGCGGTGAGTCAAGGTCGTCGCCGTGGTAATCCCAGTAAGCCTGACCCCATTGCTTTTCGTCAAAGAAATCAAGCAGTTCAAAAGCGTGCGGAAACCATGATGTGTCAGTATTGTCGCTGCAGCCGCCCCATTCGCCGACAACAACGGGGACCTCAAGCCTTAGCTGAGTGTTGTGAATTTCAGTGAAGAATGCCTTTACCCTGTCGGAATTTGCATATTTGTAAAGCGGAGTGTCAACCGTCATATCGTAAGCGTGCGGACCGAAGCACTGGTTAGGCTCTCTTTCGCCGTTTACGGTGATTGGGGGTACTGACTGCTTTACGCCGCTGTTACAAAGATAGCTCTGCTCAATCATAATAATGCCGTTTGGGGTAATCTCTCTTATAGCGGCAGTGGTCTTATTGAGAAACGGTGAATATTTCTTTGCGTCAAAATCAGCCGAAAGAGCGTCAACCCGTTTCATAATATCTCTTATAGCCCTGCCCTCAATGCAGTCAAGCATTGTTTTCTGGTCGCCCGTAACAGCTGATTTTATAAGCTTACCTGCTTTAATTTTTTTGCCGAAAACTATTTCCCTTGCGGCACTTGTAAGCAGGCGGATGAACATTTTATTGCTGTCGGAGCCGGGGAAGGGCTCGTTCATAAGGTCAAAGCCGAAAAGGGCTTCGCTTTCGCCGTAACGG
>ONBD01000068.1 GCA_900315985.1 uncultured Eubacteriales bacterium | reverse complement strand
CAACTCATGTAATGATTGAGCAAAAAAGCATCGATAAAGATTTACGTAAACCCATAAAACAGTCAGACGGCACATTGTTAAATCCCTTTCAACAGGCGAAACGTTACAGTTCCGAACTGCCTTATTCACAAAGACCTCGCTGGATTGTTACCTGTAATTTCAAGGAATTTCTTATCTATGATATGGAAAATCCTAACAGCGAGCCGGAGAGTATTCTGCTTGAAAATCTGCCGAAAGAATACTACCGTCTTGGCTTTATTGTTGATACCGGCGATAAAAATATCAAGCGTGAAGAAGAAATTTCAATCAAAGCCGGCGAGATTGTCGGCAAGCTTTATGATGCTCTTTCAAAGCAATATGCAGACCCCGATGACGAAGAATCTCAAAAGAGTTTGAATGTTCTTTGCGTCCGTTTGGTATTCTGTTTCTATGCCGAAGACGCTGATGTTTTCGGCAAACATTTGATGTTCCACGATTACCTGAATCAGTTTGACACAAAGCATTTTCGCTCTGCTTTGATTGATTTATTCAAAGTATTAAACACACCGATTGAAAGCCGAGATAAATATCTTGACGATGACCTTGCAGCTTTTCCGTACGTCAACGGCGGTCTTTTTGCTGAAGATAATATTGAAATACCTCAATTCACGGAAGAAATAAGAACGCTAATTTTGCAAAATGCAAGTGCCGATTTTGATTGGTCTGAAATCAGTCCGACTATTTTCGGTGCGGTATTTGAAAGCACTTTGAACCCCGAAACGAGAAGAAGCGGCGGTATGCACTATACCTCCGTTGAGAATATTCATAAGGTTATTGATCCGCTGTTCCTTGACGACCTGAAAGCCGAGCTTGAAGAAATAAAGGAACTCAAACAGTTAAAAACAAGGAACGATAAACTTGAACAGTTCTGCGACAAGCTTGCAGGGCTGAAGTTCCTTGATCCCGCCTGTGGCTCGGGCAATTTCTTAACCGAAACCTATCTTTCGCTTCGTAAATTAGAGAATGAAGCAATCGGAATTATACATCAGGATCAAATTGTTTTAGGCGATTTTAGCAATCCGATTAAGGTTAAAATCAGCCAGTTTTACGGTATTGAAATCAATGATTTTGCTGTTACCGTTGCTAAAACTGCATTATGGATTGCCGAAAGCCAGATGATGAAAAAGACCGAGGAAATCATACATCAGAACATTGATTTTCTGCCGCTGACTACCAATGCCTTTATCGTAGAGGGCAATGCTCTGCGCATAGACTGGAATGATGTTGTACCCAATACTGAGCTTAATTATATAATGGGTAATCCGCCGTTTGTTGGTGCAAGGTTAATGAGTAAAGATCAAAAGGAAGATTTACTAAAGGTATTTGGCAAAATCAAGGGACTTGGCGACATTGATTATGTTTCGGGGTGGTATAAAAAAGCTTCTGTCTACATGGAAAACACTTCAATTGAAACAGCCTTCGTTTCAACAAATTCAATTTCTCAAGGCGAACAACCAGCTATTATTTGGTCAGCTTTAGATAATAGATTGACAATAAACTTTGCATACAAATCGTTTGGTTGGAGCAACGAAGCTACTTCTGTTGCAAATGTCTATTGCGTTATTATTTGTATTTCGTTTTTTAAAAGAAAGAATAGGGTACTATATTATTCTGATTTAAATTATCAAATAGTAAATAGTATTAACCCTTATTTAATTGACGGACCAAATGTAATAATAAATAGCGTAAGTAGACCAATAAGTGCGAAAAAGAGCTTGGATTTTGGCAGTATGCCAAATGATAAAGGATATTTGAGTAATTATACAACTGAAGAAAAAGAAGCGATAGTGACCAAATATCCTAACGCAAATAAGCTTTTTAGACGAATACTTGGTGCAGACGAATTTATAAGTAACCGTGAGCGCTGGTGTCTTTGGCTTAAAGATGTATCACCCAGTGATTATATTGACATTCCGCCTGTTTGCAATGCAATAAAAGCGGTTGAGGATTTGAGAAAAAACAGCGCAAGAGAGGCAACACGGAAGCTTGCTTCAACTCCCATGCTGTTTGGAGAAATACGGCAACCTGAATCTGATTATATCTTAATACCAAGTGCAACTACAGCAAATAGACGATATATTCCAATGGGCTTTATAACCAAGGATGTAATTTCAACAAATCTAAATCTCGTTTTACCAAATGCAGATCTCTATGATTTCGGCATATTGGAGTCAGATGTTCATATGGCTTGGACAAGAGCAATTTGTGGTAGGTTAGGGAACAACTATAGATATTCAATAAAGGTAGTATATAATAATTTTCCGTGGTGTAATCCAACAGAAGAGCAAAAGGAAAGAATAAAACAAACAGCACAAATGATACTTGATGCAAGAGAAAAATATGCAGATTGTTCATTTGCTCAAATGTATGGTGATAAATTTACATTCTTTACAGAACTGTTAAAGGCTCATCAGGAAAATGACAGAGCCGTTATGGCAGCTTACGGTTTCAGTACAAAAATGACCGAATCCGAATGCGTCGCCGAGCTTATGAAAATGTATCAAGAATTGACAAGGAGTAGTAGTATTGAATAACAAAAATAATATCAAAGTTAAAAAAAGTGATGAAATGATTTATAAAAACATACTGGAATATGCAGAAAGAACTTGTGATTTAGAAGAAAAAAGAGAACAATCATTGATTTCGCAATCCAATCAAATGTTAACAGCATTTTCAATTACAACTGCTGTTTTGTTGGCAATATATAAAATTGCACATGATGGAGATATTGTTCCATTTGCTTTTTTAAATACAGTTACAATCATATGTATATTCTTGTTTATTGCAAGTATGGTATTAGCGTTATTAGTTTCTTGGAGATACAGATATGTATCTCTACCGTCACCAAATGACATGATGGATCACATATTAAAAAACAAAGATTACTTTGAGACTTTAGAACAAAGAGATAAAAGTTTAACTCAAACTTTAAATAAAGTCTGGGAAAGTAAAAATAAACTTAATAACAAGAGAGCAAAATTAATATCTGCTTCAATGATACTGTACTTTATTGCTTTGCTAATTGCAACTTTATCAGTTGTAGTTTTTTTGTTAGCATTAGTATTAAGGGGAATATTATGAAAAAACTATTAAAGAATTATAATGGTGATCCACCAACTAAACCTATCGAACCGTCAGAAACAAGAGACAATAAAGAAAATAAAGGGGAAAAAAGATGAGCATAAACAATGATAAAAATAATGCTGAACAAGAAAATGAACAAGAAGAGGTCTTAACACTGCCGATTGAGGGTTCTTTGACTTTTTCGGATGAAGGAAAAGAACCGGGCATTGTTATAAAACACCAAGACGAATAATATATCTCTTGGATTTATTACTATTCCACTATACATAAAGCATAAATACATTAGATTTTCTTATTGACAAACCCGATACTTTATTATATAATACAAAAGCTTAATCGGTATTCACGGAGTATGGCGTAAGCTTCCGTTCGGGAGCATTCACCTGACCTTACCCTGTGGTACACGGCGGCAAATATATTAAAATGAGGTGAAACTAAATGACAAAAGAAGAGAAGCAGGCTATAATGGCCGAGTATGCTACTCACGAGGGCGACACAGGTTCTCCCGAGGTTCAGATTGCAGTTCTTACAAAGAGAATTCAGGACCTTACAGAGCACCTTAAGGACAACAAAAAGGACCATCACTCAAGAAGAGGCCTTCATAAGATGGTTGGTCACAGAAGAAACCTTCTCGCATATCTTCAGAAGGTTGACATTGAGAGATACCGTTCTATCGTTGCAAGACTCGGTCTTCGTAAGTAATCAGAAAATTAAGGCAAGCAGCTTCGGCTGCTTGCCTTGAATTCGTTTTAAAGAGTAAATAACGGGGCAAAGCAATAAGGCATTTAGCGGTAAATGGAGTTATTAAAAAGCTTGATAATTGCATTTATTGCTAAAGCAGGTGTTTTGCCTCGTCAGTATAAAAAGAAAAGAGGTAAAAACTATGTTTTTCAAAAATTTCAAGGTTTGGGAAACCGAACTTGCAGGCAGAAAGCTGTCTATCGAAACAGGTAAGATGGCAGGACTTGCAAATGCTGCTGTTATGGTCCGTTACGGCGACACAAATGTACTTTGCACAGTAACAGCTTCCGCTACTCCCAGAGAGGGCGTGGATTTCTTCCCGCTTTCAGTTGACTATGAAGAGAAAATGTATTCAGTCGGCAGAATTCCCGGCTCATTCCAGCGCAGAGAGGGCAAGGCAAGTGAAAAGGCTATCCTCACTTCACGCTGCATTGACAGACCTATCCGCCCGTTGTTCCCCAAGGATTTGAGAAACGATTGCACCGTTGTTGCAACAGTTATGTCTGTTGACCCCGACTGCAGCCCCGAAATCGCATCTATGATCGGCGTTTCGGCAGCTATTGCAATTTCAGACATTCCGTGGGACGGTCCCATTTCAGGCGTTAATGTAGGTCTTGTTGACGGTGAAATCGTTATCAACCCCACTCTCGAGCAGAGAGCAAAGACAGATTTGAATCTGACCGTTGCTTCAACAGCAGACCTTGTTGCCATGATTGAGGCAGGCGGTAATGAAATTCCCGACGACCTTATGTTTGACTGCATTATGGCAGGTCATGAGGAAAATAAAAAGATTGTTAAATTCATTCAGGGCATTGTTGACGAGGTTGGCAAGCCGAAGTTCGCTTATGAATCTTCAGACCCCGACCCCGTAATCTTCAAGGAGATTGAGGACTTCTGCATTGAGGATGTCAAGAAGGCTCTTGACACAGACGACAAAAATGTCCGTGACGAAAGACTTCTTCCTGTCTATCAGGCAGTTCATGAGAAGTTTGACGAGCAGTTTGAGGAGAACACTGCAAAGCTTGACGAGATTATGTATCTTGTTCAGAAGCATGTTGTCCGTTCATGGCTCAAGGACGAGCACAAGAGAGTTGACGGCAGAGGCATTGACGAAATCCGTCCTCTTAACGCAGAGATTGACCTGCTTGCCCGTGCTCACGGCTCAGGTATGTTCACAAGAGGTCAGACTCAGGTGCTTTCAGTT
The DNA here is from genome assembly GCA_900315985.1 of uncultured Eubacteriales bacterium. Classification (GTDB taxonomy): domain Bacteria; phylum Bacillota; class Clostridia; order Oscillospirales; family Acutalibacteraceae; genus Fimenecus. The sequence continues at coordinate 3,624 of ONBD01000068.1, read as the reverse complement.
GCAACACTCGGTACTATGGGTGACGCACAGCAGCTTGACGGCCTTGACGAGCAGAAGGAAAAGAGATATATTCACCACTACAACTTCCCGTCATATTCAGTAGGCGAAACAAAGCCCTCAAGAGGCCCCGGCAGAAGAGAAATCGGCCACGGCGCACTCGCTGAAAAGGCTCTTGTTCCCGTACTTCCGAGCATTGAGGAGTTCCCCTATACAATCAGAGTTGTTTCAGAGGTTCTTTCCTCAAACGGTTCAACCTCACAGGGCTCAATCTGCGGCTCAACACTTGCTCTTATGGCAGCAGGCGTTCCGATTAAGGCTCCCGTTGCAGGTATTTCCTGCGGTCTTATCACAGGCGACGAGGGCGTTTACGGCGACTTTATGACTATGGTTGACATTCAGGGACTTGAAGATTTCTACGGCGATATGGACTTCAAGGTTGCAGGTACCAAGAAGGGTATTACTGCAATTCAGATGGACTTAAAGGTTCACGGTCTTACTCCCGAAATTATCAGAGAAGCTTTTGCTAAAACACACAAGGCAAGAGAGTATATACTTGACGAGATTATGCTTCCCGTAATCCCCGAGCCGAGAAAAGAGCTTTCAAAGTGGGCTCCCAAGATGCTTACAACAAAGATTGACCCCGAGAAAATCGGTGATGTTATCGGTAAGCAGGGCAAGGTTATTCAGAAGATTCAGGCTGAGTGTGAGTGTAAGATTGACATTTCAGACGAGGGTCAGGTATTCGTTTGCGGTCTTGATACCGAGAACTGCAAAAAGGCATTGTTCATTGTTGAAACAATCGCTAACGGACCCGAGGTCGGCGCTATCTACAAGGGTATTGTTACCCGTCTTATGAGCTTCGGCGCATTCGTTGAAATAGTACCCGGCGTTGAGGGTATGGTACACATCAGCCAACTTGATGTTAAGAGAACTGAAAAGGTTGAGGACTGCGTAAATGTCGGTGACGAGATTATCGTTAAGGTGCTTCCCGTTGACGAGCAGGGCAGACTTAATCTTTCTCGCCGTGAGGCTCTTATAGAGGTTGAGGGACTTACTCCCGAAAACGATCTCAATGACCGTCCTCAGAGAAGAGACGGCGGCAGAAGAAACTTCCGCAGAAACAATAAATAATAGGCTTAATCAGCAGAAAAAGGCAGGCGGTCGGTAGGCAGTCTGCCTTTTTGCTTAAAATTTTTAATTGCTAAAAACCTTGATATATCAACATTTAAATTCCTTTTCAGGAAATTTTTTTATAATATTTTTAAAAACCTATTGACAAGATAGGTAAATACTGCTATAATTCAAATCACAATAAACCTATTGAACAGGTATGTTAAATGAACGGAGGCAGTAATATGAAAAACAGACTTGTCAGTTTAAAGCTTTACAACCGTGGTACATGGCGAATGTGTTACTGCTGTTGTATCAAGTAAAAATTCACTATCCGTATTATAAAAAAATGACTTTGAAAGGAATTATTAAAATGAGTAATTATAAATTTGAAACCCTGCAGGTACATGTAGGTCAGGAAACACCCGATCCGACAACGGACGCAAGAGCCGTTCCGATTTACGCAACCACATCTTATGTATTTCAAGACTCTGCACAGGCTGCAGGCAGATTCGGTCTTACAGAGGGCGGCAACATCTACACAAGACTTATGAATCCGACTTCGGATGTCTTTGAACAGCGCATAGCCGCACTTGAAGGAGGCGCTGCTGCGCTTGCCACGGCATCAGGCTCATCTGCCATAACATACGCCATACAGAACATAGCACTTGCAGGCGACCACATTGTATCCTCGTCAAATCTTTACGGCGGCACCTACAATCTTTTCGCACACACCTTAAAGGATCAGGGCATTGATGTTACATTTGTTGACCCGTCAGACCCCGAGAACTTCAGAAAGGCAATCAAGCCTAACACAAAGCTTTTCTATTCCGAAACGCTCGGTAATCCGAATTCCGATGTAGTTGACCTTGAAGCCATTTCTTCAATAGCTCACGAAAACGGAATCCCCGTAATTGTTGACAACACCTTCGCAACACCTTACTATTTAAGACCGATTGAGCACGGCGTTGACATAGTTGTTCATTCCGCAACAAAATTCATAGGCGGTCACGGTACTGTAATGGGCGGCGTTGTTGTTGACGCAGGCAAATTCGACTGGGCGCAGAATGACAAATTCCCCGGACTTTCACAGCCGAATCCTTCATATCACGGCGTTGTATTCACCGAGGCTTGCGGCAATCTCGCATACATCTTAAAGCTCCGCACAACTCTGATGAGAGATCAGGGCGCAGCAATTTCACCGTTCAATTCCTTCCTGCTTATTCAGGGACTTGAAACTCTTTCATTAAGACTTGAACGACATGTTGAAAATGCATTAAAGGTAGTGGAATTTCTTAAAAATCATCCGCAGGTAGCGTCAGTAAATCATCCCTCGCTTGCAACAGGCAGACAGAAGGAATTATATGACAGCTATTTCCCCAACGGCGCAGCCTCAATTTTCACATTTGAAATAAAGGGTGACGCAGAAAAGGCAAAGAAATTCACGGAAAGCTTAAAGCTTTTCTCGCTGCTTGCCAATGTTGCGGATGTCAAATCCCTTGTAATTCACCCTGCGTCAACTACCCATTCGCAGCTCAGCGAGGAAGAGCTTCTGTCGGCAGGCATTACGCCGACAACCGTAAGACTTTCAATAGGCACAGAGCATATTGACGACATTATAGCTGACCTTGAACAGGGCTTTAAGGCAGTTGAATAATAAATAATTGCAGTAAAAGGAGATAAATATTATGTCAAACATTTATACATCAGCAGACCAGCTTGTAGGTAAAACCCCTCTTTTAGAGCTCACAAATATTGAAAAGGAACTTGATTTAAAGGCAAAGGTTTTTGCAAAGCTTGAATACTTTAACCCCGCAGGCTCCGTTAAGGACAGAATTGCCAAGGCTATGATTGATGACGCCGAGGCAAGCGGCAAATTAAAGGAAGGCTCCGTTATTATTGAGCCTACCTCGGGCAACACAGGCATCGGTCTTGCATCTGTTGCAGCTGCAAGAGGTTACAGAATTATAATTGTTATGCCCGAAACCATGTCCATTGAGCGCAGACAGCTTATGAAGGCATACGGCGCAGAGCTTGTGCTTTCCGAGGGCGCAAAGGGTATGAAGGGCGCTATTGCAAAGGCTCAGGAATTGGCAGACAGCATTGAAAACAGTTTTATTCCCTCACAGTTTACAAACCCGTCAAACCCGAAGGCACACTACCTTACAACAGGTCCCGAGATTTACGGCGACACAGACGGTAAGGTCGACATTTTCGTTGCAGGCGTAGGCACGGGCGGCACACTCACGGGCGTAGGCAAATTCCTTAAAGAGAAAAATCCCGAGGTAAAAATCGTAGCCGTTGAGCCGCAGTCAAGCGCAGTGCTTTCAACAGGCGTTGCAGGTCCTCACAAAATTCAGGGCATAGGCGCAGGCTTTGTGCCGGAGGTGCTTGACACCGACATCTATGACGAAATCTTCCCCGTATCAAACGAGGACGCATTCGCCTTCGGTAAGCTCATAGGCAGAAAAGAGGGCGTGCTTGTAGGCATCTCCTCGGGCGCCGCAGCTTTTG
>ONBD01000010.1 GCA_900315985.1 uncultured Eubacteriales bacterium | reverse complement strand
TTACAAACAGCGATGTTGAGGAGCTTTATGTAAATTCTGCGGTTCTTGTTGACCCCGCAATCGGTGAGCAGGGCGATGTTGACACGGCTATTATCACAATGAAAATGGCTAACGGTGCGCTTGCGGTTATCGACAATTCACGCCGTGCCGCTTACGGTTATGACCAGAGAGCAGAGCTTTTCGGCTCAAAGGGTATGGTTGCAACCTCCAACGATACGCTTTCGTCGGCTGTTATTTCAAACGCTGACGGCGTAACGGGCGAAAAGCCGCTGTTCTTCTTCCTTGAAAGATATATGGAGTCCTTCTCGGAGGAAATGCGTCAGTTTGTTGACGCCTGCGAAAACGGCAAGGATGTTCCCGTTGGAATTCACGCAGGTATGCAGTCTGTTAAAATCGGTCTTGCGGCTAAGAAATCGGTAGCCGAGCACAGACCCGTTAAGCTTTCCGAAATTCGGTAAAGGATTATAAGGCATAATTAAAGGGCGGTTTCAAACCGCCCTTTTTTTATTTGCTTTTAACTGTTGATTATTTCATAAACTCTGTTTAAATCCTGACTGAAATGCCTTTGTGAAATCATCATAACTATTATGTCGCCCGCTTTAAGCTCTGTGTCGCCCTTAGGCGTAACAGGCACATCATTTCTCTCTATTGAAACTATAAGGCAATGCTTGCCCCAGTCAATATCTGAAATCTTCTTGCCGTCAAGCTGAGAGCCTATCGGTATAACAAAGGTTTCAAGCACCTTTTCAGCCGCCTTTGAGTTAAGCTTAAGTTCTTCTGTACCGTCTACCGCTTTTTCAAAAAGAATTGCATAAAACGGAGCTGTACCTATAATGTTTGCAACAGCATATGAAATAAGGCTGACAACTGCCAACGGCAACAGCGTCTGCATATCGCCCGTAAGCTCAAACACAAGTATAATTCCCGTAAGCGGGGCACGGACAATAGAGGCAAAAAGTCCTGCCATGCCGAGTATAATGAATTCCTGCCGTAAGCTTTCGTCAATTCCGAAAGCGCCTATTGAGAATTCACCGCACACAGCGCCTATGTATGCGCCGAGTATGCACAGCGGGTAGAGTGTGCCGCCGGGCGCACCGCTTGCGAAGCTGAATACGCCGAAAATGAATTTTGCAAACAGTAAAATCAAAAGCATTTTAAGCTCGGGTCTGTCATTTATTAAAAGCTCTGCCATACGGTGTCCGCCGCAAAGCACCTGCGGCATAAACAGTCCGACAACACCGCTTATTACAAACACAAAAGCCAATTTAACGGGATTGGGTATTTTCTCTGCCTTTTTAAATAAAAGCTGAGCCTTAACCATTATGACATTGTACGCCGCACCGCAGACGCCCAGAAGCACACCCATAATTATAAGTATCCAGTAATGCTTCAGCGCAAGCAATTCTGCATCATAACGGAATATGGGATTAAGTCCGAAGAAAATTTTTGACACAAAATCAGCCACAATCGTAGCGACAATTCCCATACACAGCAGGGACTTGTCAAGACTGTGATGTATTTCTTCAAATATAAACATTGCGCCTGCAATAGGGGCGTTGAATGCCGCTGACATACCTGCGCCTGCACCGCAGGCAATCATTCTTGTCTGCGAGGTTTTGTCTGCTTTTGTAAGCACTGCGCAGCCCTTTGCCGCCATACCGCCAAGCTGAACAGACGGACCCTCTCTGCCAAGCGACAGACCTGCAAAAACGCTTGTTGCGCCGCCTGTGAATTTTGCAATAATTACCTTCCACCAATTAAGAGAAAAGTAGCCTCTTATTTCGCCCGAGGTCTGCGGTATTCCCGAGCCTGCGGCGTCAGGCTCCCATTTGACTATAAGCGAAACAAGCACGCCCAATACAGCCAGAACTGCCAGCCAGACGGCTGTTTTTACTGAACTGCCTTTTATGTAGCCCAGAACCGAATTAAGACCGCTTTCGGCAATCTGTAAAACATAGCGGTAGGCAACGCATATAAGACCCGAAGCAATACCTACCTCAATGCCACGGGCAATAAGGTAGATGCTCTCGGTGCGTTTTGAACCGATTTTTCTCAATGTGGATTTTTCCTTACTTTGCATAATATCTCCGTCTTTAAAGTAATTCGCAAGCTCTCTTTTTCAGCTCTTCGCTGTCATTGGGAATTTCCTCTTCAATGACCTCAAAAAGCAACGCCCGTAAAACAGCGCTGAGCTTCTTGCCCGATTTGAAACCGAGCTGCTTTAAATCATTTCCGTTTATTTTAAGCTGTGCCAAAGACCAGCATTCATTATTCTTCTCTATTTCATCCAGAAACGCCTGCATATTTTTAAGCTTTTCGTCATGCGAATGCGGATTTGCCTTTGCAAGACAGTCAGCTCTGCGTATTTTCATAAATGCCTTGTAATCGTCAACGCCGATTTCACACAGCATAAGTTTAGACTCAATTTTGCTTTTAGGTGCTCTTTCGCTGTGAAGCCCGATAAGGTGCGAAACCCTGTTTACGGTTGCATTGTCATATCTTAAGCGCTTAAGTATATCTCTTGCCATTGCTTCGCCGAGGTAAGCATGACCTTTAAAATGGTCAACGCCGTTTAAATCGGTGGTTTTGCATAACGGCTTAGCAATATCGTGAAGCAGCATCGTAAGTCTGAGCGTTTTATCGTTTTCTATTGAAGAAAGGGCGAGGGCAGTATGCTCATAGACATCATAAAGATGATAATTTGTATTCTGTTCGCACCCGTAAAGCGCAGAAAGCTCGGGAATTATCTCCTCCAGAACCTCGTGATAATTCATAATAACCTTAAACGCATTTTTGCCGCAAATAAGCTTTGTCAGCTCATCCCTGACCCTTTCAACTGCAATGTTGCCGAGCAAGGCTTTGTTTTTAATAATGCTTTGAGCGGTTTTTTCTTCTATTCCAAAGTCAAGCACAGACGAAAAACGCAATGCTCTTATAATTCTCAGCGCATCCTCGTTAAAGCGTCTGTCAGGCTCACCGACACAGCGGATTATCTTGTTTTTAATATCATCAGTCCCGCCGAAAAGGTCGACAAGACCTTCCTTTTCATTAAAACAAAGGGTGTTGACTGTAAAATCACGCCTTGAAAGATCGTCCTTTAAATTTCTTGAAAAGCTCACATTTTCGGGATGTCTGTTGTCAAGGTATTCACCGTCAATTCTGTATGCGGTAATTTCAAGCGGTATGCCGTCAACAATAACCGTCAGCGTGCCGTGCTGAATTCCCGTTTCGATTATGCGGTATGATGCAAAAACACTTTTCATTTCTTCGGGATATGCGCTTGTGGTTATATCAAAATCATTTGGCACCTTGCCCATAACTGCATCCCTGACACATCCGCCCACAACATACGCCTCAAAGCCGCTTTCGTTAAGCAGCTTTATTGCAGTGTTAACTTGTACGGGCAGTTTGAAATCCATATTTTCATCTCCTGTCAGGTCTTTATATATAATACCACAAATTATTTTTATTACAAGTAAGCAATTTAAAAAGCGTAAATAAACAGCGCCCGTTTTCACGGACGCCGTTTATTTAGGTTATTAAGTTTTATCAGATAGCAACGAATGTGTATCCGTTTGCATTTGCAAAGGTCTGAGCATATGAACCTGCTGTACCGTAGATTGTAGTAAGCGAGGTGCATCCCGAAAAAGCATTTGCGTTAATTGTTTTAATGCTTGACGGAATAATTACGCTTTCAAGCGAGGTGCAGTTAGCAAATACGCTGTTGCCTATTGCCGTCATGCTGTTTGAAAGTGAAACACTCTTCAAGCTTGTGCAACCCTTGAATGAATTTGTACCAAGCGTAGTAACCGTATTGGGCAGCTTAAGGCTTGTAAGATTTGTACAGCCGTTGAATGCGCCGTATCCAATAGTCTTTAAACCGTAAGGAAGCGAAATGCTCTCAAGTTTGGTACAGTTCATAAATGAGTACTGACCGATAGATGTAACGCTATCCGGCAAATCAACATCAACAAGACTTGTCTTAGCTTTAAAGACATTGTTATCAATAGCGGTAATCTGATATCCGCCGAGATATTCCGGCACCGTGAGGTAATTATCTGTTCCGCTGTATGCAGTAATTTTTGCTGTACTGTCATTTAATGCGGTGTATGTATATTTGCTCTCTGCAATGCCGTTTATAATCTTGTCAAGATAGAACAGGTCAAATGCATCAATTGTACCATCACCGTTAATATCACCTGCGTTAAGCTTTGTTTCTGTCAGAGCCGAACCGCCGAGATATGACTTGAGCATTGCATAGTCCGCAATGTCAACTCCGCCGTCCAAATCTACATCGCCCAAAGTTGTAACGGTATTCGGAACATACGTCATCTCTTTTATTGCCATGACATAATAACTTTCAATTTGATCATTATCGTCATAAACAGTTCCTATTTCCACTATAACCAAACCTCTTGATGTTCTTGTTACATAGATCTTGTAGTTATCATCACCGAAAAACCAGCCGGGTGTAATGCTCTGAAGTGTTGTAAAAGTGAGTCGCTCGGCGGTGCCGTCTTCCCATGCAACATCAATTACCATGCCGTCAGCATTTGAGCTGAATGAAACAATATCCACATCAATGCTATCGTAATCTGTATCGGTTACGGTAGCAGGAATTGTCGTGGTGACGCCCATATAAGATACAATGCCGGTATAAAGACCGACGCTTAACGGATAACCGTCAACCATAATTGAGGCTGAAGTGTTATTGGCGAAGCTGTATTCGGTTGCGGCATCGGTAAAGGTAACTGTTTTGCTTGTGCCGTTTTTATAGTTTATCTGTACCTTCATGCCGTTGGGGTCAACAGCGAAGCAGCTTCTTCTTGAAGCTACGGCAGGCTGCTGAACTATCTGAATGTTGCTTACGGGACTTGCCTTGAGAGTTGCACTGTAAGTAGCGCTTACTCCCAAGTAGCTGAAGGTTACATTTGCGGTGCAAGGTCCGGTATAATAGTTTTCGTTGTCTCCGTTAACAGCTTCTACTGTGTACGGATGACCGTCAATGTACCCGTTAAAGTTGTCAATATCGGCTGAAGTAAACTGTTTGCTTGTTCCGTTTTTGTAGTAAACAGTAAATACTAAACCGTTTAGGTTGCCCGGATAGAAGCGATAATAATCAGTTCCTCTGATTGTTTCAATATGACCGTAATCCTCGCTTCCGAAAATATATTCCGCAGAGGGCGCTGTGTTTATCACTATTCGGGAAGCAGGAGTTTCAACCACCTGAATGGGAACCTGTACTCTTGCGCCTGCAAATGTTACATATGCATAATTTGTTCCCAAGCTCCACGGCTCATTTTGCTGATAGGAAGTGATACCTACATAATCGTCGCCGATTTCGTCACCGATATGAGCTGTTCTTGAACTGCCGTCACGGTAGTTGATTTTTACCACACCGTCTTTAAGATCTTCCGTATAAAAATCATAGCAGAAGAAATCGACATAATTGCCTGTGGTGTAATCCCAACGGCTTGATGTATAACCGTCAACATTTTCAACAAACTGCTTTGAGGGCGCAGTTACAAGTTCAAGGCTTGTAATGTCATTGGGAACAATAATAACAGGAAGGTTAACCGACTGGTCAACATAAGAAACAGTTATATAATTGTTTCCGCCGACAGTCCACGGAGAATTTATGCTCTGCGTGTCATAGCGCTCAAAACGGATGCCGTTAACAGGTGAATTGATATCGCTCATAACCGAAGTTCCGTCTTTGAAATGAACAATAATCGGGATGTCACCTAAAGATGAATAGTAATTATAATAGAAATATTCACCCAAAACATTTCCGTTGTCATCATAGCGCTTGCTGTAATGGCCGTTATAGTTTTCAACAAGCGTCAGGCTGGAAGCATATGCAAGCTCAATGCTTTCTACGGGGCTTTCAATCAAGGTAAGACCTGCGGAGGCGGAGCATCCGTCATATACAACCGTGAAATAAGCACTGTTTTCTCCGCTTGTATATGAGCTGACATTTAAACTGCAGCCTTCAATTATTGCTTCGTCAATACCGTAGCTGTAATATGTTGTTCTTCCGTCAGACCAAGTAATTTTAACTCTCAGTCCGGTTGCATCGAAAGCAAAATGACCCTTAATGTATTCAGTCTGATCAGGCATCTGAACTATTTCAATATCGGTTGCATAAGCCTTGTCTTCAATAATAACCGGGAAGCTGCCTGTATTGCTGCTGTTGTAATATCTTGCGCCGAACATATAGGTAACGCCTGCTTGAAGTTCCTGTCTTATACGGAAGTTGTTATCCGTTCCGGAATCGTCATCATGTGCAATTAAATTCATATCAGCGTCGAACAGTTCGCCGTAAGTGTCATAATCGGCTTGTGAGCTGAAGGTATATACACCTGTCTGAGTAGGAGTAAAGCGGAAATAATCCTCGTCGCCGCCGTTAATGATTTCTGCAGCTGCAGTTACGCCTAAAGTAAGTGTTTTAAGTTCCTTGACAGTTACTGTGCAGGTTGCGGTAAGACCGTTTTCACTTGTAGCTGTAACCGTAGCGGTACCGGGTGCAACCAATTTGATTTGACATTCTTCATTGCTGCCGCCCATTACCTTTACAATGTTTTCGTTGCCCGAGGTGAAGCGAACGCTTTCTGGTGTATGGTAAACAGGAGTAAAGTCAAGAGAAAGAATCTTTAAAGTGTTCTCATAACCTGAGTATGTTGAGCCTTCGGCAAATGAAATAGCAGTTGCGGGAGTGGCTTTATAAACCGTAAGGTCAAAGCTGCCGTTTCCGGGGTCGCGGTATTCATTGAAATAAGTGTCAATAACATATGTAACACCGCTTTCAAGCTGTGCAGCCATAGGCTCAGAATCTTCCGACTCAAACTCGTTGTAATAACTGCCGCCTGTTCTGCAGCTCAGATGAACAAGATTATATACAGGCGAAGAGTTTGAAACAGCAAAGTAATATGTTCCGCTCTGGCTCGGTGTGAACATATAGGACTGTTCCTCGTTATTTGTAATTGTTACCCGTGTAGCGGTGTTGAGTGTAAGAGTGGGCATGGATTTAACAACAACCGTGTAAGTTGCAGTAAGTCCGTTTTCACTTGTAGCCGTAATAACCGCCGTGCCGGGAGCGTTAAGATTTATACCGCAGACTGTTTCGTCGTTATTCTGGTCGTAATAAGAGTTTTCAACCGAAACGATATTATCGTTGCTTGAAGTGAAGGTTACTTCTTCATATATTGCATTTGCCGGCAACAGTTTAAGGGTAAGTTCAGTGTTGGTGTACGGGAAATCCGTAAATCCGGGCTCTGTTGTAAATACCATTGAAGTTGCGGGAACCATCCGGCTTACTGTTACCTTAAAGCTGCCCGGATAACTTGTTGAAATACGGTAAGTGTGACCGGCCTGCATATTATAGGACAATTTATTGCTGTAAGTATATGTGCAATAGGTTGTGTCTTCATACAGATTTATCTGAAAACCTGTGTAATCCGAAAAGTCGGAGAACTCGAACGCATAGACGCCGTCCTGAGAAGGCGTAAATACTGCAACATCGTCACTGTCATTTTCTTCAAATTCAAAAGGCACATCCAGAGTCAGCTGAGGATACGGCTTGACAACAAGCGTGTAAGTTGCCGAAAGTCCGCTTTCGGTTGAAGCTGTAATTGTAGCCGTACCTACTGCGTTAAGATTGACATAGCAGTATTTAGTGTTATTATCGCTTCCGTAATTATATACGGAAGCGATATTATCGTTGCTTGAGGTGAAGGTAACATCTTCATCCAGAGCATTTCCGGGAACAAGGCGTGCGTTTAACTGTACACTGGCGCCCGTATATTCGGAAATACCGGGCTCTGTTATAAATTCAATACCTGTTGCAGGAACAGCTTTGACAACTGTTGCCGTAATTGGACCGGTGTAGTCCGGAAGTTGAAGCACATAAGTGTTGTCGGCATACAAATCGCAAGAAAAGCTATCCGTGTATGTATCGGCGTAGTGATAGAAATCGTTATAAAGCACTTTAGCAAACGAATAGCCGGTTTCATAATCTGAAAAGTTAAAGAAATAAGTTCCGTCTTCCGTGGGTGTAAATGTAGCAAGTCTGGGGTTGCCTGTCAAGCTGAAGGTGTATGGCGTGTTCAGCGTCATTGCGTCAGCCGCAGAAACGGTAATTTCGCAGGTTGCGGTAAGACCGCTTTCGCTTTCAGCCGTAAGAGTTGCAGTGCCGGGTGCAAGAAGGCGTACTTCGCATTCGTTGCTGCCGTAATAAGAAATTATGGCAACATCTTCGTTATCCGAATAGAAGCTGCAGCTTTCCAATATACATCCTTCGGGCAGGAGTGTAACATTAAAAGTCTTTGTTTCGTAAGCGATTCCGCTGTAGCTGCTGCCCTCAGCAAACTCAATGGAGCTTGCCGAAACAGCTTTTTTGAGAATAACATTAAAGCTTCCGGTTTCGGATGTGCTGTAATACCTTGCGCCGAAAATGTAAGTAGTATCGGAATCAAGCTGGTAAGTTATTTTGAAATTGGAGTTTTCACCGCCGTCATCATCATAGTCTAATTCATTTAATCCGTCGTCATAAAGATGACCGTAGGTGTCACTATCGGAAAGCGATTCAAAAGTATAAGTACCGCTTTCAGTCGGCGTAAATGAATAATATGCCAAACTTCCTCCGCCTGTAATGTTAGCGGTTGTCGGAACGTTGAGCTGCAAAGCTGTAGGGGTTACTACATTAACTATGCAGATGGTACTTATTGAACTGTTACCTTGTACGGAAAGAGTTATTGTAGCAGTACCTGCGGCAATAAAACTTAAAAGACCTGTCGAGTCAACCGTGGCAACACTTGCATCGCTTGATTCCCAGACATATTGGGGCTCATTGGCAACAGTGGGCCTGTAATCAGCCGTCAGCTGCTTTTCACTGCCTGCCAAACCGCTTATTTGGTCACCCTCGTTAATGATTACATCTGTTACAGGCAAATTATCAGTCAGTAAAATACTGTATGCGCCCGCTACATTACCATTGTAAGTTGAACAGCCTAAATAATAGGTTGTTCCTGCTTCTAAAAAACATTCAACTAAGAAATTCCTGCCGTCAGTATCATCATTACTGCTAAGCTCATTTAACGATTCGTCATAAACATAGCCCTTCGGGTCGGTATTGTCTATTTGGTCAAATGACTTGAAGTAATATGTTCCGCTTGTTTGCGGAATGAATCTGAGATACTTAATCGGATTGTTCGAAGTCAGTTCTATTTGAACTGTGTCTCCGAGCGCAATATCCGTATAGTCCACTTCGGCAAAAGCCTGAAGTGCTGTCAGCGGGAATGCAGTCAGAATCATTACCGCTGTCAGTATTACCGATATTAGTTTTCTGCTGTTTTTCATATGCCGGGACCTCCTCTTTGTTGTATTTATATACATAAATATAGCATATCACTTAAACAAACAACAGTCAATTACTTTGATCAAAATAAATATGTCTCATAACGCTAAATATCACTTGTATAAACCTGCTTTTTATGGTAAAATATTTAGTCGAGAATTACCAAAGGAGAAAAACTATGTTTATTACCAACGACATTAAATATATAGGAGTTAACGACCGTAAGCTTGACCTTTTTGAGAGTCAGTACGAGGTTCCCGAGGGCATGGCGTACAATTCGTATGTTATTCTTGACGAAAAAATTGCCGTGCTTGATACCTGTGACAGAAATTTTACCGACGAATGGCTTTCAAATCTTAAAAATGCTCTTGACGGCAGAACGCCCGACTATCTTATAATTCAGCACGCGGAGCCCGACCATTCCGCAAGCATAAAGGCTTTCTGCGAAGCATATCCCGAAGCAACGGTGCTCGGCTCGGCAAAGGCTCTTGCATTTATTGCTCAGTTTTACGGCGAAGGCTTTATTAAAAATTCAAAGGCAATATCAAACGGTGAGGAGCTTTCCTTAGGCAAACACAATTTAAGCTTTGTCGCAGCTGCTATGGTGCATTGGCCCGAGGTAATGGTAACATTTGACAGCACTGACAAGGTGCTTTTCTCAGCCGACGCCTTCGGTAAATTCGGTGCGCTTGACGCTGATGAGGACTGGGCATGCGAAGCAAGACGCTACTATTTCGGCATTGTCGGCAAATACGGCGCACAGGCGCAGGCACTTGTTAAAAAAGCAAAGGAATTACAGCCTGCAATCATCTGCCCGCTTCACGGTCCCGTGCTTAACGAAAACCTTGACTACTACATAAATCTTTACGATGTATGGACATCATACGGCGTTGAGAGCGAGGGCGTATGCATTTGCTACACCTCTGTTTATGGCAACACAGAAAAGGCTGTCGAGCTTCTGGTTGAAGAATTAAAGGCTCTGGGCTGCCCGAAGGTAGCTGTTAACGACCTTGCCCGCTGCGATATGGCAGAGGCTGTTGAGGACGCTTTCCGTTACGGTAAATTGGTGCTTGCCACAACCACATACAATGCCGATATCTTCCCGTTTATGAAGGAGTTTATTGAGCATCTTACAGAAAAGAATTACCAGAACCGCATATTAGGCTTTATTGAAAATGGCACATGGGCGCCTATGGCTAAAAAGGTTATGTCAGCAATGTTTGAAAAGAGCAAAAACATAACTTATCTTGAAAATTCCGTTACAATCAAATCTGCCTTGACAGATGAAAATAAAACAGCCGTTAAAGCTATGGCAAAAGAGCTTGTTTAAACTTGTTTAAAATTATTTTTATATAAAAGGGTGAAAAACAATGGTATATCCTATCACTATCGCAGGGCTTAAAAGAGAGCTTCCGCTTTGCAGGGTAAATGACGACCTTTATATTGCCGCATTTGTAATTTTCGGCGACCCCGAGCTTACAACTGCAAGCGCAAAGGTCCTTCTTGAAAAAGCTCCCGAGTATGACTACATTATCACAGCTGAGGCAAAGGGAATTCCGCTTGCACACGAGATGGCAAGACTTACAGGCAATTCATATTATATTGTTGCCCGTAAAAAGCCGAAGCTTTATATGACAAAGGTGTTTGAAGCGACTGTACAGTCAATTACAACTGTCGGCGAGCAGAAGCTTTACCTTGATGTCAAGGACGCAGAGCTTATGAAGGGCAAGAGAATACTTATTGTTGACGATGTCGCATCAACAGGCGCATCGCTTCTTGCAGTTGAACAGCTTGTTGAGCAGGCAGGCGGCATTATCTGCGGCAAAATGGCTATTCTTGCCGAGGGTGATGCTATTGCAAGAGGCGACATAGGCTATCTTGAGCCGCTTCCGCTGTTCAATGCAGACGGCACACCTAAGGATTAAGTTTTCAGTTTAAGGCGGCAAGGCAATTTGTTTTGCCGCTTTTTCAGAATTATGAATAACAGAGATTTATTGAAGCTTGCAGAAAACCTTGAGAAGCTTGAAAAATTAAGAAAGCAGACGAGAAATACGGTTGTTTTTACTGCCGCATTTGTCATTCTGATTTTTTTCTTTATTTACCGTATGATTTACGGCAATATTGTTGCCGCCAAGCCGATTTATTACTCGGCAATATACATATGTGCCGCTCTTACAGGCGCATTGCCTCTGACGGTGGCAAAGGTAAGACGGCGTTATAAAAAGCTGTATAATTCCGTGATTGTCCGCAATTCTCTTGAAAGGTATTTTGAGGTTGAGGAGTTTAATTCCGACTACGGCATACCCAAACAGCTGATTGACTCTACCAATATGATCCGCACGGGAAACGGTTATAAGACAGACGATTTAATCACAGGCAAATACAAGGACATTTTCTTTATGCAGTCCGATGTGCTGATGCAGGACAGAGCAGGCGTTTCTCAGTACTTCGCATCCAGATCCGTTACCTATTTCAAGGGCAGGTGGATGGTGTTTGAATTCAATAAACGCTTTAAATGCGACCTTATGGTCTTTGAAAAGGCTTTGATGCTGACGGGTAAAAAGCATACGCTGTTTCTGAAGAATGACATAGAAAAAATTGAGTTTGAAAGCGCTCAGTTCAATTCGCATTTTGACGCCTATACAAACAATCAGACAGAGGCGTTTTATGTAATGACGCCTCATATGATGGAGGCTGTTGAATCCCTCAGGGAAAGCACTCACGGCGCATTGCTTCTCTGCTTTAAAAACAATATGCTTCATGTGGGTGTGAATTGCGGAAAATGGGCGTTTGAACCGCCGATTTTTCATAAAATAGATGTTGCGTCGGTAGAGGAGGAGATTGATTCCGATATAAGACTGATTACTCAGTTTGTTGACGAATTAAAGCTCGACGAAAAAATATATAAAAACGATTGATTTAAGGAGGAGTTACTATGTGGAAATTTGTATTGGCGGCATTGATTTTACTTGTTGTTGCAGTTGTTGCGTGGTATATTCACACCTACAATAAAATTAAATCAACAAGGGTAAAAATTGACGAAACCCTGTCAGGCATTGATATTGCCCTGACAAAGCGTTACGATATGCTCTCAAAGCTGCTTGACATTACAAAGGCTTATGCAGACCATGAAAAGTTTACGCTTATTGAAACCATTCGTATGCGTTCGGGTATGAGCGCAAAGGAATGCAGTGAAATCAACTCGAAGCTCGACGAAATAGCAAAGAGCATCAGAATCACCGCAGAGGCATATCCCGAGCTTAAATCAAGCGAGAACTTCAAACAGCTTCAGATTACCGTAGCTGATGTAGAAGAGCATCTGAGTGCGGCAAGAAGGGCATATAACAGCAATGTTTCGGCATTCAATCAGATGCTTGTAACCTTCCCGTCAAATCTTGTTGCAAGCAATATCGGCGCAGAAAAGGCTGAATTCTTTGAAGCAGAGGATGCCAAAAAAAATGATGTAAAAATGGAATTTTAAATCATCAGAATTATAAAATACCGCAACGGAAAAATACCGTTGCGGTATTTTTGTGTTTTAAAAATGATTGAAAAAGCATTAACCGAGTGATATAATAGGTTATATAAAACAGCAGGAGGCTTTTAAATGCTTATATCTACTAAGGGAAGATATGCCCTCAGAGTTTTGATAGAGCTTGCAGGCTATGACAGACAGCAGCTTGTAACGCTTCAGACCATAGCTGACAGTCAGCAGATTTCGGAAAAATATCTTGAAAGCATAATTGTAGTGCTTTCAAAAGCAGGTCTTGTTGACGCCGTAAGGGGCAAAGGAGGCGGCTACCGACTTGCAAGAAAGCCCGAGGAATACACAATAGGCGAAATTCTGAAGCTTACCGAGGGTACGCTTGCGCCGGTCAGCTGTCTTGACGATACGCCAAACAAATGTCCACGGGCAGCCGAATGTAAAACTCTGCCTATGTGGGAAAAGCTCAATACAATAATCGGAAATTACCTTTACAGCGTAACTTTAAAGGATTTAATCGACCCGAGCGACTCAGGCGATTTTCAGATATAAACAGTTTTCACCCTTTTACAAACAGCAGCACAATAAGATACACGCTGACGGCAAGCAGAGTGAAATTGTAACGGCTTGAAATCAAAATATAAATGCCTGCCGACATCATAATTACAAGAGTAAAAAAAGATACTGCTTTTAGTATTTTTTCGCTTTTGTCGCTGTCAAAGCTGAGCTTCAGACAAGCTTCCAAAGCTCTGCCCCCGTCAAGCGAGAAAACGGGCATTATATTGAATGTGCCGAGTATTATATTTATTAAGGCTGCTTTCAGCATAATTTCACTGCCTGCTGTCTGCCTGAAAGCAATAAACAGCACAGCAAGAATATAATTTGTAACAGGTCCTGCAAGAGCCGTAATTATTTCGTTTTTATAATTCTGCGACAAATCGTGCTGTCTTTTTATAGTCATACCGAAAAGCCCGAAGGAAAGCTCCTTCGGGCGTTCTTTTAATGTAATTATTGCGGTGAGATGTCCTGCTTCGTGCAAAAGCGAAAAGAGTATTCCGAGCTTAATCTCTTCGCCTATATTAAAGCAGAGCAGTACCGTAACAAGCCATAAAAACAGGAATCCGATTTTTATTCTGATGCCTAAAAATGTGAATTCCATTAAATATCAATTACCCATATGGGATTATAGTAAATTCCGTTAATTCTCAACTCAAAATGCAGATGCGGTCCCGTAGCCTGACCGGTTGAGCCGACCTTTGCAATAATTTCGCCTGCGGTAACCTGCTGACCCTCGGTAACAAGCAGCTCGGAGCAATGGCAGTAAACCGTTTTTATGCCGCCCGAGGAATTTATCATAATGTAATTACCTCTTGCAGGCGAGCTTGCAGCCTTGTCGACTACACCGTCAAATGCAGCTTTAATGGGCGTACCCGTCGGAGCCGCCATATCAAGCCCCGAATGAAAACCGTATTCGTCAGTAACGGGGTTTATTCTGTAACCGAAGGGGGAGGTCATACGGTTTGAGGCGACGGGTTTTACTATCGGCATACTCAGGTAAAACGGTGAAAACGAGGTGTTGTCCTTCGGGTAAATCAAATCCTCGCCGCCTGCGCCGTTCATTTTTTCGTCTGTCGCTGTTGTCTGTTCTGCAGAAGCTTCGGTTGCCGGCTCTTCTTTTGAATTTTCTTCGTCAGATTTTTCTGCATTTTTAAGAGGTGAATCCGTTAAAAATTCAAACACTGATTTTACCTCTCCGAAAACCTCGCTTGCCGTCATATCCTTTTGCATTACGGAATTATAGAAATCCTTTAAGCTTGCAAATTTGCCCGAGCCTGAGCGGCTGAGAGCAAATATTACAATAAGCAGTATTGCAACAACGGCAAATTGCGTCAGAATTACTTTGTCCATATAATAGGGCGGTATCTCTTTTTCGTTTTCCGCCTGCGCTCTTCTGCGGTGGGGGTATTCCTGCCCGTATTCTCTCACTTCATAATCCATAAAATCACCTTAATAAATCTATGCCGCACAGAGTGAAAAAATGCCGAATAATTCAAAAGCAGTCCTCATAGTATTTAATGAAATGCTTTAAAAGTGTATGAAACAGGAGGCTTTAAATGACGGCAGTGTATGTTGTTCTGGGAATTGCAGGACTTTTTATTCTGATTTCAATGGTAAGGTCGGGCAGATTTTTTTCAGCGTTGATTATAACTGCTCTGCAAGGTATAACAGCCCTTTTTTCTGCCGACTTTATCGGCTCGTTTATAGGTGTTAACCTGAGTGTAAACGCCTTTACCATAACCTTGTCGGCTCTCGGCGGAATACCTGCGGTAATTCTTCTGCTGATAAGCGGAGTACTGTTTAGATAATTTTTAACTTTAAGATAATTTTTATCTAAAGCGTGATGAAGGGAGCAGTACCTCGTCTGTTTTGCCTGTGGGCAGATGCAAATCGCCCATAAGACAAGCCTGAATTACCGTGCCCTTGCCGTAATGCCTGTTTATTTCAAGCACGGCTTTTTCTATGCACTCTCTTTTCTGGTGCAGACCTATATCGAAAAACATATTAAGCTGTTGGGCAGTGCTTTCGTTAAAAAGGTCAATAGCTCTTACGGTTAAGGCACGGACGGGCAGAACTTTATCATATCTTTCAAGGTAGAGCGAGTAAGACTTGTCTGCAATTTCCCTTGCGTTTTGCGTTATAAACGGAAGCTTTTCCTGAAACTGAACATACTTAAGGTCATTGCTTTTGACGGTAATCTGCACTCCGCCTGCGGCAAAACCTTCTTCTCTTAAATGCCTTGAAACATTGTTGGAAAGGCTGAAAAGCACAAGCTGTACCTCACGGTCTGTTTCAAGGTCTTGCGTAAGCGTGAGTCCTCTGCCGATACTTTTCACTTCGGGTTTGTAAAAGAAATCGGATACAGCTGAATTTTCGTAGCCGTTTGCGCTTCGCCACAATGCGTAACCGTTTTTGCCGAAAAGCGAAGCAAGCAGCTCGGGACTTGTCATAGCGAGCTGACCTATGGTGCGAATACCGTATTTTTCAAGTGTTCTCTGTGTGCTTCTGCCGACAAACAGCAAATCGCCTACGGGCAGACGCCAGATTTTTTCTTTGAAATTGCTTTTTCTTATAACGGTTATACCGTCAGGCTTTTTCAAATCGCTTCCGAGCTTTGCGAAGATTTTGTTAAAGGATACGCCTACCGAAATTGTAATGCCAAGCTCTTTTTTTATACGCTCTTTGATTTTATATGCAATTTCATAATCTGAGCCGAAAAGCGAAGTGCTTGCCGAAACATCAAGCCAACATTCGTCAAGACCGAAAGGCTCAATCATATCTGTATAGTTATAGTATATTTCCCTTGCCGCCTTGCCGTATTTTACATACTCGTCAAAATGCGGCGGTACAATTATAATGTCATGGCATTTCTGCTGAGCCTGCCATATTGTGTCGCCCGTTTTAACACCGCATTTTTTAGCCTTTTCGCTTTTAGCCAGAACTATGCCGTGCCGTTCCTGCATACTGCCGCAGACAGCTATTGCCTTACCTTTGAGCTGAGGATTCATCACAGTTTCAACAGAGGCGTAAAAATTATTAAGATCACAGTGAAGAATTGAACGGTACATAAATTTCACCTCGCCAAACTCCGATTTTTAAGTAAAATCATTATAACCGAACAAATGTTCTGTTGTCAATATGAAAATACAGGCAATGTACTTTTCTTTGTACATAACCTGTATTTTTTAATTTTCTTCTTGACACACAACAGAGCAGGGGCTATAATTTAAAAATGAAATTCAGTTTCAAATTGTACTTTTGCATTTTGAAATTAAAACAATAAAACTGTAATATATTTTTACGGAGATTAAAATGAGCTATAAGACAAAGCAAAGCGAAGAGCTTATTGAATTTTTAAAGCAAAACAAAAACCGACATATGACCGCCGAAGAGGTTTACGGTGAATTGCACTCTAACGGCAGTACTGTCGGTAGAACTACGGTTTACAGACATCTTGAAAAGCTTTATGCCGAGGGTGCCATACGCAAATTTCTGACAGGCGACAATTCGGGAGCGTGCTTTCAGTATGTTGACAACCCCGAAGCCTGCCACAACCACTATCATCTGCGCTGTAACAGCTGCGGCAGACTTATTCATACCGACTGTGACTTTCTCAATGAGCTTGCAGAGCATATAAAAGATGAGCACAGCTTTTATCTTGATACTGAAAAAACGGTGATTTACGGTGTTTGCGAACACTGCAAAGCCAATGAAAAAGAGGTTTGATTATGAACTGGGATTTGTTTTTGGATATATTGCTTGACACTCTGCTCGACTGTGCAAAGCTCATACCGTTTTTGTTTTTTGCATTTCTTCTGTTGGAGGCGCTTGAGCACCATGCAAGCGAAAAAATAAATACTGCGCTTGCCTCTTCTGGCAAGGCAGGACCTGCCGTAGGCTCGCTTTTAGGCTGTATACCGCAATGCGGCTTCTCGGTCTTTTCCGCAAACCTGTTTTCAAACGGAGTTATAACGCTCGGCACGCTTATTGCTGTTTTTCTTTCGACAAGCGACGAGGCGGTAATTATTATGCTTTCTCACCCCGACAGAAAGGGAGAGATTTTAAAATTGCTTGCCGTCAAGGTGGTAATTGCAATCATATTCGGCTATCTTATTGATTTGATTTTCAGAAATCATAAGGGTCCCGAAAAGCACATTGAGGACCATTGCCATGACTGCGGCTGTCACGATGGGCATTCGGGCGTTTTCAAGCCTGCCGTAAAGCACACTCTGAAAACACTTGTATTTTTGCTGATAATAGTTTTCATACTGAATTTTCTGGTTGAATGGATAGGTATTGACGGGCTTTCAAAGCTTATGCTGAACAATTCCGTTTTGCAGCCGTTTGTAGCCGCACTTATAGGCTTAATTCCGAATTGCGCCGCTTCAATTCTGCTGACCGAGCTTTACTTAAAGGGAGCAATCAGCTTTGCTTCGGTAATTGCAGGGCTTTCGACGGGCGCAGGCGCAGGACTTATTGTACTGTTCAGAGAGAACCGCCATATAAAAGAAAACTTAAAAATTATAGCCGTTTTATATGCCTGTGCAGTGGTTGCAGGCCTTGTAATTTCACTTCTGGGAATTTAAAAATAAAGCTTGAATATAACAAAAGCTCCGCATCAAACGATGCGGAGCTTTTTACTTGAATTATTACTTTGTTTTACTTCTTGCTGATTGTTACGGCAACCTTATGCTCGTCAATCTTGAATTCGTTTTCGCTTACATCTGCAAAGCCAAGCTCGTCGCAAAGCAACTCGGATTTTATGAAATCGGCATTGTCAGAAATTACCTTCTGAATGTACTCATCCGAGCAGGCGGTAATTGCAATATGGTCTGTAACCTCAAAGCCTGATGATTTACGGAGGTTCTGAATCTTTGAAATAAATTCTCTTACAGAGCCTCTCTCAATAAGAGCGTCATTAAGCGTTGTGTTAAGAACTACTGTTACGCCGCCGTTTGTTTCGGCAACATAGCCTTCCTTTGCCTTTTCCGTAACAAGCAGGTCATCTCTTGTAAGCTCAATGTCAGCGCCGTCAATAACCGTCTTATAAACGCCGCCGTTTTCGGTAGCCTTTATAATTTCCGTATTGATGTCAACATTGAAGTATTCGCCTATTGCTTTAAGGTGTCTGCCGTACTTCGGACCTAATGTCTTGAGCTGAGGCTTGATTTCATACTGAATAAGCTCATCCATATCAAAGTCTGTAACTACCTTGTCAACATTAAGCTCTTCGGCTATTGTCGAAAGCTGTTCGTCGTCAAGCACTAAATCGCTGTCAAGCTTAACAATGCACTCTGAAAGCGGCTGACGGTTACGGATTCTTACAATCTCACGAAGCTTTCTGCCTATTTCGACAGCCTTGTATGAAACCTCCATCTGAGCTTCAAGGTCAGGCTTATCCCAAGCTGCAACATACTGCGGATAATCTGCAAGATGTACGCTTTCGGGAGCTTCGGGGAAGAAGCGTGCTACAAGTCCCTGGTAAATTGTTTCGGCAACGAAGGGTGTTACGGGCGCAACTACTCTTGTGAGTATGTCGAGTACGGTGTAAAGCGTCATATAAGCCGCAATCTTATCCTCGGTAAGCTCGGAGTTAAAGAAACGGCGGCGGTTACGGCGGATATACCAGTTGGAAAGCTCGTCAATGAAGCTCTCCATTGCTCTTGTAGCCTCGAAAATATGGAAGGAATCAAATTCCTTCGTAACCTTCTTGACAAGCGAATTAACTCTCGAAAGCACCCACTCGTCTATTGAACGCAACTTGCAGTCCTCAAGCCTGTATTTGCTCGGATCAAACTTATCAATTTCACTGTAAAGCGAATAGAAATACACGCTTGCCCAGAGAGTGCCTATAAATCTGTTCTGGAACTGTGAAAGCGTAAGCTTCGAGAATGAGGTTGAAACCCACGGAGCATTTGCAATACAGAAATAAAGTCTTGTAGCATCCGAACCGAACTCGTCAAGAACTTCCCACGGGTCAACAACATTGCCTATATGCTTCGACATCTTGATGCCGTTCTCGTCATTAACAAGTCCGAGAGCAATACAGTTCTTATAAGGTGATTTGCCGAAAATTGCTGTTGAAAGCGCCTGCAAAGCGTAGAACCAGCCTCTTGTCTGATCTGAGCCTTCGCTTATGAAATCTGCTGGGAACTGTCTGTCAAATATTTCTTTATTTTCAAACGGATAATGGTGCTGTGCATAAGGCATTGAGCCTGAATCAAGCCAGCAGTCGCAAACCTCGGGCGTACGGTACATTGTGTGTCCGCACTCGGGGCAGGTCATTGTAAGTCGGTCAACCATCGGCTTGTGAAGGTCAACATCGGGGTCGGCGCCGGTAAGCTCAACAAGCTCTGCAACAGAGCCTACAACATGCTTGTGTCCGCACTCCTCGCAAACCCAGATGGGAAGCGGTGTGCCCCAATATCTGTCACGGGAAACTGCCCAGTCAATAACATTGCCTACGAAGTTGCCCATTCTGCCTTCCTTAAAGCTGTCGGGGAACCAGTTTACGCTTCTGTTGTCTGCAACAAGCTCGTCACGGAGAGTTGACATTGCAATAAACCATGAATCTTTTGCATAGTAAATAAGCGGACTGTTACAACGCCAGCAATGCGGGTAGCTGTGCTCAATCTTTTTAATCTTAAGAATTACCTTTCTGTCAAGCAATTCCTTTATGATATCGTCGTTAGCCTCAAATACGCCTCTGCCTGCATACACACCGCATTCCTGTGTGAATTTGCCGGCAAAATCAACAGGTTTCAGGCAGGGAAGAGTGTTTTCTCTGCCCACTCTTGCGTCGTCCTCACCGAAGGCGGGTGCGATATGGACAATACCCGTACCTGCGTCAAGAGATACATAGCTGTCAGCAACAACATAATATGCTTTCTCTCTGAAGGTGCCTAAAAGATATGAGTACATAGGCTCATATTCCTTGCCCTTGAGGTCTGCACCCTTGCACTTTGAAACTGTTTCGTAATCTTCGCCGAAAAGGCTCTCTGCAAGCTCGGTTGCAATGTAGTAATAATCGCCGTCAACCTTAACCTTTGAGTACTCAAATTCCTCGTTAACGCACAGCGCAACATTGGAAATAAGAGTCCACGGTGTAGTTGTCCATACTGCGAAATATGTATTTTCCTCGTCCTTTGCCTTGAAGCGAACGAAAATTGACTCTGTCTTTATATTTTTGTAGCCCTGAGCTACTTCGTGTGAGGAAAGCGCTGTCGAGCATCTCGGACAGTAGGGAGAAACTCTGAAGCCCTTGTAAATAAGACCCTTCTTGTCAAGCTCCTTAAGACCCCACCAGACTGACTCGATATAATCATTTGTGTAAGTAATATAAGGATGCTCAAAGTCGCACCAATAGCCGACTCTTTCGCTCATTCTCTCCCACAAATCCTTATAGGTCCAAACGCTTTCACGGCACTTCTGAATGAAAGGCTCAACGCCGTAGGCTTCAATGTCAGCCTTGCCGTTGGTGTGAATCTGCTTCTCAACCTCAAGTTCAACGGGCAGACCGTGAGTGTCCCAGCCTGCTTTTCTTTCAACATGGTAGCCCTGCATAGTCTTGTACCTCGGAATAACATCCTTGATAACTCTTGTCAGCACATGGCCTATATGCGGTTTGCCGTTAGCGGTGGGAGGACCGTCATAGAAAACGAAGCTTTTGTCAACATCGTTTTTAGCGACAGCCTTTTTGAATATTTCGTTTTCACGCCAGAATTCGATAACATCATTTTCGGATTTGGCAAAATCGTAATTTCTTTCAATCTTCTTGTCCAATTTTATATCACCCTCGCTGATGAATTTTCATTTATTTACATACAAAGTATATTATAAATAAATATACATTAAAAATCAAGAAAAAAATAAATCGGAGCTTGGCGATGCCATCAGAAAACTAAAATAGAACCGTAGCAGTAGGGCTGGGGTGACTCCCCACAGTGTGGGGAGATGTCACGAAGTGACAGAGGGGATGGCATCCGTCAGATGTGCTCCAGCCGCCAAGCTGTGTGTGGGACTAACGGCGGGGGAATAACCCCCACCCTACGCACTATTATGATTTTCAATTACCCCTGCAATCTCAAATTTGTCTGCATATTTTTCAGTACAGCCTTAACACATAACATATTACCCCGTAAACAAATGCGGCGAGGGTGCTGTATGCAATGACGGGGCCAGCTACCGTGAAAATCTTTGCGCCCGTGCCTAAAACCGTGCCCTCAGTGCGAAATTCCATTGCAGGCGACACTACGGAATTTGCAAATCCCGTTATGGGCACAATAGTGCCTGCGCCTGCGTGCTTTGCAATTTTGTCAAAAATTCCTATACCTGTTAAAATTGCTGTCAATACTATTATTGTAACAGGCGTCAGTACTTTTACCTCATCATCGGAAAAGCCTGCTTTGTCAAAAAGATACATAAGCAGCTGCCCGAAGGTGCATATAAGACCGCCCGTAAAAAAAGCCTTTATGGAATTTTTAAGCTTCGGCGAGGGCGGAGTTGCTTTCTTTGCCATTTCATCATATTGCTTGTTCGTGGTTGCCATGATTTCACTCCTCGTCAGTATTGTTACACAAAGATGTATAAAAATTCACAAATTGTTATTGATTTATGATTAAATTTCCTTTAAAATCTAAATATAAAGGCGGTGAGAGCATGAGTCTTATTGAGGTTAAGAATATTTACAAAATATATAACCCCGGTGAAAATGAAGTCAGGGCGCTTGACGGCATCTCTCTGTCCATTGACCGAGGCGAATTTGTTGCAATTATCGGTCAGTCAGGCTCAGGTAAGTCAACGCTTATGAATATGCTCGGACTGCTTGATGTACCCACAAGCGGAACATATCTGCTTGACGGTGAAGATGTTTCTCATATGAATGACAATCAGCTGTCCGAAATACGCAACAAGCAGATAGGCTTTATATTTCAGGGCTTTAACCTTATTTCAAGCCTTACCGCACAGGCTAATGTCGAGCTGCCGTTGGTTTACAGAGGTATGCGGGCAGAGGAGAGGCACCGTCTTTCGCTTGAAGCTCTTGAAAAGGTCGGGCTTTCACACAGACTCACGCATCTTCCCAAGCAGATGTCGGGCGGTCAGCAGCAGAGAGTTGCCATTGCCCGTGCAGTTGCGGCAAGACCGCCTATAATTCTTGCCGACGAGCCTACGGGCAACCTCGACAGCCACTCGGGCGAGGATGTTATTAAAATTCTTACCGAGCTTTATAAAGAGGGCAGAACGGTTATCATAATTACTCATGACAATTCAATAGCCCAGAGAGCAAAAAGAGTTATAAAAATCTCCGACGGGCAGATTATTGACGACTATATAAACGAAAATGTTGAGTAGTTTTTTAATATTTCTATTGTAATTTTAAATTCATTAGTATATAATATTATTTGAATAATTTTTCAGGAGGTGGCATTGTGTTAGATCCTAACAAGACCATTAAATTTTCCCTTAAAGATGAGCATGACGAAGAGATGCGCCAGACACTTATGGCGGTCTACGATGCGCTTAAGGAAAAGGGTTACAACCCCATCAGCCAGATAGTCGGTTATATTCTTTCCGAGGATCCCACCTATATCACAACTCACAAGAATGCGCGCAGCCTTATTCGCCGCCTTGACAGAGATGAGCTTTTACAGACTCTCGTTACGGAATACCTTGCGCAGAATTCTTAATTTCAGCGAGGTGCACTATGGCAGAAAAGAAAAACGATTTTTTAACCTATAAGGGCAGACCGCTTGTACGCAACGGCAACACTATTTACTACGGCAATATGACAGATGATTTTGTTATAATGCTTCAGATCAACTCCTCCAAGGAGTTCGGCGATCTTGACCTGGCTTCGAAGGTTTCAATTCAGCTTATCAACACAGACCCCGATGTCAGCATCAAAGAAAAAATAGTCAAGTCCAGCGAGAAAAAAGGTCTGTATGCGGCAATGGATATTGCAGATATTTGGCTTACAAGAGCTTTGAACCCCAAAGACGAATAACACAAAAGCAGAAGCACTTTTAGCCTTGAGTTAAAAGTGCTTTTTGTTTGTACGCTTATACGGAAAGGTGATTATTATGCGTTTGCTTATAGCAGAGGATGAATTGGATTTAGCAGAGGCTTTAGAGGTGTTCTTTACCAAAAATCAGTTCACCGTTGATGTCGTAAATGACGGCGCTTCTGCTTATGATTATGCTTCGGCTGACGAATATGACGCAATTATTCTTGATGTTATGATGCCTAAAATGAACGGCATTGAGGTTTTGCGCAGATTGCGTGCTGACGGCAACAGCACGCCCGTTATGATGCTTACCGCAAAAGCGCAGAAGGATGACCGTATTGAAGGCTTTGACTCGGGCGCAGACGATTATCTTCCCAAGCCCTTTGAGCCTGACGAGCTTATCAGCCGTGTCAGGGCAATACTCAGACGCCGTCAGGTCTATAAGCCGTCAATACTTACCTTCGGCGATGTTTCGCTCAACCCTGCAAGCGATATGCTCGAATGTACCACGGGCAAAAGCGCACGCCTCAGCGGCAGGGAGTTTCAGGTTATGGAGCTGTTTC
Source organism: uncultured Eubacteriales bacterium (assembly GCA_900315985.1). Taxonomy (GTDB): domain Bacteria; phylum Bacillota; class Clostridia; order Oscillospirales; family Acutalibacteraceae; genus Fimenecus. Next base: position 3,109 of record ONBD01000010.1, on the reverse strand, counting down.
TGCATTCGCCCAAAACCGTGCTTTCGGCGGACAGAATTATGGAAAGAGTGTGGGGCTGGGACTCGGACGCTGAAATAAATGTTGTCTGGGTGCACATTTCAAACTTAAGGAAAAAGCTTAAAAGCATCGGCTCAAAGGTAACAATTCACGCCAACAGAGGTCTTGGCTATATTCTGGAGGCAGAAAATGATTAAACGGCTGAGAATTAAATTTATAAAAATTGCAAGCCTTACCGTAGCGGCGGTAATGTTGCTGCTTGTTGTAATACTCAACACGGCTAATTTCATTTCAACAGACCGAAAGCTTAATCAGACAATAGATATGATAAGCTCCAATGAGGGCAGAATTCCTATGGACCGCCCTGATTTCAAAAACAATGACCCTATGAGAATGCAGGGCAAACCGTTTGATGAGGAAACGCCGTTTTCCACAAGGTATTTTGTGCTGACTTATACTGCTCAGGGCGAGCTTGTGACGGCTGACCTTGACAGAATTGCCGCAGTTACCGAGCAGGAAACTGACGAGTATCTTTCGCTTGCACTTAAAAAGGGTGAAGGCTCAGGCTATGTCAGCGGCTATAAATACTCAATCACACAGCAGCCGGACGGAAATTTCAGGGCAATCTTTTTAAACGATTATCAGGAAATGCGCTCGGTTTACACGGTGCTTGTTGCTTCAATATGTGCGGCGGTAATATGTATTGCTTTAATTACCGTGCTTATTGTGCTTTTCTCAAAAAAAGCCATTGACCCCGTCGTAAAAAGCTCACAGCAGCAAAAGCAGTTTATAACCGACGCAAGCCATGAGCTGAAAACACCTATAACCGTAATCGCAACAAGCCTTTCCGTGCTTGAGATGGAGGTCGGCAAGCAGAAGTGGATTGACAAGGCTAAAAATCAGACGGAAAAGCTCAAGGATTTGGTCAATTCACTTGTATCCCTGTCTAAAATGGACGAGGAGGATTCGCCGCTTAAAATGCATGATTTCAATGTGAGCGAAGCATTGAGCGAAACTGCGGAATCTTTTGCCGATTTTGCCGAAACACAGGGACACAAGCTTAATATTGACATTGAAAACGGCATTACCTATTGCGGCGACGAGTACGCCGTAAGACAGCTTTCCTCAATTCTCATTGACAATGCAGTAAAATACGCAGACGTGGGCAGTGATATTGATTTCATTCTCAAAAAGGATAAAAAAGGAATTGCTATAAGCACCCGAAACAAATGCCAAAGCATTGACGAAAGCGACCTTGATAAGCTGTTTGACAGATTTTACAGGGCAGACAAATCACGCTCGCAGAGCAAGGGTTTCGGCATAGGTCTTTCGCTTGCCCGTAGCATTGCAGAGGGGCATAACGGCAGTGTCAGCGCAGAGCTTGAAGAAAACAATACGATTGTTTTTACCGCAAAGCTTAAATAAAATTGACATCGGTCATAATTTTTTATATAATAACAAGGTATTGTTAAAATTATTCTAAAAGGTGGAATTTGAAAATGGTTAAGGCTGTTGTAGGCGCTAACTGGGGCGACGAGGGCAAGGGTAAAATTACCGACATGCTTGCCTCTCAGGCTGATATTGTAATTCGCTTTCAGGGCGGTGCCAATGCAGGTCACACAATTATAAACGAGCACGGCAGGTTTGCTTTGCATCTTATGCCCAGCGGCGTATGTTATGACAATGTTAAGTGCGTTATCGGCAACGGCGTTGCGCTTGACATCAACAAATTTATAAAAGAGCTTAACGATGTCAAGGCGGCAGGGCTTAATCCCGATTTGCTTGTTTCCGACAGAGCGCAGATTTTAATGCCGTACCATATCCTGCTTGACACATATGAAGAGGAAAGACTCGGCAAAAATGCCTTCGGCTCAACAAAGAGCGGTATTGCGCCGTTTTTCTCTGACAAGTATGCAAAAATCGGTATTCAGGTTAATGAGCTTTTTGATGATGAAACCTTAAAGGCTAAAATTAAGAATATCTGCACGCTCAAAAATCTTACTTTAAAGTATGTGTATAACAAGCCTCTGCTTTCTGAGGAGGAAATATATAACACCTGTATGGAGTACAGGGAGAAAATCGCACCTTATGTCTGCGACACTCACAAGCTTATTCAGGATGCGCTCAGAGAGGGCAAAAACATATTGCTTGAGGGTCAGTTAGGCACGCTTAAGGACCCCGATTTCGGCATTTACCCCATGGTTACATCTTCCTCGACGCTTGCAGGCTACGGCGCAGTAGGCGCAGGCATTCCGCCTCATGAAATCAAAGAGGTTGTTGTTGTAACAAAGGCATATTCCTCTGCGGTAGGCGCAGGCGAATTTGTTTCGGAAATTCTTGATGAAAAAGAGGCTCATGAGCTTCGTATTCACGGCGGCGATAAGGGCGAATTCGGCGCAACAACAGGCAGACCGAGAAGAGTAGGCTGGTTTGACTGCGTCGCAACCCGTTACGGCGTTGAGTGTCAGGGCGCAACAAAGGTTGTAATGACAGCGCTCGACTGCCTTTCATATCTTGATGAAATCAAGGTCTGCACAGCATATGAAATTGACGGCAAGATAACAAAGGATTTCCCCGTTACCTCACTTCTTAAAAAGGCAAAGCCCGTGCTTACAACTCTCAAGGGCTGGAAGTGCGATATAAGAGGAATCAGGAATTACAGCGAGCTTCCCAAAGAGGCAAGGGATTATGTCGAGTTCATTGAAAAGGAATTAGGCTTTAAAATTGATATGGTCTCCAACGGTCCCGAAAGAGAAGCAATTATTTACAGATAAAAAGATGGTATTAGCATAAGCTGCAAACGATATAAAAAATTACACCCTCCCGTGCAACAGCATAGGAGGGTGTTTTATATGTTTTCAGCTTATTCCTTTTGTCAGTATATATATAAATTTGAGTTTGTGGAGTTCTTTGCAAAGTTACAAAGAACAACTACCGCCCCATCTCAGAGGGTGACTCCCCATTGTGTGGGGAGATGTCGCAAAGCGACAGAGGGGACGGGCTCCCGTCAGGAGCTGGCATTTTGCGAAGCAAAATGACTGGGGGAGTAATAAAATCAACAAAAAACTCCCTCAGCCTCACTTGCGTTCGGCAGCTCCCTCGGGGAGGGAGC
>ONBD01000075.1:7355-7778 GCA_900315985.1 uncultured Eubacteriales bacterium | reverse complement strand
TCATAAGCCGCTATTTGTTCGGTACGGCATGCCATTTTTGCAACCTCTTCAAGTATAAGCGCATTTTCAACAGCCTTCTGTGCATTTTTGCCCCAGCAGAACGGACCGTGTCTGTGTATGAGTACGGCAGGGCAGTCATTCGGCGAAATATCATTTTCATTAAAACATTCTACTATAACTTTGCCTGTATTTAATTCGTATTCCTCTGCAACCTCTGCTTCGGAAAGTCCTCTCGTGCAGGGGATTGCACGGTTCGCAAAGTCTGCATGCGTTGTGCCGTAAGCTTCAATATTCCTGCCTGCCTGGGCAAAGGAGGTCGCCCACGGGGAATGTGTATGTACAACTGCGCCTATGTCCTTAAAGCGTCTGTATAATTCCATATGTGTAGGCGTGTCGGAGGAGGGGTTGAGTTCGCCCTCGACG
>ONBD01000075.1:0-7294 GCA_900315985.1 uncultured Eubacteriales bacterium | reverse complement strand
ATCGTCTGCCGTCATTGTTTCGTACGGTACGCCCGAAGGCTTTATTACGAATAAACCCGATTCTCTGTCAATAGCCGAAACATTGCCCCAGGTGAGCACTACAAGTCCCAATTCCTTTAAAAGCATATTTGCTTTGAATACTTCCTGCTTTAACTGTTCAAGCATTTTATTCCTCCCGATTTATGAAGCTTTGTTTTATTAGCTTTTCTGAAGTATAACACAGTTATATATTATTACATTTCAGCTTAATTTTCAATAAAATTTTGCTTATTCGGACAAAATACTTTATTGCTTTAAATTGTCATTGAAAACACCTGTGATATGTGGTAGAATATTCCTTGGATTATAAGGAGATGATAATTTGAAATATGTAGTTGTTTTATATGACGGAATGGCTGACTACCCCGTGCCTCAGCTTGACGGCAAAACACCTATGATGGTAGCAAATAAGCCGAATTTTGACGCTCTTGGCAAAAAGGGAACAGTCGGTCTTGTAAAGACCGTACCCGACGGGATGAAGCCTGGCAGCGATGTCGCCAATATGAGCGTTATGGGCTTTGACCCTGCAATATATTACACGGGCAGAAGTCCTCTTGAGGCGGCAAGCATAGGCGTTGATTTAAAGGACACTGATGTTACGCTTCGCTGTAATATTGTAACTCTTTCCGACGAGGAAAATTACGAGGACAAAACAATGGTTGACTACTGCGCAGGCGATATTTCCACAGCCGAGGCGCAGGAGATTATAAAAACAGTCGAAGAGCATTTCGGCAGCGACATTTATAAATTCTATTCAGGCGTAAGCTACCGCCACTGTCTTGTGTGGTCTGACGGCACAACAGATTTAGGCAGTATGACTCCTCCGCACGATATTTCGGGCAGGGTAGTGGGTGAGTATCTCTCAAAAAGTGAAAATGCCAAAGACCTAATCCGTATGATGAAGGAAAGCTATGAGCTTCTCAAAAATCATCCCGTTAATCTTAAAAGAATTTCCGAGGGCAAACGCCCTGCAAATTCAATATGGCTTTGGGGCGAGGGCAGAAAGCCTGCGCTTTCACCGTTTGAGGAGCTTTACGGTATGAAGGGCGCAGTAGTTTCTGCAGTTGATTTGCTCAAAGGAATTGCAAAATGCGCAAAAATGGAGGCACCCGAGGTTGAAGGCGCAACAGGCTATATTGACACCAATTTTGAGGGCAAGGCAAGAGCAGGCGTTGAAGCGCTGAAAAACGGATGTGATTACGCTTATCTTCACTTTGAAGCACCTGACGAATGCGGTCACAGACGGGAGCCTGAAAACAAGGTCAAATCAATAGAGATGATAGACTCAAGAGTGTTACCGATTATTCTTGACGGCTTAAAGGATTATGACGACTATAAAATTATGATTTTGCCCGACCATCCTACGCCTATTGTTACAGCGACACATGCAAGCGACCCCGTGCCGTTTATGATTTATCATAAAAATAAAGAGGTCGTTGGTGTTGACACAGTAAACGAAGAAACTGCAAAGCAGACGGGCATCTTCGTCGGAAGCGGCGTTGAACTTATGAAAAAATTTTTGGAGGACTGAAAAATGGGATACGATAAAAACCAAAAAATAGACACAAAATGCGTGCAGGCAGGCTGGCAGCCGAAAAGCGGCGAGCCGAGAGTTATGCCTATTTACGAAAGCACAACTTATAAATATGACACAAGCGCAGATATGGCAAAGCTTTTCGATTTACAGCCGGGCTATATGTATACCCGTCTTGCAAACCCGACAAACGATATAGTTGCCTCAAAAATTGCGGCGCTTGAGGGAGGTTATGCCGCTGTGCTTACCTCATCGGGTCAGGCTGCCAATTTCTTTTCGCTTATAAATATTCTCGGCGCAGGCGACCACTTTATAAGCTCTGCTACAATTTACGGCGGTACATTTAATCTTTTTAATGTTACAATGCGTAAAATCGGCATTGATGTTACCTTTGTTGACCCGAGAGCAACCGAGGAGGAAATTCAGGCAGCCTTCAAGCCTAATACCAAGGCTGTTTTCGGCGAAACTATTGCCAATCCGTCATTGGATGTACTTGACATTGAGAAATTCGCCCGAATTGCTCACAAAAACGGCGTTCCGCTTATAATTGACAATACCTTCCCGACTCCCATCAACTGCCGTCCGTTTGAATTCGGTGCAGATATTGTTACACATTCAACTACAAAATATATGGAGGGTCACGCTTCTACAATAGGCGGCTGTGTTGTTGACAGCGGTAATTTTGACTGGTATCAGAATGACAAATTCCCGTGTATGACCGAGCCTGACGAAAGCTACCATGGAGCTACCTATGCCAAGGATTTCGGCAAGGCAGGTTATGTAACCAAGATTGTTGCTCAGCTTCTGCGTGACTACGGCTCAACACCTTCGCCTTTCAATGCTTTCTTGCTTAACCTCGGACTTGAAACTCTTGCAGTCAGAATGGAAAAGCATTGCAAAAATGCAAAGAAGGTTGCAGATTATCTTGTAAACAACGACAAGATTTCATGGGTCAATTACCCCGAGCTTGAAACCTCGAAGGATTATGAGCTTGCAAAGAAATATATGCCAAACGGCACCTGCGGCGTAATTTCCTTCGGCGTTAAGGGCGGCAGGGCAAAGGCAGAGGAATTTATGAACAATCTTCGTCTGGCTGCTATTGTTACCCATGTTGCAGATGCCCGTACCTGCGTACTGCATCCCGCTTCGTCAACCCACCGTCAGCTTTCCGACAAGGAGCTTATTGAGTGCGGCGTAACGCCCGACCTTGTAAGATTTTCGGTAGGCATTGAAAATGCAGACGATATAATTGCCGACATTCAGCAGGCACTTGATAAGATATAAATCCCACCTTAACAAATCGGAGTTTGGCGAGGTAATTGCTCACTCAGTCTGAAATGAGTCCGTAGGGCGGGGGTTTACTCCCGCCGTTAGTTCAGCACAGCTTGGCGGCTGGAGCAAGCCCCAGCCCTACGGCTGCGGTTCCGTTTTAGTATCATAAAACATCCCTGCAAACTCAAATTTATCACTGAAAATACTAAAGAACAAGGCTCTGCAAAACGCAGAGCCTTGTTTGTGTATTAACTTTAAATAAACCCACCCGACCGTAGTCGGTTGTTAATAACCTGCGTCTCAAGCAGGTGGGTGCTTCAATCTGCGCTTAGTATGCTCCCAGCGTCCGCATAAGCGGGAGGTCTGCTCCACACACAGATAATTTAAGCTCCCTTTAAAAATTTGTTGGGTTAATAATAACCGAACATTTATCGCATCGGGCAGGCGTTAATAGCTTTCGCTTAAAAGACTGTATTATTCCTCGTCGTCGTTAAAATCAAAGGCTTCCTTTAATCTGTCCTCAAAGATTTTACCGACCTCGTCGAATTCAGCGTCATCCTCAATCGGTTCAAGATAGGTTTCGCCGTCCTCTTCAACTACTCTGAGTATAATAAGCTCACCGTCATCGTCAAGTATGTCCTGCGCCTCGTCATAAACGGGAGTCAGCGCAACATATCTTGCGTCATCGGTTTCAATTCTGTCAAGCTCCTCAAAGGTATGCTCGACACCGTCCTCGTCAACAACTGATACAATATCGGGACCGTATTCTTCTGCCATAGTGTTCCTCCGTACTAAATTCTTTTTACACTTATATTTTACAACTAATGCCCTTTGCAGTCAACAGGAAAAATATGATTACTTTTCTGAAAATTCGGCTTTCCAGCAGAATGAAAAGCTGTCGCCTGCGTCAAGAGTAATGTTTGCTCTTTTCTCAAAGAAGCTGTCTGCTTTTTCGTGTGAATCGTTGATGCCGTACCACGGCTCAAGGCATACAAACGGGGCATTCGGCTTCGCCCAGACAGAGAAAAACGGAGCGTCATAAAAGCTGAATTTTATTTCCTTGCCGAGCTTTTCTTTTTTGAGTGTTACATATTTTGAATTAAGAGAAGAAAAAATCATAACATCCTTATCAAATGTATGCTTTTCGATAATAATTGTATCACTGCCGTCTAAAATCAAATCCTTTTCGCCGTTTAAAAGAGAGTCAGCGCCGATTCTCTCACAGTAAGCATTTTCAGGCTTTTCAAATATAATTCTGTCGCCCGTTTCACAGTTGAAGGCAGGGTGTGCGCCTATGCCGAAGCACATTTTGCCGTCATTTGTATTTTTTACGGTGTGTGTAACAGTCAGCGAATTTCCGTCAAGCTTAAATGACATATATAATTCATATTTAAACGGGTAGGATTTCAGCGTTTCTTCGTTTTCTCTCTGCACAAAAACAAGCTCGTTGTCGGTCTTTGAAAAAAGCTCAAATTCCCTGTGCCTTGCTATGCCGTGACGGATTATTTCATATTCCTTACCGCCTATAACGCACTTGTTATTGAGCAAGGCGCCTATTACGGGAAACAGAACAGGGGACTGACCGTTCCATATTTCATCGTTGCCCTGCCACAGAAATTCATAACCGCTTTTCTGTGATTTAACACTTGTCAGCGTTGCCCCGAAGCTTTTTACCGAGATTTCAAGATAAGTGTTTTTTATTGTATTTACCATACCTTTCTCCTTGCTGTAATTTTATAAATTTGAGTTTGTAGAGGTAATTGATAATTGCGGAAGAACAACAATCCTGTAGGGGCGATTCACGAATCGCCCGTATTAAATTAACCGCAAATTAGCGGCGGGAGTAAACCCCCGCCCTACGGACTCATTTCAGACTGAGTGAGCAATTACCTCGCCAAACTCCGATTTGCTTACAAATCTAATCTACCACAAAACCGTAAAAAAGTCCACAAAAAAACAGGCTCTGCTTTCAGAGCCTGTCAGTTTTAATACAGTACTGAATTATTCAGCTTTCTCTTCAGCCTTAACTTCAGCCTTAACTTCAGCCTTCTTGTCGTTTCTGCCGAGTACAAGGTTTACGATAATGCCGAGAATAAGTGCGCATGCGATTTCGGTAAGAGTAACCTGACCGATTTTAAGAGTCATGCCGCCGATACCTGCAATAAGTATAACAGATACAACAAAGAGGTTTCTGTTGTTGCCGAGATCAACGGGCTGAATCATCTTAAGACCCGAAACAGCGATGAAGCCGTAAAGCGTAATGCAAACGCCGCCCATTACGCAGGAGGGGATAGTTGCAAGGAAGGTTACGAACGGTCCGAAGAATGAAACAACAATAGCCATAATAGCTGTTGCAAGAATTGTTATAACAGAAGCGTTGCCTGTGATTGCTACACAGCCTACAGACTCGCCGTATGTAGTGTTCGGGCAGCCGCCGAAAACAGCGCCAACCATTGAACCGACACCGTCACCGAGAAGAGTTCTGTGAAGACCCGGGTCCTCAAGAAGCTCTGCGCCGATGATTGAAGAAAGGTTCTTGTGGTCTGCAATGTGCTCTGCGAAAACAACGAATGCAACGGGAACATATGCAACAGCGATTGTAGCAATATACTTGCCGTCAACAGCCGAAAGACCCTTTGCAGCCTTTAAGAATGTGAAATCGGGAACCCACTGCATATTTTCAAACAGCGAGAAGTTGATTATCTGAAGAGCTTCGTTGCCTGTTTTCATACCGATAAGTGTAAAGCAGGTAGCTACAAGGTAGCCTGCAACAATACCGATGATGAAGGGGATAAGCTTAGCCATTTTCTTGCCGAAAACCGAGCAGATCATAACTGTGAAGAGTGTTACAAGAGCGCAGATGAGTGAAACCCAGACATGAGTGTTCATAACATATGCACCTGCTTCTGCGTCAAATGCGCCTGCAAGCGAATCACCTACTGCATTGCCTGCAAGTGAAAGACCGATAATAGCAACTGTCGGTCCTATAACAACTGCGGGCATAAGCTTGTTAATCCACGCAACGCCTGCAACCTTAACAATAATAGCTATTACTACATAAACAAGGCCTGCAAAGATAGCACCTATAATGATACCTGCATAACCTGCTTCTGTTGAAACAGCACCTGCGAAGGCTGCGAACATTGAGCCGAGGAAGGCGAAGGATGAGCCTAAGAATACGGGGCTTCTGAACTTAGTGAAAAGAAGATAAACGATTGTGCCTACGCCTGCACCGAAAAGCGCTGCCGACTGGCTCATACCGTTGCCGACAATAGCCGGTACGGCGATTGTTGCTGCAAGAATTGCAAGCAGCTGCTGGAAAGCGAATACGATCAGCTGACCGAATTTCGGCTTGTCCTTGATGTTGTAAACAAGATTCATAATTTTTCCTCCTATATTTCAGGCTTTCGCCTTAATTTACCAAACTAACCGTTTTTTGAGATTGCAATTTCTGTAACGCCGTCAATTTCATCTAACCTTACGCAGACAAATTCATCCTTCGAGGTGGGTATGTTTTTGCCGACATAATTTGCAAAAATCGGAAGCTCCCTGTGACCTCTGTCAACCATAACCGCAAGCTCTATTTTTGCAGGTCTGCCCATTTTAATGACAGCGTCCATAGCGGCTCTTGCCGTTCTGCCCGTAAAAATAACATCGTCGACAAGAATTATGCTTTTGCCGTTAATATCAAAATCAATTACGGAGCTGTTCAGCTGAGGGGATTGGTAACGCTCTGTCAGGTCGTCCCTGTAAAGCGTAATGTCAAGCTCGCCGAGCTCTGCTTTAATGTCAGAGAATTTTTCTATATTGCTTTTAAGCATTTTTGCAAGCGGTACGCCGCGCCTTTTAATGCCTATAAGACTTAAACTTTCGGCGCCGGGGTTGCGCTCTATAATTTCGTGTGCGAGTCTTGCGAGCGTGCGTACCATTGTCCCGCCGTCAACTATAATTTTGTCGCTCACTTTTTCAGCCCCTTAAAAATAAAATGCCCTGTTGACGCAACAAGGCACAATAAAAGCTTTTTTGCCTTGTCGGCATCCCGTACCGAATTAAAGGTCAACTACAATTTATAGTATAATATCATACATTTTTCGACTTGTAAACACAAAATACAAAAAATGTCTAAATTTTTCGTCTGTTTTTTTAGTCTGCAAAAAAGCGGGCATTTTCTGCCCGCTTTTTATATGTCTTATCAGTATTTTTTTAGCCCCGAGCTTATATAAATGTTTTCAAGCACCTTATAGTCGGAAATGTCGGTAGATTCAATCGATTCAAGCCGTGTTTTTGCATTTTTATTAAACAGGTTTTTTAAAATTCTTGCAATCCACATAAACGGCAGCAGGAAGGGGAGCTTTTCAAGAATAGGGTAAATATTTTTCATATGGCGAAGCCCGGGGAAAAGCGCAGAAATAATTCTGCTTGATTTTGATTTGTTTGCTTTTGCCGCCT
>ONBD01000064.1 GCA_900315985.1 uncultured Eubacteriales bacterium | reverse complement strand
TACCTGTAAAGCCGCCAAGATCGTGTCCGTAAAATTCAAGTCCCGACATTGACATGGTAAGACCTATGTAATTGCAGTATCTTAAATCGGAAAACTCCGTTCTGTTGTCGCCCGACCAGGTCTGCGCAAGACGGCGTATTGCCATATTGCTGCCACGGGAAGAGAGAAACGGACGAAGAGAGGGGTTTTTGGATCTCTGCGCCTGATATGAAGCTTCAACCATAAGGTATGTCAGCGTGTTTCTTATTCTTGCCGCAGACACCTTGCCGTTGCCAAAGCCCTCTGCCACAGCGTCATTATCTTTTATATCAAATTCATTATTGTCATTCCAGGTGGCAATAATACCGAAATCAAGAAGCTTTTGGGTAACCTGTTCTTTCCAGAAATCAAAAGCCTCTTTATTTGTGAAATCGAGATAGCTTCCAAGCCCGTCCCAGAACTGAGTTAAAAACGGCTCGCCGTTTTTGTCCTTGACAAAAAGACCCTTTTGCTTAAGCTCTGCATACATAGGGTGGTCGCAAAGAAAAGCAGGCTTTATGTTAGGTATAATCTCAATGCCGTTATCGGAAAAGTTCTTTATAAACCGCTTCGGGTCGGGGAATTTTTCATAATTCCAGTTAAAAACATATCTCTGCGGTCCTATTGAAGTGTAGCCTGAGGAAAGGTAAAAACCTTTACAGTTCAAATCATATTCTCTGACCTTTTCAAGAAAGGCGTTCATATGCTCCTCCGACTTAGGTCTGTCGGTATATGCCATAGTGCTTGCGCAGTAGTCAAAGCTCCATTTCGGAGGAAATGCCTGTCTGCCGCAAAGAGTGCAGAACTGCTGTAAAATTTCAAGCTTTGTGCCGAAGAACACATAGTAAACAAGCGCATTGTCCTCTGTCCTGAAATACTTATACGGTCCGTAATAATTATTTATTTCCTTGCCGAAATCAAAATATGAGCTGTCGCTTGTGTCATAAAAAATGCCGTAAGCTCCCGTACTGTTCTGACAGATGTAAAACGGCAGGTGCTTATACATAGGGTCGGTTTCGGCGGCGTCAAAGCCCATACAGTCGGTAGCTTCAATTCTGAAAGCTCTGCCGGTCTTGTTTATGGAGCCCGTCTTGTCGCCAAGACCATAGATTTTTTCATTTTCTTCTCTTGAAATATAATGAAAATTGCCGTTCCCGAATTCTCCGTCAAAATTATAGGCGTACGGCTTTCTGTCCCAAAACAGAGCTTTGCCGTTTTTGGTGTAATTCAGACAGAAATTATAAAGCGCCAGGTCAATTTCAATTCCGTTTTCAAGGATGAATTTTTCTTTGCCGTTTTCGGTAATAATTTCGGGTGCGAAGCCCTCAAACCCTGCTGTTGACAGTCTGCTTCTGCCCGAGGGCGTAAAATCCGCTTCGGGTTTTACCAGAAATGTCGGCAGTATTTCCTTTTCATTTTTATAAGCGGCAACTCTCAAAGCGGATTTTGAAACAAAATCAATTCTCAGCGTGGTTTTGCCGTCGCTGTATTCTCTGTAACGCTCGCCGAAAGAGGTAAGTTTAAAATCGTGGCTGAATTTACTCATTATAAAGATGTTCCTTTACCTGAAAACATATTTCCTACAAGCTTCCTTGTGTCCCACGGTACAAACTGCGTATTTTCGCAGAAATGCATCACCTTTTTTGGACTGCTTTCCCATTCGGGAAGGCTGTCGCAATTCGGGTTTCCCGTCTTTGCAAAGGCGCAGAGCATATCGGACATCTGACGGCTTACCTTATAGTCAATATCCTCAAAGGGACGCCAGCTTATTCCCAGCGTTGAAAATACATAAAGCATATCAGAGCAATGCCATGTACCCTTATCGTCGCCGGGAAGCGGTCTGTCAAAATCGTACAGATAACAGCCGTTTTTGTTATGCTTCAATGCGCTTTTTGCAAAGCTTCTTATTGTGAATTCAAGTGCACCGGGTATCATATCGTTAGTAGTCATACCTATAAGATAAGGCATATCGGGTATGTTGTTCATTTTAAAGCTGTCTTTTAAAAGCAGCTTGCCGTCATATACGGGGAAGGTGAGGGGCATGCTGAACTTTTCCGTCTTGCATGCGTCAAACCATGCATAATAAAGCGTTTTCGGGTCAACCTTTTTTAATTCTTCCATATTCGCACAGTTTGCGTTTGCACAAATCTTGTCCCAGAATTTTCTTGTCTTTTCGGGTGTGTAGGGCTTTAAAACCTTTCTCTGAAGAGCCGTACCGCTCATCATATAGCACTGCCTGAAATAGCCCTTGCACATCGGGTTTGACAGGTGAATGTCAACGCTCATTGCACCTGCGCTCTGACCCATAATTGTAATGTTATCGGGGTCGCCGCCGAAAGCAGAGATGTTATTTTTAATCCATTCAATAGCACAAAGCTGGTCATATAAGCCGTAGTTGCCGCAAACTCCGTTTTTGTCGGTAAGGTCGGGGTGTGAACAGAAGCCGTACGGTCCTAAGCGGTAATTCATAGCGGTAAAAATAACTCCGTTCTTTGCAAGCTCTGTGCCGTCAATGTGCGACTCATTATAGCTGCCGCCGGTGAAGCTGCCGCCGTGAATGTAAATTATTACGGGTGCTTTCTCCGCATTTTTAGGCGCCTGAATTTCAAGGTGCTGACAGTCCTCTGAATATGTAAACGAAAGACCTCTGCGAAATTCGTTATGGTAAAATGCGTTGCAGACTTCGTCAGGCTCAAAACTTCTGCGCTGATAGGAGCATTCCCTGTCAGCCGTTGCGTCATACACGCCCTCCCAGGAGGTAACCGTTTCGGGGTATTCCCATCTGCCGGGAGCAGTTGCATATCTTATGCCTCTGAATTCAATAATATCTTCCTTTTCAATGCCCTTGATTTTTCCGCAGGGAGTAATTTTTTCAACTGTGTTCATAACCCACCCCAAATTTAAAAATATTTATTTAATTATACAGGAATATAAAACAAAATTCAACCTTGTATTATTGAATGAAAAAGTTAAATTTTCCTTGCTGAAACAAAGGTGTCGGCATGACGGCACTGCCGTAAAATATACAGCACGGTTCAAATATAAGGGTCATAACAGTCATAATAATTTTATATTGAATTCCTACTAAATTTGTAGTAATATATTTTTAATTAAGTGCAAATACTGAAATCAAGGTGATATATATGAAAATTTCAACAAAGGGCAGGTACGCACTCAGGCTTATGATAGACCTTGCGATGCATGAAAATGAGGGGTACATTTCAATTAAATCCATTTCTCAAAGGCAGGGTATTTCGGAAAAGTATCTTGAGCAGATAATTAAAATGCTTTCAAAGAATTCGCTTGTGGAGTCAACAAGAGGCGCACAGGGCGGTTATAAGCTTACAAAGAAGCCGTCGGAATACACCGTTGGCGAAATTCTCAGGGTAACGGAGGGCAGCCTTGCACCCGTCTCCTGTCTTGAAGAGGAAAACCACTGCGAGCATTGCGACGAGTGCGTAACCTTTGAAATCTGGCAGAATGTCCTTGATGCCATAAACGAGGTTGTTGACGGCATTACGCTTGAATACCTTGTTCAGAAGCAGAAAACAAAATCCACCTGCTGTAACAAAGGCTGACATGGAGCTTAATTTAAACGAAATTCTGCGGTATGCAGGCTTTAAAGGACACGCTGCAGACGAAATCACCTTGAATAACATAGCCGAGCTTGAAAAGGAAATCAAAGCTTCGGTTAACCCTAAATGCATATACAGAGAGTTTGAATTTCAGAAGGTCGGCGACAGCGCAATTCTGATTGACGGCATTGAGTTCAGAAGCAAAAAGCTTGTTGCACACCTGAAAAATTCAAAAAGCATTTTGCTTTTTGCCGCAACATTGGGAGTCGAAAGCGATATTATTCTCAGAAAATATTCTGCCTCCGACTCGGCTAAATATGTACTCTGTCAGGCTATTATGGCGGAGGCTGTCGAGGCTTATTCAAATGAAATTCTTGACGCTCTTGCGCTTAAATACGAAAAAGACGGACTTTATTTCAGACCCCGTTTTTCCGCAGGCTATGCAGACCTTGATTTAACTGCGCAAAAGGACTTTTTCAATTTACTTGAAATTACAAAACGGGCAGGCATTTCGCTTACCGACGACTGTATTATGATACCGTCAAAATCGGTTACTGCTTTTATAGGCATTACTCCCGATAAGGAATGTCAGAAATCCGCCTGTCAGTTTTGCGACAAAACAGACTGTGATTTCAGAAGGAGGTAAAATTATGAATTTTTCCGAACGCTTCGGTAAAGAACTTTTATTTTTTGACGGCGCTATGGGTACTATTCTGCAAAAGAACGGTCTTGGCGCAGGCGAATTGCCCGAAATCTGGAATATCACGCACAGCGATTTGATTTTAAATATACATAAAAGCTATATAGATGCAGGCGCAGATATTATTACTACTAACACCTTCGGCGCAAACGAGCTTAAATTAAAGGACAGCGGTTATACCGTTGAGGATGTTGTTTCAGCCGCAGTCAAAACTGCAAAGCTTGCGGCAGAGGCAAGCGACAAAAAGGTTTATATCGCTCTTGATTTAGGTCCTACGGGCAAGCTTTTACAGCCTTACGGCGAGCTGCCGTTTGAAAGGGCGTATGAGCTGTATAAGCAACAGATTGTCTGCGCCCGTGATTCAGGCGTTGACTTTGTTTTGCTTGAAACAATGGGTGATTTGTATGAAATAAAGGCGGCAGTGCTTGCGGCAAAGGAAAACTGCGATTTGCCCGTAGTTGTTTCAATGATTTTTAACGAAAAGGGACAGCTTTTAACAGGAGCAGATATTAAAACGGCAATATTCACTCTTGAAGGCTTGGGTGTCGACGGAATAGGTCTTAACTGCGGTCTCGGACCTGCGCAGATGCTTGAGTTTGTAAAAGAGGCTGTAAAATACAGCTCTTTGCCGCTTGCGGTAAACCCCAATGCAGGACTGCCCGAATGTGTCAACGGCGTTACAAGCTATAATGTAGGACCTAAAGAATTTTCAGAGGATATTAAAAAGATTATAGAGCTTGGTGCTTCTGCCGTCGGCGGCTGCTGCGGCACAACTCCCGGGCATATAAAGGCAACGGTTGAATTATGCAAAAATTTGCCGGCTTTGCCCGTTGAAAAAAAGCATTTTACGGCAGTGACATCTTATTCAAAAACTACGCTTATAGGCGAAAAGCCGATTATAATAGGCGAAAGAATAAATCCCACAGGTAAAAAAAGGCTCAAAGAGGCGCTTGTAAATAAGGACTTTGATTACATTGTTTCCGAAGCGGTCAAGCAGGTTGACAAAAAGAGCGATGTGCTTGATGTCAATGTCGGACTTCCTGAAATAGATGAGAAAGAAATGCTGACGCTCGCTGTCAAAAAGCTTCAGAGCGTTGTCAACACTCCCTTACAGATTGACACCTCCGACACAGAAGCTCTTGAGGCGGCGCTTCGCATTTACAATGGCAAACCGCTTATAAACTCCGTCAACGGCAAAGAGGAAAATATGAAAAAGGTATTTCCTCTTGCAAAAAAATACGGCGGCGTGGTTGTCTGCCTCACACTTGACGAAAACGGTATACCAGACACGGCTGAGGGCAGAATAAAAATTGCAGAAAAGATTATAAAAACAGCTGAAAGCTACGGCATTTCAAAGGACAACCTTATAGTTGACGCCCTGACGCTTACAGTCAGCACAGGCAGTCAGAATGCCGAAATCACACTTGACACGCTTGACTATGTAAGGCACACTCTCGGTGTTAATACTGTGCTGGGCGTTTCAAATGTTTCCTTCGGTCTGCCGTCAAGAGAATATATCAACACAGCATTCTTTACCATGGCTTTGCAGAGAGGTCTGTCGGCAGGCATTATAAATCCGTTAAGTGATATGATGATGAATGCCTACTATTCATTCTGCGCTTTAAAAGGCTATGATGATAACTGCGAGGCTTATATAAACAGCATTACACAGACTCAGCAGACAGTTACACAGGACAGCAGTATTACGCTTAAGCAGGCAATTCTTAAGGGTATGGTAAGCAGGGCAGGCGACTGCGCAAAGGAGCTTTTGAAAAGTGAAAATCCGCTTGATATTATCAACGGTGAAATTGTGCCTGCGCTTGACGAGGTAGGCTTAGGCTTTGAAAAGGGCACGGTATTTCTGCCGCAGCTTTTAATGAGCGCAGACTCTGCAAAGGCTGCATTTGACGAAATAAAGCAAAAGCTCAATACCAACGGCGAAAACAAAGCCTCAAAGGGCAAAATAGTTATTGCCACAGTCAAGGGCGACATTCACGATATAGGCAAAAACATAGTAAAGGTCCTGCTTGAAAACTACGGCTTTGATGTTATTGATTTAGGTAAGGATGTTGAGCCTGAAGCAATAGTCAAGGCAGTTAAGGAAAATGACATTAAGCTTGTCGGTTTGAGCGCACTTATGACTACAACGGTTGTAAGCATGGAAGAAACCATAAAACTTTTGAACAAGGAATGTCCAGGCACAAAAACAACCGTCGGCGGCGCAGTGCTTACGCAGGAATATGCCGACAGAATAGGCGCAGACAGCTACACAAAGGACGCTATGGCATGCGTTCGCTTCTGCGAGGAATTTTTCGCCAATTTAAATTCGTAATTTAAGCTGAATTTGTTATAATTTGCTATTGACAATATCATACTATTGTTATATGATATATGCGAATTCACACGAATTTAGTATGAATTAAAATCCAAATACAGAAAAGAGTTGTATTTATGAAGGTTTATGCTGATAATGCAGCTACAACAAAATTATCAAAAAAAGCGCTTGACGCTATGATGCCTTATCTTACCGAAACCTTTGGCAACGCATCAAGCCTTTACGATATAGGTCAGCAGGCTCATCAGGGCGTTAAGTTTGCCCGTCAGACAGTTGCAGATGTTATAGGTGCTGATGTAAACGAGGTTTATTTTACCTCAGGCGGCAGCGAGGCAGACAACTGGGCTATCAAAGGTGTTGCCGAGGTAATGGCGAAAAAAGGAAAGAAGCACCTTATCACCTCTGCTTTTGAGCACCATGCAGTGCTTCACACTATGCAGAAGCTTGAAAAGGACGGTTTTGAGGTTACCTACCTTCCCGTTTACGAAAACGGTATTGTAAAGGTTGAGGATGTTAAAAACGCCATCCGTGAGGACACGGCTTTAGTGTCAATTATGTATGCCAACAACGAGATAGGCACCATACAGCCTATTGCCGAAATCGGCGCTGTCTGCAGGGAAAAGGGCGTTATCTTCCACACAGACGCAGTTCAGGCAGTAGGTCATCTTCCAATAGATGTCAAGGCGCAGAACATTGATATGCTTTCAATGTCAGGTCATAAATTCCACGGGCCCAAGGGCATAGGCGCTCTTTATATGAGAAAAGGAATAAGAATTCCCAATCTTATTGAGGGCGGCGCACAGGAGGCAGGCAAGCGTGCCGGCACAGAGGCAGTTTACGCTATGGTTGGTATGGCAACTGCATTAAAGGAAGCCAACGACAATCTTGAAGAAAATATGAAAAAGCTCACAGCTTTGCGCAACAGGCTTATAGACGGACTTCTGAAAGTTGAATCCAGCCGTCTTAACGGTGACAGAGAAAACCGACTTCCCGGCAATGTCAATATCAGCTTTGAGGGCGTTGAGGGCGAGAGCTTGCTGCTGTACCTCGATTTGATGGGCGTTTCAGCTTCATCAGGTTCGGCTTGCACCTCAGGCTCACTTGACCCGAGCCATGTTCTGCTTGCAATCGGACTTCCACACGAAATAGCTCACGGCTCGTTAAGACTGTCGCTGTGTGAGGAAAACACAGAAGAAGAAATAGATTACATTATAGAAAGCGTTCCGCCGATTATTGAAAGACTTCGTTCAATGTCACCGCTTTGGGAGCGCATATTAAAAGAAAGAGAAGGTGCTAAATAATGGAATATTCAGAGAAAGTAATGGAGCATTTCGCAAGACCTCATAATGTCGGTAAAATTGATGACGCCGACGGTATCGGCGAGGTCGGTAACGCCAAGTGCGGCGATATTATGAAGATGTATATCAAGGTAGATGACGGCATTATTACCGATGTTAAGTTCAACACCTACGGCTGTGCGTCAGCTATTGCAACATCTTCAATGGCTACCGATTTAATTAAGGGTAAGCCGATTTCAGAGGCATTAAAGCTTACAAACAAGGCTGTTGTTGAAGCTCTCGACGGTCTGCCGGCAGTTAAAATCCACTGCTCTGTTCTTGCAGAAGAGGCTATAAAGGCAGCCGTTAAGGATTACTACGACAAGAACGGCATTGAGTATGACAAGGAGCTTTTTAAAGAGGACAGCTGTAATTACGAGCACCATCATTGATAAAATCTATTGGTCTTATCAGTAAAAATAACTAATATTATTTAATATTATTAAACCGCAACAGCTTGACTGTTGCGGTTTTTGTTTGCTTTCTTTTAGTTGCTGCGCAAGCTGAAATTCGGCGGCGGTGAAATTTTTTTAAAATAGTATTGACAGTCACTTGACCATGTGATATAATCAAGTAAACTTGTGAATACAGGGAGATGGTTTTATGATAGAAAACACAGTACCGGGTACGGTGATACCGCAGGCGGAAAAAGAGGGTATGTTTTCGGTGTTCCGACCCATGATTAAAGCTACGGGCGGTCTTTCGCTCGGTCAGGTCTGCTCAATAACAGGGCTTGAACCTGCCGTAATTCAGAACTGGGTAAAAAGGGGCTTTGTGGCTCACCCTGTTAACAAAAAATACTTTGAAAGACAGCTTGCCCGAATACTGTTAATATGCGCTCTGCGTGATGCTATGAAAATAGACTCCATAGGCGAGCTTATGGGCATGGTGAACGGTGACGCCAATGATGAAAGTGATGACATAATTTCTGAGGAACAGCTCTATGATTACCTGTGCGAAATAATAGCAATGTTAAAAGAAAAAGGCTTTTCGCAGCAGAACATAGAGAGGTCAATAAGAAAGGTCGCAGAGGATTACAAGTCCTCGAACGGTAAAAATGTAAAAAGGCTTGAGCAGGCGCTTAATGTAATGGTATATGCCTATGTGTCCGCTCAGCTTAAGCGCAGAGCCGACCAGAGCTTTGCAAAATTGAAGGAAGAGGTGGATTGAAATGTTGAAGAACAATAACACAGTAAACATCAATGTAGAAGAGAATATCAAAAATGCTTTTTCGGGCAAAGGTGCAAAGAAAGGCGTAAAAATAGGCATAGTTGCCGCACTTGCAATTATTGTTATACTTAATTGCTTTACAATAGTTGAGGCAGGCCATACGGGCGTAGTAGTAACGCTCGGCAAAGTTAAAGAGGGCGTACTGCAGGAGGGCATACATTTTAAAATTCCCTTCGTACAGCAGATTGTTAAAATCGACAACCGTATTGTTAAGCTTGAGGTTGAAACAGAGGCATTCTCAAAGGATTTGCAGACAGTTGAAACCGTGCTTGCAATAAATTACAGAGTTGATACAAGCAAATCATACTCAATTTACAAGAACATAGGCGCAAATTATGAAACCGTGCTTGTAACGCCTGCCGTAAACGAGGTTTTAAAGGCAATTACCGCAAAATATACCGCTGAGGAAAGCGTTACAAACCGTGTGCTGATTTCAGACGGACTTGTTACCGGCTTGAATGAAAAGCTCAATGACATCGGACTTTATGTTACGGATGTAAACATTATCAATTTTGAATTCTCGGAAGCATTCATAACCGCCATTGAGGAAAAGCAGGTTGCTCAGCAGAAGCTTTTAAAGTCAGAAACCGAAAAGCAGACCGCTATTATAAATGCCGAGGCTAACGCTGAAACCGTAAGAATTAACGCTGAAGCTCAGGCTGCGGCAAATAAAATTCTTAACGAGTCCTTAAGCGACAGAGTTATTGAATACAACAAGGTTCAGAAGTGGAACGGAATTCTGCCCAAGGTTACGGGCAACGGCGGCAGCCTTATAAACTTTGACAGCCTTGAGGACGCAGAGAAAGCAAATCAGTAAAATGCGGAATGCGGAATTATTTGGGAAGCTTCGCTTCCGAACATTATAAAAATTTACGGCGTAATTCATACTGTGTGTAGGGCGGCATGCCCACATGCCGCCGTTAGTTTACAGCACAGCTTGGCGGCTGGAGCAAGCCCCAGCCCTACGGT
>ONBD01000063.1 GCA_900315985.1 uncultured Eubacteriales bacterium | reverse complement strand
AAATCCTCGGCAAGTATATTGAAGCGAAGCTCCTTTTCCTCGGCAGGCTCTTTCAGATTTTTAATCAAATCCTCAAGCTCCCTGCCCTGAGCTTTAAGCTCTGCAAGCTTGATTATGATTTTAACAATCAGATAAGCGCCGTCGTCAAGAAAATAATTCTCACGGAATGCCGCATGACCCGAGGTTTCTATTGCAAGCGGTGAATTCACACCCTCTCTGCAAAGCCTTATACTCTCGTCAATAACATTCTTATAGCCTCTCTTGAAGCGTCTGTGTGTGCCGCCGAGAGTTTCGTTTATAAATTCGGTAAGTCCTGCCGAAGTTACGCTGTCGGTAACTATTGTACCGCCCTCGTTGTTTTCAAGAGCAATCGCCGCAGCAAGCGCAACAAGACGGTTGCGGTTTATTTCCTTGCCGTCTGCGCTGACGCAAGCCGCCCTGTCAACATCCGTGTCAAATATAACGCCTAAATCGGCACCCGATTCAAGAGTGGCTTCGCAGATTGACTGCATAGCCTCTGCGTTTTCGGGATTGGGAGCATGATTCGGGAAATACCCGTCAGGCTCTAAATAACGGGAGCCGTCTGTATTTGCGCCAAGCGGCTCAAGAACATCCTTTGCGAAAAATCCGCCTGCTCCGTTGCCTGCGTCAACTACAATTTTAAGTCCCTCAAGCGGGTGGTCATAATCAGCCGAAGAATTGACACCTTTTTTTATAAGCTCCCTTAAATGCTCGCAGTAGCTTGCCATAAAATCGACCTGCACTGCTTCACGGGAGGTATCATAGGCAATAGCCTCGTTGTTTTCTGCAACCTCAAGTATTTTTTCCAGCTCTGCAGATGAAAGTCCGCCGCCTGCCGTAAAGAATTTCAGCCCGTTTCTGTCATAAGGGTGATGGCTTGCGGTAATCTGCACCGCACCGTCGCAGTCAATAAGCTTGGTTGTCATAAACATTGCAGGCGTGGAGCACATTCCGCAGTCCTTGACCGCAACGCCCATTGACAGCATAATTGAAATTACCTGCTCTTTAATTCTTTGAGCGCTTATTCTCGGGTCATGGCCTACGGAAACAGCAAGCTCATCCTTATCTTTACCCGATTTTGCGCTTAAAAAATAGACGAATGCCTGCGTAATTCTTCCGACCGCTTCGTCGGTCAGGTCTATCTGCTCGGGAAAATCCTCATTCAGAGCAACACCTCTGACATCGGTGCCGCTTTTTAACTGCATTAAGTTCAAATCAAATTCCTCCTGACTATTTCCTCTGCCGCAAGCATAACTCCGAGCTTGCCGCTGTAGAAATTAAGTCCCCCCTGCATCCATACCGCATAAGGCTCCCTCAGGGGAGCGTCTGCCGAAAGCTCTATGGATGAGCCTGAGGTAAATGCGCCTGCCGACATTATAACCTTGCTGTCATAGCCGGGCATATCCCACGGCTCGGGTACAACAAACGAGTCAACGGGTGCGCCCTTCTGCATACCCTGACAGAAGGCTATAAGCCTGTCTGCGTTTTCAAGGCAGATTGCCTGTATAATATCGTGCCTTGTTTCGTTTGAAGAAGGCGTAACCTTAAAGCCAAGCTCCTCAAAAAGTCCTGCCGCAAAGCAAGCTGTTTTCAGAGCCTCCTTTACAACATTCGGCGCATTGAAAAGCCCGAAAAAGATGTTTTTATTCTGTGCAAGCGTTGCGCCAACCTCTCTGCCGAGACCGGGGACAGTCATTCTGTATGAGCAAAGCTCGACCAGATCGTGTCTGCCTGCAATATAACCGCCCGAGGGGGCAATTCCGCCGCCTGCGTTTTTAATAAGCGAGCCTGCCATCAAATCAGCGCCGACCTCGGTAGGCTCCTTTTCTTCGGTAAATTCACCGTAACAGTTGTCTACCATTACTACTGCCCTTTTATTTACCCTGTGGACAATTTCACAGACCTTTTCAATTTCCGCAACAGAAATACTGTGCCTTAAAAGATAACCTCTTGAGCGCTGAATGTAAACCATTCTGACAGCTTCGTCAGCCGCTCTTTTTTCTATTTCGTCATAGTCAAATTCATCATTTTCAGTAAGGTCGACCTGTTCGTACCTCACGCCGAAATCAATGAGCGTACCCTGCCCCTTGCTTTTATTATCAAGTCCGATTACGGGGTGCAAGGTGTCATACGGTGCGCCCGAAACACAGAGCATAACATCATTCGGTCTTAAAACTCCGTAAAGTGCAACGCCTAAGGTGTGCGTGCCGCAGGCAAGTGCGCCTGCTCTGATAATAGCGTCCTCACAGCCGAATATGTCTGCCGTAAGTCTGTCTGCCTTTTCTCTGCCCGTGTCGCCGTAGCCGTAACCTGTTGTCGAATTAAAATCAGTTTCGTCAACCTTGTTTTTTATAAAAGCTGCAAGCACCTTTTGCTGATTGAATTCGCCTAAGCGTTCAATATAAGCAAACTGCACCTCTGTCTTTTTAAGAGCCGCTTCGGCGGCATTTTTTACCTTATCGCTTATTTCAAAATATGTGTTCATATCTCAATTATTCCCAAATCCATATATTCTTTCGTTTCAAAGCCGAGATTTTTATAAAAATTTTCGGTCTTTAAATCATTGCACGCAAGAAATGCCATTTCACCCTGCGTCTTGAAATCACTGCACAGACCGCTTATGCAATCGGTAGCATAGCCCATTCTGCGAAAATCGTTATCTGTCGCAACATCTCTTATATAAACCGAGCTTTTAAGTCTGTCCGCAACTGCAACAGAAAGTATTGCATTTACGCCCTGCTTTATTGCTCTTACAGAGGTGTAGCCGTTAAAAATGCCCCTGCTTGTACGGGCAAGCCACTCGTTGTACGCTCTGTCGGTATATTTTTTTACTTCCCTGAGCTTTACATTCGGATTTTGTGTCAGTATTTTTTGCTTTGACTGCGTAAGCAAATCAAATACGGGACGAAGATTGTCGTTTATTTCAACCGATTTTCTCGGGGATTCAATTTCCTTTTCAATGCACATAAGGCTGATTTTTGAAAATGCCGTCATGCCTATTCTTTCCGTAATATCGGCAGGGCAATGAATTACCATTCCGCCGAGCCTTGTAATAAAATCGCCAAGCTCATAAAAATCTGCATTTTCCCTTGCTGTAACATAGACCTTGCTTTGCTCCCTCTGCACCACAAGAGCCGTAACATCGCTGTCAATGCTCTGAAGCCATGCCCCGTCTACGCCTGTCCAGTCCAGAAGCGCAAAAAGCACATACAGACCCGACGGCTTTTCGGAGAAAAAATCATAAAGCTGTTCTGCGGTTTTTTCGGAAAGATTTTCAATTATTTTAAGCATTTGCAAGCTCCTGCGCCATTATAAAGGCAAGTCTTTTAACGCTTTCAATGTCCTCAAGCTTTGCAACGGATGAGGGCGAATGTATATAGCGGGTAGGTATTGAAATTGCCGTTGTCCTGACGCCTGCACCCGACTTGTGAATTGCGGCGGCATCGTTTCCGCCTGCAACCACGGTTTTGGTCTGGCACTTTATGCCGTTTTTTTCTGCAATCTCAAAAGCCTTTTTATAAAGCTCAAAATCATATACGGTGCCTCTGTCCATATAGGACACAACTGCGCCCCCGCCAAGTCTGCAAACCTTTTTGTTGTCAGGCGTGTCCGGAATATCCGAAGCCGTGGTGCTTTCAAGCACTATTGCATAATCGGGCTTTATGTTGAATGCCGCTACGCCCGAGCCTCTTGTACCGATTTCCTCCTGAACAACAAAAGCAACGCTCAAATCAAACTCGACCTCTGAGTTCAGAAGCTCAAGAAGCATCATACAGCCTGCCCTGTCATCAATAGCTTTAGCTTTTACAAAGCCGTCGCCGAATTCAATATATTCAGAGTCAAAATATGCGCTGTCGCCGAGGTTTACATATTTCTGCGCCTCTTTTTTTGAGTCTGCGCCTATATCAATATAAAGCTCGTCAACAGGCGGTACCTTTTCCCTTTCCTCTGAGCTTAACTGATGAAAAGCCTTTGAGCCTATAACGCCGTGTACGCCCGACTGCAAAGTTACGCTTCTGCCGAAAATAACCCTTTCGTCAATACCGCCCACAGTGCTGAATTTAAGCATACCGTCATCTGTAATATAAGTAATAATAAAGCCGACCTCGTCCATGTGAGCAGAAAGCATAACCTTATTTTTTGCTCTGTTTCTGCCCTTCTTTTCGCAAATAATATTGCCTAAGCGGTCAACAGTATATTCACAGTCTGCAGGGATTTTTGAAATAATGAAATCTCTTACGCTGTGCTCTCTGCCCGAGGTCCCGTTAAGCATACATAATTCTTTAAGCATTTACGGCACCTCCCGAAAGAATATACTCTGCAATAAGTGAGCCTGTATTTTCAATATCACTTAACGAAATAACCTCAACGCCCGTGTGCATATATCTTAACGGGATTGAAATAAGCGAGCTGACAAGTCCGTCAGCGGCGCAGGTCATTGAATCTGCGTCAGTGCCCGTCATGCCCGACATAATTTCAAGCTGATAAGGTATATTCTTTTCAACTGCAAGCTGTCTTAATTTCTCCGAAGCCTCACAGTCAAGACTCGGCGAAATACCTATCATAGGTCCTTTGCCTAAAACACCGCATTCCTCTGCCTTTGAATCAGGCGTCTTTGCAAAGCTGACATCAATCGCTATAAGCTCTGAGGCGTCGGAATTAAACGACGCAACTCTTGCGCCCGAGCCGCCCGTCTCCTCACGGGTGGTAAAAGCAACGGTGATTTTTCTTGAATTCTCTCTTTCCCTGAGTATTTCAAGCGCATAAAGAATTGAAGCCACGCCTGCCCTGTCATCAAAAGCATGACAGGCAAATCTGTCGCCTGCAAGACTTAAAAATGCAGAATCCACAGTTACCCTGTCGCCCAAAGCTACAAGCTCCCTCGCTCTTTCGGCAGACAAGCCTATGTCAATCAACGCTTCGTTTGTATTAAGAGCTTTCCTCTTTGTGTCTGCGCCCTGAAGATGCGGCGGAGTGCTAATTACAACTCCCTTAAGCTCCTCTTTTGCGTGCACGGTTACCTGCTGAGCACAAAGTGTGCGGTTGTCAATGCGTCCGCAGTTGTCAACACGCAAAAAGCCCTCGTCGGTAATATAGGTAACAATCATGCCTACCCTGTCCATATGTGCCGAAAGCAAGAACGGCTCGCCCTCGCCGTCAAGCTCGCATATGAGATTGCCGAGCCTGTCAGTATAGGTTTTGCCGTATTTGCTCAAATATTTTTCAATTACCTTTGCAGTACCGGCTTCGGCGCCCGAAACGCCTGCGCCTTCGGTCAGCTGCTGTAAAACCTCGCTTAAATCCATAAAATCAATAGTCCTTTTGCCGTAAAATTATATCTCTGCTCCGCCGACAGGTCTTACGCTTAAAACATAGCATGAGCCTTCGCCGAAAATTCTTTCAATTTCTGCCTTGTACTTTTCGAGCAAATCATTGGGCACAAATGCCTGAATTGTACCTGCAAAACCGCCGCCGTGAACACGCCATGCGCCCTTGCCCTTCAATACTGCTTCGGAAACGGCAAGAGCAAGTGAAACAGGCTGAACATCAGGCTGCTTTGTAGCAAAAACATTCTGATTATACATATATGACGAAGCGCCGCTTTCAAGAATTAAGCTCTTGAACGCTTCAAAATCACGGGCTTTAAGCGCCGCAACCTCTTTAACAACTCTGTCATTATCGTTATAGAAGTGAATTGCACGAAGAACGGCTCTGTCGCCGACAGCTTTTCTCAATTCGGGAATATTCTTTTCAAATTCCTCTCTGTCTACCTCTCTTAAAACAGACTTGCCGAAATACTTTGCCACGCTTTCCATTTCAATGCGTATTGCGGCATATTCGTCGGTAAGATTTGAGTGGCTGCCCTTTGTGTCAACTATGCAAAGCGAATGACCGCAGGACGCAAAATCAAAATCAACCTTTTCTATAACAGGTTCTGCGGGATTTTTAAAATCTATTGAAATAAACGAGCCAACCGAGCAAGCCATCTGGTCCATAAGTCCGCAGGGCTTGCCGAAGTATTCATTTTCGGCATACTGCGCAATTTTTGCAATAGTTACAGGGTCAACCTTGCCGTCATTGTAAAGGTAATTTACCATAGTGCCGACAAGCACCTCATATGCGGCTGAAGAGGAAAGTCCCGAGCCTGAAAGAACTCTTGATGCCGTAACCGCATCAAAACCGCCTGTTTTGTAGCCTAAATTCTCAAAACCCTTCATAACGCCACGCACAAGAGCAGGCGAATGTCCTGTTTCGCTTTCATGAACACTGAGGTCCGAAAGGTCAACAACATCCATAGCATAACCCTTTGATTTTACTCTTACGGTGTTGTCGTCATTTTTTGAAGCAAGCGCAATAGCGTCAAGGTTAATGCCTGCCGCAAGCACTCTGCCGTGATTGTGGTCTGTATGATTGCCGCCGACCTCTGTTCTGCCCGGCGCTGAGAACATTCTTACATCTCTGTCAGCAGAAAAGACCTCGTCAAAATCGTCAGCGAGCGAGCAGTATCTTTCGTACTGTGCTTTGATTTCAGCGTCAGTTACATAAACAGCTCTGAATCTTTCATCATATCTGCCCGCCTTTATATCTTCTCTTAATGCTAAGGTCGTCGCCATAGCAAAAGCCCCCTTTAGTCTGTGTTTGTTTTAATTCTTTTGTTATATATTTCTATAAAGCCGTTAACGCCTATAATTGCAAAGCCGGAAATCATAAATATAATGACAAGCGGAAGCATGAATGCAAGTGAAAACGGATTATAAACATGCCTGCCTACCATACTGTAGGAAATAATTCTCGGTAAAAAACCGAGTATCGAAAGGAATATGTATTTATAATAATCATACTCCATAGCACCGTAAATCTGGCTAACGGTGTTTATGGGACAAACCGGAATTACACGGAATGCCGCAAGCAAGCCGTCCTTTGCAGCAGCGTCAGAGGTTAAAATTCTTTCAATATTTTCATATTTGCAAAGAGCCTTGTAAATAAATCCGCTTCCCAGGCGCTTGCCCCAGAAGTATTTTATTGTAATAAGTCCTATATAGCCTACAACATTTATTATAACTGCAAGAGGAGTCTGAAAAACCATACCTGCTATAACGCAGACCGCCGAGGTCGGTATCGGTATTACGGATTTCGCAAGGTACAGAAGCAGTATTGCCAGAATAACCACACCCTTGTCGGGAATTGCGGCAACAGAATCCTCAAAGTCGGCAAGCATCTGTAAAAAGCTGTCGTACCTGACAGCAAACTGCTGCACCTGCATAAGCATAGTCAACGCAAGTAACGCCAGAGCGACAATAATTAAAAGAACTCCCGTAAAGTTCATCAAACGCTTTCTGTTCATTGTTCTGCGCTGCATTTTGCTGTCACCTCTTTTCAAGACATATTTTCACAGCATAGAATATCATTATAATTGTATAACATAATCGCCTTAAGGTCAATTAAATTCTTTAAAATTTACTTTTATTCACATTTGTGTTACAATAACTGCAACAGATATAAGATAATACATCGGGAGAGAATAATATGCCGAAAATCGTAATTTTAGACGCATACACCACAAATCCGGGTGATTTAAGCTGGGACTGGCTTAATCAGTACGGCGAAACAGAAATTTTTGACCGTACTCCCTGCGACAAAATAACCGAAAGAGTTAAAGACGCAGATGTTGTAATCACAAACAAAACACCGCTGACAGCAGAAACCATAGACAAAATGGAAAAATGCAGATTCATTGCCCTGCTTTCAACGGGTTATAATATTGTTGATTGGGAATACGCCGCAAAAAAAGGCATACCCGTATCAAACATACCCACCTACTCAACCATGGCTGTGGCTCAGCTTGTTTTTGCGTTTATTTCGGAGCTTTGCAACGGTGTAGGACTTCATTCAGCTGATGTCAGAAACGGCGGCTGGAGCAACTGTCCCGATTTCTGCTACTGGAAACAGCCTCTTACAGAGCTTTGCGGCAAAACCATAGGTATAATCGGCTTCGGCAAAATCGGTCAGGCAGTTGCAGATATTGCAGGGGCTTATAAAATGAACATCCTCGCAGTTTCAGGGCACGAAACCGACCAATCCGACAGGAAGAATTTTAAATGGGCAAGTCTTGACGGGCTGTTAAGGAATTCCGATATAATCACCCTGCACTGTCCGCTTACCGAGCAGACAACGGATATGGTCAATTCCGAATTTCTTTCAAAATGCAAGCCCTCTGCATTTGTTATAAACACCTCGAGAGGACCTGTTGTTGATGAAAAAGCTCTTGCAGATGCTCTCAACTCGGGCAGAATTGCAGGTGCGGCGGTTGATGTGCTCAGCACCGAGCCGCCAAAGAGCGACAACCCGCTGTTAAGCGCAAAGAATTGCTATATAACGCCTCACATTGCCTGGGCAGGCTATGAAACACGGCAAAGACTTATGGGCGTTTTGAAGGAAAATTTCAAAGCCTTCTTTGACGGCAAGCCTATAAATACGGTTAATATGTAATTTCAGATATAACATTTACAGAGCACGGAAGCCGTGCTCTGTTTTTGTTTCAAAGTAAAAATCATAAAAACAAACAAAAAACGGCAGGCCTGTTTCCAAGCCTGCCGTAATAAAATTGTTCAGTTATTCGTTTGTCGGTTCAAGCACGCTGTAACCGCCGTCTTTTCTCTTGTAAACAACATTGAGAAGGTCTGTTTCGGAATTGCGGAACATATAGAACTGATGCCCTAAAAGATTCATCTGTAAAATTGCCTCTTCAACGCTTTCGGGTTTAACAATAACCGACTTGGTTTTTACAACCTCAAATTCGGGCTCTTCCTCTTCGGGTGCATTGAAAACATCGTCAAACGAAAGCTCATGAATTCTCTTTTCAAGCCTGGTCTTGTTCTTTCTTATCTGACGGATTAAGGAGTCAACGCAGGTGTCAAGCGCATCCTCCATATCCTGTGAGCGTTCCTGGGCTCTGAATATATAGCCGCCCTTTGAGAGCGTAATTTCAACGACCTTAGCGCTTTTTTCAACTGATGCCGTAACCTTGGCATCTGCATCGGGTCCGAAGAATTTTTCAACCTTTTTGAGCTTTTGCTCAGCCCTTTCTTTGAAGGATTCTCTTGGTGTGCATTTTCTGCCGATAATGGTAATGTTCATTATGACATCCCCTTTATATATATTCAAAAGCATTTCTGCTTCTGTTTCAAGTATATTGTAGCACAGTTGTTTATAAAAATAAAGATGTTTTTGAACATTTTACTAAAATTTTAAAATTTATTTACAATTTTCTGTATAATTTGACAGTTGCTTATCCCAGAATAACGGTTGCAAGCGAATTTGCTGCTATTTCAAAGGCTGTTTTGAATTTTCCGTCATATACGCAGTCAAGCTGTTTTTCGTCGGAGGAGCAAATAATCTGCATTTTTTCAAATTCGCCCTCAAATTCAACGCTTTGGGTGTCTCCCTCG
The DNA here is from genome assembly GCA_900315985.1 of uncultured Eubacteriales bacterium. Lineage (GTDB taxonomy): Bacteria > Bacillota > Clostridia > Oscillospirales > Acutalibacteraceae > Fimenecus. Next base: position 716 of record ONBD01000063.1, on the reverse strand, counting down.
TTGACAAATACGCTCACGGTTTTTCCCTCGGGTGTCAGGAATGAAAAAACATTAAGCGTGTTTTCGTTTTCGGGAGGATTCCCTGTGTCAAGACAAACAGAGCCTTTGGGTATAAACTTTGAAAAATGAGCCATGCCGAAATATCGTTTTGCCATCTGAAGCTTTGTGAAACTGTCATCTGCACTGAAAAAGCCGTCGCTGTAATCCTTACCGTCCTCCTTGATGCTGAACTGATTTACCGCAACCCATGAGGTCCAGCTTTCTGCGCCTGCCATTATTAAATCCTGACCTATAATTCTTGCGGTAATCAGCGCCGCCTTTATAGAATCTGTCGGACTTTTGTTGGGAAGTTCGCACCACTCCGACATATCAAAGCGAAGCGACGGATTTTTATTTACAAGCTCGTTTTTGAATTTAATTCTCGCCTCTGGGTTGTTGTCGTCATGATATGAATGGTAAGCAAACACAGGCAGCACCTTCATAATGGTTTCGTCTTTTTTGAATGCTTCAAGGTATTCGGGTGTAAGACCGAACATCTCACCCGATTCGGGTCCGTAAAGCCTTACGGGAAGCTCTCTTTTAATAATTTCCTCGGCAAACAGATGATAAACCTCGACCAGCTCCTCGGTTTCATAGTGACAGCCCTCCTGCCAGACATAGCTGCCGCCCCATTTCCATTGCGGCTCGTTAATAGGGCTGATGTAGGTTACGGGCAC
>ONBD01000023.1 GCA_900315985.1 uncultured Eubacteriales bacterium | reverse complement strand
GTACCGCACAGGGACTTATTTTAGGACCGGACGGCGTTAAAATGAGCAAATCAAGAGGCAATGTTATTGATCCTAATGAGGTTGTTGATGTTTACGGCGCAGATGTGCTTCGTACCTATGTTCTGTTTATGGGCGACTATGAGCAGGCGGCACCGTGGAGTGAGTCAAGCGTTAAGGGCTGTAAGCGTTTCGTTGACAGACTCTGGAAGCTTCAGGACATTCTCTGCGACGGCGACGAGTATTCGGCAGAGCTTTCAAGCTCAATGCACAAGACCATCAAAAAGGTTACAGAGGACATTGAGCAGATGAAATTCAACACAGCTATTGCGGCTGTTATGACGCTTCTCAATACAATCTATGACAACGGCAAAATCAACCGTGCAGAGCTTCACGATTTGCTTCTTATCGTAAATCCCTTTGCGCCGCATATCACAGAGGAAATGTGGAGCACATTGGGCTTCGGCGAGATGATGGCTGCTGACGGCGTATGGCCGACCTATGACGAGGCAAAGTGTATTGACGCAACAGTTGAAATAGTTGTTCAGATTAACGGCAAAATCAGAGCTAAAATCAATGTGCCCGTTGACATTTCAAACGAGGATGCCATCGCCCTTGCAAAAGAGGATGACAAAATCAAGGAAGAGCTTGCAGGCAAGAATATAATCAAAGAAATCTATGTTAAGGGCAAGCTTGTAAATATAGTAGCAAAATAAGGTAATACTATGAAAACCAAGGGCGATCTTATAGACCGTATGATTGACATTTTCAGAAACACAAAAGCAGCCGATATAGCTATGTATATCGGCTCGCTTGTTATGGCATTTTTCAGAGGTAATAAGTAATGGCTAAAAGAGTAATCAGCATTTTGCTTTTGCTTGCGTTTACCGCAGGAATATGGCATCATGTTGATGTTTCGGCAAAGCGCACGGATTTTGCCATAAAAGTGAATAGCGAAGAGCAAACCGAAATTGCCTACGGGGAATATGAAAACAAAGACGAGTATGACCGAAGGCTTGAGGCTGAATTCAACAGTAAAAGCTCCGGTTTGACCGAGCTTGTCTCGGAAGCAGGCTTGCTTGAGGACAGTGAGTTTGTAAATTCGGCTAAACAGCTGTTTACAGAGCTGTACTCATTTTTAAAGGACATTATGGTTTCGGGCGGCGAGGTTACCGACATTGACTCTGCAAAGTCGGAGTTTCTTAAAATATTCAACGGGCTTTTTGCTCTTGATACCAAGTTGTATGAAATGAAACCTGAGCTTATGGGCGAGCTTACAAATAAAGGCTTTGTAACCTTTGCAATTTCAATTGTCTGGGATATTGTTACCTACTATGACAACAACAGGGTAAATTCACAGCAAATGGCTGAGGGTGTTACCAGATTAGAGGACATACCTTATATTGACGACGGCACAAACGAGCATATGCTTGACATTTTCTACCCCGAAAATACTGCTGAGCCGTTACCTGTGATTATTGATATTCACGGCGGCGGTCTTATGATGGGCGACAAGGACTCAAACAGGGTTTACTGCTCTGTGCTTGCCTCAAAGGGATATACTGTAATTTCGTTGAATTATCAGCTTTGCCCCGATGTGCTTTATCCGACACAGGTCAGGGATATAATGCAGGCTTTCAGATGGATAAACAACAACGGCGCAAACTATAATTGCGATTTGTCAAGGGTTTATGTAACGGGCGACAGCGCAGGCGGCAATCTGGCATATTATGTGCCGCTTGTAAACACAAGTGAGAAGCTTTGCGAGCTTTACGAGGTTGAGCCCTCCGGCCTGCAGATTGATGCGCTCGGTCTTGTGTCCGGTATGTATGATATGAAAAACGGCTTTAACGGACCTATAATTTCCTGCTTCTTCGGCTTTGATTATAAAAATTCACCTTATTACGATTATCTTCAGCCCGAAGAGGTGTTGGATTTAGGCGAGCTCCCGCCTGCCTATATAGTAACCTGCGCAAGAGATTTTCTGCACGCATCGGGTGTGAGCTTTGACGAGATTTTAACCGAAAAGGGAATTGAGCATCAGTTCAGGGATTGGGGTATGTCTATTAACCGTTCGTCAGGGCACATCACAAGCGTAGCCTATCCCGATTTGGATGAAAGTAAGCAGACTATTGACGAAATGCTTAAATTCTTTGAGGAGCATACAAAAACCACAGATGTAAATTAGAAAATATCTTTTTAATAAATAAAATGAAACAAAAGGCAGCGTATTTTCATACGCTGCCTTAATTTTTATTTTTTCTTATTCAGCACTTGCCTCAGAGTCTGCGTCGGTTTTGATTTCTTCTGCGTCCTTCATAGCCTGAGCTGCCTTCTGCTTTGCTTCTTCAGCCTTCTTAATTGCAATTTCGGCTTCCTGCTTAGCCTTTTCAATGTCACGCTTGGTTTTTTCTTCTCTCTCTGCTTCCTTGCGTGCCTTTTCCTCAGCTTCCTTTTGCGCCTTTGCTATTTTTTCAGCCTCACGCTTTGCTTTTTCCTCAGCCTCTTTCTGTGCTTTCTGAGCTTCCTTTTCTGCTTTCTCTGCATCTTTTCGGGCTTTTTCTTCGGCTTCCTTCTGTGCTTTCTGCGCCTTTTCCTCAGCTTCTTTTAATGCTTTTTCGGCTTCTTTCTGTGCCTTCTGCGCCTTTTCCTCAGCTTCTTTTAATGCCTTTTCAGCTTCCTTCTGCGCTTTGTCAGCCTCTCTCTGAGCCTTCTTTGCCTTTTCCTCGGCTTCCTTTAATGCCTTTTCACGCTCTTTGGACTGCTTGTACTTCTTTTCACGCTCTTCACGCTCGGACTTGATTTCTTCCATATCAATATTATCCGTACCGCCGTCTTTCCAGGTGTGAATAATTTCAGGCTCTTCAAATATTTCGTCAAGCTTTTTGATAAACGGAACAATGTCGCCGAAGTCAAGTGCTCTGTGGTCAAAAACTATTGTGAAGGGGAGTACCTGACGGATTGCAATTTCCTTTTCATTGTTTTCGTTAACAATAACAACGGGCTTATCCTGAACAGCGCCTACTGCTATTGCTGTAACCTGCGGCGGAATAATCTCAATAAGAGCCGCTGCGCCTCTCTGCTCACGGTAAACGGAGCCTATGTTTGAAATTGTAATTGAGCCCTGCTCAATATCGTGCTTTGTAAGTCTGTCGGTTTCGGGAATTGCCTCATAAGCCTTTTTCTCTTTGCCCTTTAAGGTTTTAACCTTGTGCTTACCCGTCTTTGAGCCTATAAGTCTTTGAAGCGTCTGCTTGATTTTTCCCTGCTTAAGTCCTGTAAGGGTGTTATCAAGCGAAACATCAAACATAACCTCATTGAGATTTGTGTTTGCCATTCTTCTGTTGACATCCTTTATGTAGTCAACCATCTGGTTAAGATTTTTCGACTCAAAATTGTGAAGGTTTATTGTCATCATTTCGCCTGTGGGAAGCACCATAGGCATTGAAATATTTATTTCGCTTAATGTGTTGATAACGCCTCTTACAAACTTTCTGTCAAAGTCAATGTGAGCATTCATTGCAGGGCAAGCCTTTAAGCCCTCGCAGATGACCTTTAACATAAGAGTGTTGACGGTGATTTTGTTTTCCTTCTCAACGCCCTCGTTAAGTCTACGATATTCTATCATAAACTCAGTAACATCAGGCTCATATGTATAAGTTACATGGGGAATATTCTGCCAGGATTCAGTAGTCATATTAGCGACAATTTTTCTCTGAATTCCGAAATGCTCTGTTTTTATAATCTTTTGTTTTGCCATTTATTTACCTCCTTAAAGATTTAACCTTTACTATTATAATTTATTTTTTCAGAAAATAAAGCAATTTAATTTTTCTTTACATTTTTTTTACAAATAGGTCAAATCACTTCAAGTCTGTTGCCTTTAATGGTGTAACCCGTAAGCTTTGAATTGTGCCATTCAAAGCTTAAAACGGCGTTGCCTTTAACCCTGAGGCCCGTAACCTTGCCGTCAGTCCACTCTTCAGGCAGGGCAGGCAAAAGCTTAACGGTCTTACCGTCTGAACGGACAAGCATTTCAATTATTCCGTTAGCCAAGGCAAAGTTTCCGTCAATCTGGAAGGGCGGGTGTGCGTCAAACAAATTCGGGTATGTTCCTCCGCCGTCGCCGTAATTAAAATCTGAACGCTTGCGGGATTTTATCGGCTTTAATTGGCGTTTTAAAAGCTTTAATGCTCTGTTGCCGTCATTTAAACGGGCATAAAAATTTATTTTCCAGCCAAGGCTCCAACCCGTGCCGTCATCGCCTCTGATGTCAAGCGTTTTTCTGCATGCGTCAAATATTTCGGGCATATCGGTTTCGTTGATAATTGAAAACGGGTGCAGACCTATAAGGTGCGAAACATGGCGGTGATGTATGTCGCACTCCTCATATTCTTCCTCCCATTCAATAAGCTGACCCTTTGAGCCTGTTTTGAACGGTTGTATTTTTTTAACTGCATTTTTAATTTCACAATACAAATTGTCGTTTAATTCAAGCTGTTCATATGCAGTTATTGTGTTTTTAAAAAGGTCAAGCACTATGGTATTCATAATGGTTGAGGTCTTTGCAAGTGAAACGGCTTTACCGTTTATTTTAAAGCTGTTTTCAGGGGATACAGCAGGCGATATGATAAGCTTTCCTTTTTCATCCTCTGTAAGTATGTCAAGATAAAAGCGGGATGCCTTTTTCATAATCGGCAAAGCTGTATTTACCAGAAAATCACGGTCAAGTGTATATTCATAATATTCAAAAAGATTATGGCAAAGCCAACCCGAGCCGCCCGGGAAAAAGCTCCACTGAACATTGCCCGTAGTAGGCATGCTGAAACCCCATATGTCAGAGTTGTGATGGGCGACAAATCCGCCTGCACGGTAGTAGTCATGCGCTGTTTTCTCACCCGTAATGCTGAGCGTTTTTATAAGCTCAACAAGAGGCATAAACTCTTCTGTTAATCCCCAGCTTAAAAACGGCCAGTAATTCATCTGAGTGTTTATGTTTATTGTATAATTTGAATTCCACGGCGCTTTTGTGTGCTCATTCCATATGCCCTGAAGATTTGCCGCCTGCGTGCCCTCTCTTGACGAAGAGATTGCAAGATAACGGGCAAAATTATATAAAAGCTCATATAATTCAAGGTCGCCCGTATCCTTCTGAAACGCTTTTAAGCGTTTATCTGTCGGCAAATCCGAATTTTTATTTTTCTTGAAAAGTGAAAATGAGGTTTTGTTAAAAAGAGAAGAAAAATCCTCAATATGCTCTGCCTTTAACTGCCCGTAACTCTTGCTGTCAGCGGATTTGAGTATGTCAAGACAAAGCTTCAGCGGGTCGATATTGCTGTTACACGGTGGTGTAAACGCATCAACGAAATTTGTTTTTACCGTTATATAGATTTCGGTGTCGGTGCTGTTTTCTATTCTTATGGCTTTATTCTGCGGGGAAAGTGTACCGTTTGTTTTAATTTTTACGGCAGCGGCAAAGCTTACTCCGCTTTTTTCTTTGTCATCACTGTAAATAAGAGAATTGCAGGGGTAATGCGGCGAGTATGAATCCGAGTCACTCGGGCAAACGCCTGTAAGTATAATCATCCCGTTTTCAACGGACACCTTGCTTAAAAGCGGACATTTCATTTCAACGGTGAAGCTTATATTTTTTTCACTTGTTATACGGTAGGCAAGCAGCTTGGCAGGCTTTGACACAAAAGCCTCCGAAGCAATTTTTTTGCCCGATTTACAGTATACTGCGCTTGCTGCGGCATCTTCAAGCGAAAGCTCTCTGCGGTAACGGGAAACAGGCGAAGTCCTGTCGTCATATTTTATAACAATATCTCCAAGCGTAAGATACGCCTGCGACCAGCATGTAGAAAAGCCGCTTTCAAGCTCCTTCTGCGCAGAATAAAGCTCGCCCTTTTCAACCATTTGCTTAGCCTTTAAAAGACTTTCGTAAGCGCCCTCTTTCTTTATTAACTGAGGTCTGCCCGTCCAGAGCGTATCGCAGTTTAGGGCAATTCTTTCCTTTGAGGTGTTGAAAAACACCATAGCTCCGAGTGAGCCGTTTCCCAGGGGAAGCGCATCTGTCCAATGCTTTGCAGGTGTGTCATACCAAAGTGTTTTGTTCATAAATATTCCTCGCATATTTAATGTTTCAACATAATTATAAACGCAAAAAAACAATTGTCAAATAATAAGTCGCTTTTCTTGCAACACACATAAAAATATGCTATTATAAATCCATAAATATAAGGAGGGATTTATGTGGATTTTAAGACTTCGCCGCTTATGTATATTCTTGCGGCAGGCGTGATTGTATTTGTAATAGTACAGTCGGTATTTTTCATTGTCAAGGCATGGAAAAGGGGCAGAGAGCTCGGTATTGAGTCTGAAAAAATGAAGCAGACGGTTATTTCGAGCGTGCTGTTTACAATAGCCCCTGCAATTTCAATACTTGCAACAGTTCTGGCTTTAGCCTCTGCTCTGGGCATAGTTTTACCGTGGATAAGACTTTCGGTTATAGGCAATCTTGCTTATGAAACCGTTGCCGCAGAGAGTGCTTTGAGCGCATTAGGCTCTTCACTCGCAAACGAGGTAACGGATAAACAGCAGTTTTCAACTATTGCGTGGACTATGACTATAGGCTCATGCTTCCCGTTGGTACTGCTTCCCATTTTCTGCAAGAGAATTCACAAGGCTATGAACAAGGTAACCTCAAAGAGCGCAACAGCAAACGCTCTGGGCGGAATACTCGGCACAGCGGCATTCCTCGGCATTGTTGCGGCATTCATTTCACGAAGCATAGCAGGCGTACCCTCAGACGGACCTGCGGCAGGCGTTATGTCAGTTGCAACCTTGCTGTCATCAATGATTTTCACCATTGCGCTTGACTGGCTTTGCCGTAAAAAAGGCGTAAAGAAGCTTGAACCCTTCGTTCTGCCTATTGCAATGTTCGGCGCTATGGGTATTGCCGTCTTACTGACGCAGATTTTACCGCCCGAAATAGCGGGATTAACCTGGAGATAAGGAGGGAATTACTGTGAATAAAAATAAAAGCTTTACCGACAAAATGCACTTCTGGGGCAGTGTGTGGTCAATATCTGCTCTTGCAGTTTTGTACTGTGTCCCTCTGATTTTCTCATTGTATTACAATGTGTTCCCTCAGTTCAGCGTGCTTTTAAAGGCGCTTGCGGCAGTTATTCCGATTTATTGGGGTACTGCCATAGTTGAGGTTATAACCTATACGCCTATGCTTGGCGCAGGCGGTACATATCTTTCTTTTGTTACGGGCAACATCGCAAACCTGAAGCTCCCGTGCGCTATGAATGCCATGAACAGAGCCGATGTCAAGGCGACAAGCGAAGAGGGCGAGGTTATCTCGACCATAGCCATTGGCGCATCTGCAATTACCACAACGGTTATAATTGCTGTCGGTGTGCTCGCTTTCCTGCCCGTTATTCCTTATATCACAGCGGAAGGCTCCGTAATAAAGCCTGCATTTGAATTTGTTATTCCTGCGCTTTTCGGTGCACTTGGCGCATCTTACTTTGCTAAGTACTGGAAACTTTCAATTCTTCCTATTTTAATAGGCGTAATTGTATATATCTTCGTTCCCTCATTGCCCGTAGGCACTATGCTTTTTGTAACAATCGTAGTAAGCCTTTTAGGTGCACTCGGAATGTATAAATTAAAGTGGATCAAGGAATAAAAATGAAAAGCAATATGAAAATAATGCCCTATGAAAAAATATCGGAGGGCGTGTACCTTATAAACGAATTTAACGGCGTAAATTGCTATCTTGTGACAGGCAATGAAAAGGCGTTGCTTATTGATTGCGGCACAGGCGCAGGCGATTTTAATGCTACTGTAAAGGAAATTACTGATTTGCCGCTTACTGTTGCCGCAACTCACGGTCATGTGGACCATATAGGCGGCGCAGGGCAATTCCCGTTTGTCTATATTTATAAGGATGACTGCAAAAGGCTTAATAAAATTCAGACCTCGCTTATTCTCAGAAAGCTTTTTGTTGCAGGCAACGGCGAGATGAAAAAGCAGGGTATAACTGCAAAGAATATCAAAAAAGACGAGTACAAGCCTGAGCTTGTACCCTTTGACGAAAGCTTTGTATTTGATCTTGGCGGCAAAACCTTAACGGTTAATCACACGCCGGGGCATACCGTAGGCAGCGTCGCATTTATTGACGAAAAAGACAATATCATTTTCAGCGGCGACAATGTCTGCGACGCTTTGTGGATGTTTCTTCCCGGCGCTACCTCAATAGAGGAATGGCTTCCCGGCGCCCGCTGGCTTTTTGAAATGAGCAAAAGCTTTAAGGTTTATTGGGGACACAGAGTGCCAAAGCTTGAAACCGATTACATAGCGCAGGTTATATCATGGGGAGAAGAAATAATTAAAAATCACACAAAAAATTCCCTGTTTTCAAAAACCGTACAGTATCCAAAACAAACTGACGGCATTATTTACAGAACGAATAAAATTTTCAAGAAGGTAAAATGAAATGAGCGAAGAAATTAAAAACGAAATAACAGAGGAAAAGGTCTCAGCGTCAAGTAAATTCTGGCTGTGCTCGGCGGACTGCCTTTGCACAACTATAAACAGCCTGCTTACAGGCGGCGGCATGACCTATTTCTTTACAAAGTTTTTAGGCTTGTCCGAGGGACTCGCAAGTATAGTCTGGATTATTTTCGCAATCTGGAATGCAGTCAATGACCCGCTTTTCGGCTATATTTCGGACCGCACAAAATCCAAGCTCGGCAGAAGAATACCGTATATCCGTTACGGCTCGTTCTTCTATGCATTGTTTTTCGTATTGACATGGGTAAAATGGCCCTTGGGCAATTCGCAGACAGCTCTGTTTATTCAGATGCTTGCAACACTTTTCTTGTTTGATACTCTCTATACGGCTATTGCAACCTCGCTTTATGTTATGCCTTACGCAATGGCAGTTTCAAATAAGGCAAGAGGCTCAATTTTCCTTTGGAAAATCTTTTTCACTCTTGTAGCTTTGGGCGTGCCGCTTGTAGTATTCCCGAATATAAAGCCTGAGGTAGGCGAGGACCCGACCCGTTTTCAGCTTATTATGGCGGGCATAGGTGTTTTCTCATTTATTATAATTTTTGTTTCCACCTTCTTTTATAAGGAAAAGGTGCAGACCGAAAAAGAGGAGCAGGAAAACATATTCAAGGCAATTATTGCCTGCTTTAAAAACCGTTCGTTTGTAGTTTTTGAGGTACTGTCCTTTACGGTTGTTTTTATCCAGACCATACTTATGCAGGGCGTAATTTACTATTTTGACGAGTTTGATTTAGGCATGCCCTTTGCATACGGCTCTTTGGGGCTTGGCGCTGTTTTCGGCGTTATTCTCTGGGCAAACAAGGTCAAAACCTGGGGGGTTAAAAAATGTACGCTTTTAATGTGTATCATTTTTGCAATAGGCTCGGGCATTATGTGCCTTTTCGGCAAAATAAATGCCGTCGCAGTCTGCGGATTCTTCACCGCAGGTATGGGCTTTGCAGGCGGTATGTACTTAATACCTCTTATGAACGGCGATGTTATTGACTATGACGAAAGCGTTACGGGCATACGCCGTGAGGGTATGTATGCAGGCGTAAACAGCTTTATAACCAAGCCTGCAATAAGCTTTGCAAATTCGGCTTTTATTATGATAGCAAAGGCGTTCGGTTACGATATGAACCTTACGGCAGGTATGCAGTCTCAAATGGCAAAGCAGGGAATACTCGTTGCGTGGATGGCTGTTCCGTGCTTGTTGCTTATCATCTGCTCGGTTTGTATGAAATTCTACCCGCTTGCAGGCTATAAATGGGATGAAACAAAGAGAATGCTTGAACAGAAGCATTCAAATGACTGATTTTAAATAGGTGTTCATTTGTTCACAAAAGTTTCATAAAGTTGTTAAATTATCTGCGTTGACTGTAATCCTTTAAAGTGATAAAATGCAGCTATAAAATTAGGAGTAGTGATAAAAATGAAAAGTAAAAAGTTTTTATCTGTCATTATGTGCTTTGCATTGATAGCCTGTATGCTTCCGTATGCATCATTGAGCGCTTTTGCAGATGATGAAATCCACACAAGCACTGACGGCAGCTGGAAATACAGAATAATAGATGATCAAACCGCAGAGATTTATAATAACGATGAACCTGCATATGTCGGAAGTGATGTAAATATAACTGTACCTGATACTATTGATGGATATGAAGTTGTTGGATTAGGCGATTTTGCTCTTTACTCATTGTCGGATATACAAACAGTTAGTATTGGAGCAAACCTGACAAGCTTAGGTATTACGGTCTTGGCAATGACAACAGCTTTGGAGTCGATAACCGTAGATGAAGACAACAAAAACTTTTCTTCTATCGACGGAGTTCTTTTCAATAAGGAAAAAACCGAATTAATATGTTATCCTGCTAATAAATCAGGCGAGACATACACAATCCCTTATGGTGTTGAAAATATAGGTAGGGACGCTTTCATTTTTAGTATGAATCTAAAAAATGTTGTTTTCAGCGATACGGTTGAATATATAGGGACTGAGGCTTTTGCTGCGTGCAGTTCACTTGAAGAAATTACTTTGCCAAATAAAATAGGAGTGTTGGAACCTTATATGTTTTATATGTGTTCCTCACTTACAGATGTTATTTTACCCAATACACTGGAAATCATAGGTGAACTTGCTTTTGGAGAGTGTACATCTCTAACGGAAATAACCATACCAAGTTCAGTAACCTATATTGATGAAAATGCTTTCACTGACTCCGGTTTAACTACAATAAAAGGATATTGGGACACGGAAGCGGAGCACTTTGCCAACAATAAGGGCTATGAATTTATTTCACTTGACATACTCGGCGACATCGACTATGACGGAAGCGTAACAATTGCCGATTATGCGGTTATAAAAACACATCTGACCGACGATAATCTTAAATTTATGAAGGTTGCCGACTACAACACAGACGGGGCGATTGATGCGTTTGATTTATTCTATATAGATCTTGCAGTCAATCAGCAGGACGCATAAAAGGGTTACAAAAACCAAGAGCGAAGGAAAATTCCTTCGCTCTTATATATTGCTTTTTATTTAATTATTTCTTTTCATTGAAATTCGGAACAAGCTCCTTTAGGAACTGTCTTGCTTCTTCAGGCTTCATTTCGGGAATTGATTTTATATGCTCAAGCAGCACATCGTCGTCAAAATCTGTGGGGGAGGTAATAAAGATTTTATGGTTGTCCGTCTTGTGCATACCTTCCTTTTCACTCGGCAGAATAAGCTCTTCATACAGCTTTTCACCCGGTCTTAAGCCTGTGAACTGAATGTCAATATCAACATAAGGCTCAAATCCCGAAAGCCTTATGAGCTTTTCTGCAAGCGTAACAATCTTAACAGGTTCGCCCATATCAAGCACAAATATTTCTCCGCCTTTAGCAAGACCGCCTGCCTGAACAACAAGCTGTGCAGCTTCGGGTATGGTCATAAAGTAACGGGTAATATCGGGGTGTGTAACCGTAAGCGGACCGCCTTTTTTGAGCTGCTCCTTGAACAGCGGAATAACGCTTCCGTTTGAACCTAAAACATTGCCGAAGCGTACAGCCGCAAATTTCGTATGGGTTGAAATTTTTGAAAAATGCTGAATTATAAGCTCACAGCAGCGCTTGGTTGCACCCATAACATTTGTGGGGTTAACAGCCTTGTCCGTTGAAAGCAGAACAAAATTATCAACACCGTATTCATTAGCGCAAAGAGCAGTATTGTAAGTGCCTAAAACATTGTTCTTTATTGCTTCGTAGGGGCTGTCTTCCATAAGTGGAACATGCTTATGAGCAGCTGCATGGAATACCGAAGAGGGATGAAACTCCTCAAATACCTCTTTAAGTCTTGCATACTCACGCACAGAGCCTATGCGGATTTCAACCTTTGGCTTGCCGAAATATTTTAAATCAAGAGAGCTTTTAAGCTCGTAAGCGTTATTCTCATAAATGTCAAAAATAACTATTGTTTCAGGATTATACCTTGCAATCTGACGGCAAAGCTCACTACCTATGCTTCCGCCGCCTCCCGTAACAAGTACGGTTTTGTCTGTAACATATTTGCAGACATCGGGGTTAAGCTTGATTTCGGGTCTTGACAGCAGGTCGAGAATATCAACATTTCTCATTTCCTTGTATGTCAGGTCTGCGGCGCTGTCAAGAGAGGAAATGTCAGGCGCAATTTTTACCGAAACGCCTGTTTTAACTGCAAAGTCAAGAATTTCACGGCGCCTGTCATCGCTGATTGACGGGATGCAGAATATAATCTCGTCAATATTGTACTTCTTGCACACAGCTTCAATATCGTTGCATGTTCCTACAACAGGCGTGCCGTTTATGGACATACCTAATTTTGACCTGTCATCGTCAACAAGCGCAACGGGATTTCCGAATTTATACGAATTCTTCTGAAAATCTCTTAAAAGACCTGTGCCTGCTTCGCCTGCGCCGATAATAAGAATCTGCTTAAGCTCGGAAACATGGCTTCTTCGGTCCTGTTCGTTTTTGAAAATGTAAAATGAACGGTAAGCAAGCCTTACAATAAGACATAAGAACATTATAATAAGAGTGCTGTCAAGGTAAACCGAAAAGGGCAGAACATTGAAATACAGCCTTGTAAGCGGTGCGTCTACAATAACGGCACGGTTTATTTTCATAGCAGTATAGTCGCAGACCCACACTGCAGCAGTACCTAAAATTGTGGACAGCGCATAGGTTATTACCTCATATAAACCCGCATATCTCCATGCGGTTTTATATATCTTAAATACCGTGTAAAACAGCAGGTAAAACAGTGTAATATACGGTACTCTGAGCAACAGACGCACCAAAAGAGTTGCGTCCATTCTGAAATTCCAGTGAATATATACCATAATGATATATACAAAGTTTATTACAAGAAAATCAATAAGCAAAAGCGCCAAATTACGCTTGCTGATTTTCTTTTTATAGAGTTTGTTATCCAAATAATCGCCCTCTCAAAATATAGTAAATACATTTTACACTTTTTAACTGTCAGTGTCAACTTGAATTATAAGTCAAAACATTTTACTTTTTGGGTGTTTTTTTAATATTTTCCTCTATATTTTTATAAAAACATATTGAGAAAAAGTGTCATATAGTGTAAAATATAAAAAATAAGATATAAAACAGCAATATATTGTGTATTTACGGGAGATGTGACGATGGACCCTAAGGATTTTAAATTTGACGATAATGCTTTTGACGATGTTTTCAGCATGCCTGACAGCGACGAATTTGAAGATGTTTATTCCGACAAGGAGGATTTAGGCAAAAGCAAAGCCTTTGAGTCTGAATTTGAGGACATATTCAGCGGTAAAAGGGACTTGGAGTTTTATGAAGAAAACCAGAGAAGCTATACCGATGAGTATTATCGGGACAATGACAACGGCGAATTTGAGCCTGTCAGAAGAGTTGTAAACAATGAGCCTGAAAAAAGACCGTACAGCTATAATTACGGCAAAGCCTCTCAGAATAAGGCAAAAAAGGTTTCTCAGCAGAGAGAGTTTGATATAATTGACGAGGACATTTCCTCGGGCAAACAGCCTAAAGAAAAGAAGAAAAAGAAGAAGGTCTCTGCGGGCAAGGTGCTTGCAGTTCTGCTTGTGCTTATAATTCTTTTTGCCGCAGCTGTCGGCGTCGGCGGTTATTCATACGCAAAGTCAATGACCGAAAAAGTGAATTACAAGCCGCTTGAAAGCAATCAATACATTTCTTCTGCAGAGCTGCTCTCAAAGGACGGAGTTAAAAATATACTTCTTGTAGGTGTTGACGCAAGAGCAGGCGAGTCCAATAACGAAACCCGTTCCGACACCATGATGCTTCTTACCATTGACAACAACAATTCACAGATTAAGCTCAGCTCATTCCTGAGAGACACATACATTGACATTCCGAATTACAAGTGGGCAAAGCTTAATGCGGCACAGAGTCACGGCGGCACACAGCTTCTTGTTGACACACTCGAATATAACTACAAAATTGACATAGACAACTATATGCTTGTAAACTTTGATATGTTTATTACTATCATTGATTCACTTGGCGGCATAGAGGTTGCCGTAACCGAAAAGGAAGCCAAATACATAAACAGCAAGGACCATATGACGCCTACCGAAGCGGCGGCATTCCCCGAGGAAATCAGCAGCGGTGAGTCAGTGCATCTCACGGGCGCACAGGCTCTCTGGTATTCAAGAATCCGCTATCTTGACAGCGACTTTATGAGAACACAGCGTCAGAGAAAGGTTATTTCAGCTGTTATTGCAAAGGCAAAGCGGACAAGCCCTGTAACGCTTATAAAAACCGTAAATGAAATAGTTCCTATGGTTGAAACCGACCTTAAGAGCGAAGATATGATGAATATCGGCATGGGCGTTTTCAATTACATCAAGTATGACATTGTTCAACAGCAGGTACCTGCCGAGGGAACATGGTCAAGCGGAACACGAAACGGCGGTCAGTCCGTATTGCTTATAGACCTTGACAAGAACAGAGATATTTTAAAGAGCTTTATTTTTGACAAGGCTGAGGTCAAGGAAAAGGCGCAGAGCGAAGAAAAGGCAAATAGTAATTGAAATTAAAATAAGCATATGGTAGAATAGCTATATTAAATATGTGTGAGGGTTATTTATGAAAAAGGCAAAAATTTCACTTGTAACCGAGTTCAAAACCGCAAAAATTGACCCGAGGATTTACGGCTCATTCATAGAGCATCTCGGCAGGGCAGTTTACGGCGGTATATATGAGCCTGACCATCCGCTTGCTGATGAAGACGGCTTCCGCAAGGATGTTATAGACGAGGTTAGAAAGCTCAATGTGCCCATTGTCCGTTATCCCGGCGGCAATTTTGTTTCGGGCTATAATTGGGAGGACGGTGTAGGTCCCGTAAGCGAAAGACCTGAAAGACTTGAGCTTGCCTGGGGTGTTACAGAACCTAATCTTTTCGGTACAAATGAATTTGCCAAGTGGTGCAAAAAGGCAAACACCTCATGTATGATGGCTGTTAATTTAGGCTTGCGTGGGGCAGAGGACGCAAAAAATCTTGTTGAATACTGCAACCATCCGTCAGGCTCTAAATACAGCGATTTGAGAATTAAACACGGCTATAAGGAACCTCATAATATCAAGCTCTGGTGTCTCGGTAATGAGATGGACGGCGACTGGCAGATAGGTCACAAAACTGCCTATGAATACGGCAGAGCCGCATCCGAAGCGGCTAAGGTTATGAAATGGGTTGACCAGAGCATAGAATTAGTGCTTTCGGGCAGTTCAAATCTCGGCATGAAAACCTTCGGCGACTGGGAGCTTCAGACTCTTGATTTAGCTTACGATAAGGTTGACTATGTATCATTGCATCAGTATTACGACAACCGTTCGGGCGACACGGATTCCTTCCTTGCAAAGAGCATGGCAATGGATGAGTTTATCAAAACCGTAATCTGTATCTGCGATACCGTAAAAGGCAAAAAGCACTCAAAAAAGCAGGTAAATCTTTCCTTTGACGAGTGGAATGTCTGGTATCATTCAAACGGCGATTATGTAGAGAAATGGTCAAAGGCACCTCATCAGCTTGAGGATTACTATAATTTTGAAGATGCACTTCTTGTAGGTCTTATGCTTATGACACTTTTAAAGCACGCCGACAGAGTTAAGGTTGCATGCCTTGCACAGCTTGTAAATGTAATTGCGCCTATTATGACCGAAAACGGCGGCGGAGTGTTTGAGCAGACTATTTTCTACCCGATAATGCATATGTCCAATAACGCAAGGGGAAGCGTGCTGCTTTCAAAGCTTGACTGTGATAAGCATGACTCAAAGGAATTTACGGATGTACCCGATATGGATTGCATTGCCACAATAAATGACGCAGAGGATGAAATTGTTCTTTTCTGCATAAACAGATGTCAGGGCGAAGATTACGAATTAAATGTAAAAATGCTTGACGCTGACGGCTTTAAGCTTTCAGAGCATATCGAAATGGCAGGCTTCAAGGCACAGGACGGCAACAATTTTGTTTCAGCTCCCGTTAAGCCTTCACAGGCGGCGGTTAATGCAAACAGCGACAGCATTCACATAAAGCCGTTTTCATGGAATGTGTTAAGATTAAAAAAATGATTGTAAAGGTTGGTAATTATGGCTTCAAAATGTCCTAAATGCGGCGCACCGCTTCATTGGTACAATTTCCGTGCCGAGTGCAAAAACTGCGGTGTGAATATACCTAACTACAACTGGGAAGCAAGACTTGAGGAGGACTCAGAAAACGCCGAGGTTGCGTTTGCAAAGCTTCATTATAAGCTTGCGAATTTCAAAAGCGGCACTGTAGGCAGCTTCCCGAGAATATTAAGGCTTGTTTTTACACTCTTGCCTTTAGTTGCGCTTGTAGTACCGCTTGTTAAAATGAATCTTGTATTTCCGTTTTATGAAAAAAGCGAGTCGGTTTCATTTTTAACACTTGTGCTTAACTACATAACAAAGCTTGATTTCTTCGGAGGCTTCTCGCTGATGTCTGCAACAGCTTTAGGACCTTCTGTAAAGCTTCTTATGTTCTCAATCCTTGCGGCATTTATAGCCGTTGCGGCAGGTGTGCTCAATTTCTTTGTAGTGCTTATAGCAGCTATTAACCTCAGAGCAGGGCTTAACACGGTGCTTAATGTAATTGCAACTGCAGGCTGGTGCGCTTCGGCAGTATTTATTTCAATGTTCATAACAACTCAGGCGCAGAATACAATAAATGTATTCTCAGGCAGTGTTGTCTGGTGGGGTTATGCAATAGGAATTGCGCTTTTTGCAGCAAATGTAATAATAAATATATTGACCGCAAGAAGCTTCAAAAAGCAAAGAAAAGAACAGCCTACAATCGAAGAGGCTGTCGAGAAGGAAATAGCTGACCTTCACGCACAGGCAGCTGAATAATTAAAAGCAAATAATTAAAGGCAGGAGAAATAATCTCTTGCCTTTATCTTTTTATAATATAAACTCCTTTAAGTCATCAAGCCGTAAAAGAATAGGGGAGTTGCCCGAAGCTACGCCTGCGTCAATGTCAATCCATGTCTTTGTTCTGAATGCTTTGCCGCTGTATTCGTTGCCGAAGCAGAAAGTAGGCGTATGGCCGAAAACGGTTATTATACCCTCAAAATAGCTGTCTTCAGGCGAAGGTCTTGCCCACAGAAAATCGTCAGCTTCATACTGCGAAAGCTTTTTACCTTTTTCAAAGTTGTCAAGCCCCGAATGTGTCAGCAAAAAATCCCTGCCGTTAACGCTGACAGCCTCATAAAGCGGAGCGTCATTTATAAAATCGAGTATATCAAAAACTGCATGGCGGTTTACTGCCGAAAGCTTTTTAAGACTGTTAAGCGTAACCTCACCGCCGTTTGAGATGTAATTCATATATAGCTCCATCTTCTGTGCGCTGAGCTTTTCAATATTCCGGTCGGTTATTTCATCAAAAAGAAAGGTACATGACAGCAGCATAGCCTCATGATTGCCCATTATCTGCTGAACATTCGGCTGTAACATCATCCATTCAAGCGTTTCAATACCGCCGTCGCCGCAACGGTCTATAACATCACCGAGAACATATAAAAAGTCCTTATTATTAAATTTAACCTTCTCCAAAAGCTTAAGCAGCTTGCTTAAAGGGTAACCGTGAAGGTCGGAAATTGCATAAATCATATTTCACCGTAATCTTAAATAATAATTGAAAAAACTAAGCCGACAAAGACTGTCGGCTTTAATTTTTAATAGCTTTAAATGAGAATTTTATCTTGTGAACAGTATAAACAGTGCTATCGCAATAGCTCCTGCCGCTATAAACAGCAGAGCTATCAGCGCTGTTGCGCTCATTGCACCGAATATAAATGAACGGCGTTCCTGCTTTGATAATCCCTGTTGCTCCCAGGGCCTTTCGTCAGAAGCTTCTGCGTTTTCAGCTTCGCTCTGACTGCTTTTTGCTTTCGGGAATTTAGGAATAAGCATAGGTGTGCGTTCAATACCGCTCATATCGGCGATTGTACGCCCGTCGTCGTCATCATAACGCTTTTTCTCAGCCATTTTTAATCCTCTTGCTTTGAGTCAATGCTCTTGATGTCATCATAAAGATGGCAAACAACATAATGACCCTTTTCAATTTCCTTCTGCTCGGGAGCCTGATGCTTACAAATCTCCATACAGTTAGCGCAACGGGTATGGAACTTACAGCCCTCAGGCGGATTGGCAGGGGAGGGAATTGAGCCTTCAAGCACAATTCTCTTCATCTTAACTGTCGGGTCCGGAACAGGAATTGCCGAGAACAAAGCCTTTGTGTACGGGTGAAGAGGATTTTTGAAAATATCCTCGGTAGAGCCGTACTCAACAAGGTTGCCCAAGTACATAACGCCGACAGTATCGGAAATATGCTCAACAACTGACAAATCGTGAGAAATGAACAGGTAGGTGAGGCTGTATTTCTCCTGCAAATCACGAAGCAGGTTAATAATCTGTGCCTGAATTGAAACATCCAGCGCAGAAACAGGCTCGTCGCATACAACAAATTCAGGGTTCAATGCAAGTGCTCTGGCAATGCAGATACGCTGTCTCTGACCGCCTGAGAATTCGTGCGGATAACGGTCCTTGTGGAACGGCTGAAGTCCGCAGTTGTCCATTACCTTGTCAATATAATCGTTATACTCAGCCTTGTCAACAAGCTTGTGCTCTCTTACAGCTTCGCCGATTATTTCGCCGACAGGCATACGGGGTGAAAGCGATGAGAACGGGTCCTGGAAAATAATCTGCATTTTTGTACGCAAATCATGCATTTCCTTATTGTCAAGGTCATAAACCTCTTTGCCGTTGAAAAGCACCTGACCGCCCGTTTTTTCGCCTGAAAGACGAAGAATTGTACGACCTGTTGTTGTCTTGCCGCAGCCTGACTCACCAACCAAGCCCATGGTAGTACCACGCTTAAGGTTGAATGTAACGCCGTCAACAGCCTTGACATAGCCGACAGTCTTTGAAACAATACCGCCCTTTATGGGGAAGTATTTCTTTAATGCGTTTACCTGAAGAATATACTGAGGGTCATATTCAATAGGAGTAAAATCATTTGTAATTATTTCTTTTTTACTCATTTTTAACCCTCCTTCTTATCGTAATAACGGTAACAGCTTACCTTATGAGTAGGCGAAAGGCTGATTTCACAGGGGTATTCGCCCTCACAGCCGTCAACACACATTTCACAGCGGTCCTTGAAATAGCAGTAATTAGGCATATTAACGGGGTTCGGAACCTTACCCGGAATAGAATAAAGCTTGTCAACCTTTTTGCCTACAACAGGCTTTGAAGCCATAAGACCTATAGTATAAGGATGTGCAGGGTTAGCGAAGATTTCTTCTGCAGTGCCTTTTTCAACAACCTTGCCCGCATACATAACTACAACATAGTCAGCCATTTCGGCAATAACGCCGAGGTCATGTGTGATTATCATAATTGAAGAATTGATTTTGTCCTTCAGGTTACGAAGCAGGTCGAGTATCTGAGCCTGAATTGTAACATCAAGCGCAGTAGTAGGCTCGTCTGCAATAATAAGCTTGGGATTGCACGCAAGCGCCATAGCAATCATAACTCTTTGACGCATACCGCCCGAAAGCTCGTGCGGATACATCTTGTAAACGCCCTCGGAGTTGGCAATACCAACCATTTCCAAAAGCTCTATTGAACGGGCTTTAACCTCTTCCTTGGTCATACCTTTGCCGTCATGCAGCTCAATAACCTCATCAAGCTGATTGCCTATACGGAAGACGGGGTTAAGGCTTGTCATAGGCTCCTGGAAAATCATTGACATAAAGTTACCACGAAGCTTCTGCATAGCCTCAATAGGTGTCTTTGTTATGTCATATGCCTTGTCGCCGAGGTTAAGTCTTATTTCGCCTTCAACAATCTGTCCCTGCGGACGCTGTAAAAGCTGCATAATTGAAAGGCTTGTAACCGATTTGCCGCAGCCCGACTCACCGACAACGCCGACGGTTTTACCTATCGGCACTTCAAATGTAACGCCGTCAACAGCCTTTGCAGTACCGATATCGGTAAAGAAGAAGGTGTGAAGGTTTTCAATTTCAAGTGTATTTGCCGGGTTTTTCATCTGTGTAAGATATTCCGACTCGGGAACATTCTTACGCTTATATTTCTTTTCAAATTCGTTGGTTATCTTTCTGTTTTCCTTTGAAATCCTGCGGGATTCCCTGGCAGACAGATAGCCGTCATTTTGTTTCTTTGCCATTTTCTGCCCCTCCTTAGCGCTTCATCTTCGGGTCAAATGCATCTCTCAAGCCGTCGCCGACAATGTTGAAAGCAAGAACTGTCAAGAGAAGCAGTACGCCTGCAGGAATCCAGATATTCCAGTAATGTGTAAGAACGAAAACATTGTTAACATCGTTGATAATGTTACCCCAGGAAGCAAACGGGAAGCGAACGCCGAGTCCGAGGAAGGAGAGGGTAGCCTCTGTAATAATTGTGCTGCCTAAGCCCATGGTCATGGTAACTATAAGCTGGGGAATAACATTGGGAATAAGATGCTTGAAAATTCTTCTCGGAACCGAGATGCCGCAAGCCTCGGTAGCTGTCATAAATTCCTGCTCACGAAGCGAAAGAATCTGACCTCTTACAAGTCTTGCAATGCCCGGCCAGCCGAGGAAGCCGAGAATAAGCATCAGATACAGCATTCTCGTAGCAGACGGAACATTTGCAGCGTCCATCGCCGCACCGAGAATAATTATGATAGGCATTGAGGGTATGCAGTAGAAAATATCAACAATTCTCATTATAAGGTTGTCAATATGTCCGCCGAAATAGCCTGAAATACCGCCTAAAATAACGCCGAGTATTGTTTCAATGAAAACAACTATGAAGCCGATAATAAGCGAAACTCTGCCGCCGTACATAAGACGGGTAAGCATATCCATACCGTACTTGTCAGTACCGAGCCAGTGAGTCTTTGACGGGGGTGAATAGGTGTCAAAAACAGTAGTATCAATTTCCTGCTTGATGTCCCACTGATTTTTTGACGGGTCAAAGTGAAGAATGTACTCTGCCTCAACGCCGTCAGCGTCTGTATAAACAAATGACTCCTGCTTTGCTTTAAGAGCGTCAATAAGCTTGTTCTTAAAATCACGGGTAAGGAAAACATCGCCCATAACCGCACGGATGATATACTGGCTGATATAAGCTATTTCATTTCCGTTTTCATATATAATTCCGTCAGCGTCTATAGTGTAGGTTTTGCCTTCTGCGGTAAATGAGCTTTCGCCGTTTGCCTTGCACATAAGAGCCGCATATGTGAATTCAAATGAAAAGCTTTCGTTTGAATTAGAGGAGTTAACAAGCTCCTTGCTTACAATACCAACAAGCTTTCCGCACGTATATATGCTGTAAAAATCATCGTTAATCTTATTTAAAGTATAAGTAAGACCGTTATATTCAAAGCTGTCATTTTTTCTCTGAATTGCAAGCTGAGTCTGTGCCTGAACGGAGCCTGAGAAAAGCTCTTTGTCAGCGGCATTTGCAACAAATGATTTGTTTTCAACAGCGCCTGCATAGTCTTTTGCCTGAATGTCAAGACGGGTGAATTTCTGGTCCTGTCTGTACGGTGAAACCAGACCTCCGAGGAATGAAAATGCAAACATAATTGCAAGAATTATAAGACCTGTAACGGCAAGTCTGTTTCTGAAAAATCGCTTTGCAACGAGCATGCCGGGGGAGAGTACCTTGACTCTTCGGTCATCGTTAAGCGAATATTCCTGTTTGTTTTCGTTATTGCTTACGGGAGCAGTATTTTCTTTTTTACTCATATTTTTCCTCCTCCCTTAAGACACACGGACTCTCGGGTCAACAACTGCGTACAGAACATCTGAAAGCAGGTTGCCCAGAAGTGTAAGAACTGCCAGGAATACAAGATAGAACATTGTAAACGGAATATCGCCTGAAATTTCAGACTGATAAGCAACAAAGCCTATTCCGGGTATAGAATAAAGAGTTTCGGTGATAAGTGCGCCTGCGAAAAGACCGGGCAGCGAACCGCCAACAATAGTAACTATGGGAATAAGTGTGTTTCTGAAAGCGTGACGGTAAATAACCTTACGCTCTGAAAGACCTTTTGCCCTTGCTGTTCTGATATAGTCAGCATTCAGAACCTCAAGCATATTTGTTCTTGTGTAACGCATAAGAGAACCCATGCTGATAACAACAAGAGTAATTATTGGCAGAACAAGGTGCTGAGCCTTGTCAAAGAACTGACCTACCGCTGTCAGCTGGTCATAATTTCGTCCTACAAGACCGCCCAATTCGAACCAGCCGAGCTTAACAGAGAAGACAAGCTTCATAAGCGAGGCAAAGAAGAATGTCGGCAGCGAAATACCTGCCAGAGCAACAATTGATATAATGTAATCCGACTTGCTGTACTGCTTTGTAGCCGCAATTATTCCCAACGGGATAGCAATTATAAGCTCAAAGAAGAAGGAAATTGCACCCATAATAAATGAAATCCAAACGCAATCGTTGAATTTCTCAACAACGGGTATGGTCCATCTCCAGCTGTCGCCGAACTGACCGTGAATCATACTGTTCAGCCAGTTAAAGAAACCGACAAAAATGCCCTTATCCAGATTATACATTGCGTTAAGCTGCTGCAGCCATTCCTCATAGCTCTTTGAGCCGGGCTGCATACTCTTCTGTCTTGCCATAGCCTCAACGAAAGAGGTGGGAAGACAGCGCATCAACGCATAAATAATGAATGCTACAAAGAACAGTATTACTACTGATTGCAGCAAACGCTTGATTATGTACTTTCGCACTATCATCACTCCATAAGAAAATCTTGATATTGAATATCACTAAACCGTCATTTTTAAGCTTAATGAAGGCTTAGGGACAGCCAATATACCTCTCAAATGCTTTAAACCGTTAAAGTCAAGAGGCTCTAAAGGGGGCAGATAAGGAAACTTATCTGCCCCCCGGAATTATTTAACAGATTATTAAGTTAAATAAAATTACTTGAGCTCAATGTTCTGGATCTCTGCATACCAGTTGTAGTATGTAGTGATGTCAGGAGTAACAGTGTCAATATTAACTCTCTCTGTTGAGAATACAATAGCGTTCTGTCTCTGATATACAGGAACTTCTACAGCCCAGTCAACGATAATGTCAAGGCACTCCTTGTACATTGTCTTTCTGTAGCTCTGGTCCATGTTTGCACGAGCGTCCATGATGAGCTTGTCAACCTGACTCAACGCCTGAATAGTAAACCTGATACATATCAGGGTCAGGAGTAGCACCCCAAGCAGCACACCACATCGGTACCTGGTCAGCTTCAATACCTGTCCAGAGGTCAGCTGAGTTAGCAAGGTCCTTAACGATAAGGTTGATGCCGATTGTCTTGAGAGCGTCAGATGCGTCTGAAAGCATCATGAATGAAGGATGGTCGCCGCTGCCGTCAGCAGGAATCCAAACTTCATATTCCATCTTAGCACCCTTAGGAGCAGCTGTAACCTTGCCGTCTGCTACTGTGTAGCCTGCAGCCTGGAAGAAGCCGAGAGCAGCCTTAAGAGCAGCAGCGGTTCTTGCGTCAGCGTCCATATCAGATGTGTAAATGTCTTTACCGTCTACATCCTTTGAGAAGGCAATAGCATAGTCAGCGTCTGTCTTCTGAGGAGCAGCCCATGATGTGTTTGAAATAGGATAGTTGATAACTTCTGCAGCGTCGCCGTAGTAAGAGTCAACTGTAACATCACGGAAGTTTGCAAATACTGTTGCAAATGCTTTACGAAGGTTCTTGGAAGCCTCTGAACCGATTTCACCGTTAACATTAACTGCCTTAGCAGAAATGCCGAGGTAACCGTAACCAAGGTTGTCAACTGTATCAGTTGTAATCTTGTCACCAACAACACTATCGTTGCCGTTAGCTTCCTTGATAGCCTTTGCTGTATCCTGTGAATATGAAGGATCTGTAATATCAACAGAGCCTGTGATAACGCCGTTAAGCTTATCCTGGTCGTTCATTTCCTTGAACTGAAGGTTTGTTGTCTTGGGAGTGCCGAGGAAGTAATCCTTGTTAGCCTCGAAAGAAACAACGCCGTTCTCAAACTTAACAAACTTGTAAGGACCTGCGCCCATAGGCTGTGTTGTCTTAGCTCTTACTGTTGAAAGGTCGCCCTTGTCAAAACCGAAAGAGTTGTTGTCATAGTCAAACTTAGCTTTGTCGCCATAGTAATGAAGCGGAGCAATCGGAATGCCAAACTGATAGATAGCTGTAGCGTCAACTTCTGTAAGAGTAACACGAAGAGTATTCTCACCGGTCTTTTCAATACCTGCGATGTTAGCAGCTGAATCGCCTGTCTTAATACCCTTTGTATACTTGTCATAGCCATCCATAAGGTCTGAAAGTGCAGAGCCTGCGCTTTCTTTTGAGAAGAGAGTAGCGTAATCGCCTTCATACTGCTCAACCATTACTTTGAATACATCTGCAGCAGTAGCGTCTGCGGGAACCTCAAAGCCCCAGTTAGCCATGCAAGCTGAAATTGAATCCTCAGCAGCATTGTAGCCGTTGTCCTTGCAGTAAGCAACGATTTCGTCAACAAGCTTAACGCCTGCTGCGTCAATAGCTGTCCAGAAAGCTGTCTGGTCTTCCTGTGTCCAGTTTGTGAAGTCTGTGTTATCTCTGCCTGCAGCAGCGATAAGGTTGAACATTGTGTCCATACCTGCACGGTACTCTTCCATACCCTTGATGGGAAGTGCGAAGAATGTTGCTGAACCGTCATATGTAGGATCTGAAAGAACATACATTGAGAAGATAACATCATCAACAGTAAGCTTTTCGCCGTCTGAGAACTTGATATCGTCACGAAGCTCGAAATCATAGTAAACAGTACCGTCATCGTTTGTTGTGATCTTAAGATCAGCGGGTCCGTAATACTTGTAATCTGTGCCGTTGTATGCACGGGTTTCACCTGTTTTACCAAGCTCAACTACAGCGCCCTGACGGTCGATAGTGAGAAGGCTAACAGTGGTCATTGTAGCAACATCCTGGTCGTAAGCTGTCTCAGCGAAGAACGGTGAGAACTTACTTGAGAAGTTTGAATAACCAACTACAAGCGGCTTGCTGTTATTAGCCTTGCCTGCACAGCCTGCAAAGACTGTTACGAAGAGAGCAAGTGCTAAAACAACTGCAAGAATTTTTTTCATTTCTTTTCTCTCCTTTTATAGAAATTTATTTTATTGGCTTTCGCCAAGAAATGACTGTTTTAATTCTTCTGTTCCCAGATAAGTGTAGGGAAATATTTATATATTATTATTGCGAGTGTTATATCAGCTGCTTTTAATATAAGATATATTATACATTGAACAGGCTTGGTTTCAAAACCGTGTAATACCATAAATAACACAGAACATATAAAACCGAGACCTGCAAATATGCCGAGCGCTAAAGAGGCTGAAGGAATTCTGTTTTTAACAGGGGAATATACATATTCTCTGAATTTGCCTCTTGCCCATAACAGCCTTACGGTATTCCAGCAAAGCGTAAACAGACAGACAACCTCTAATATATATGGTATTATAACATAAAAGGTATTGTTAAGTCCTGCTGCATTTATAAAGCCCGAGCTTATAACGCTCAAAAAAGCAAATGCGGTCAAAAGACCTAATCTTACGCCGGCTTGCTTGTGATTTTGCAGGGTATAAACTGCACCCGTGTAAATATATTTACCCTCAGCGTTCATTTTGAAATCGTTGAGGTGGCTTTTGCGGCTCATTATTCAATGCCCTCTAAATCATAGCTTGAAAGCCAGTCGTTAGCTTTTTTGCAAACGCCCCTGAGAGTTGCCTCGTCAAACGGACTTTCAAGACCTGCATTTTTAAGAAGCTCAGTGAAAACTCTGCTGCCGCCCTGCTCAGTGTATGCAATATAATGCTTCCAGGCATTGTCAGGGTCCTCCTGAATCATTGCCCAGAATTCCAGCGCAACCGTCTGCGCAAGGCAGTAATCTATATAATAGAAAGGCACGGTGTATATGTGAGACTGTCTTTGCCAGCCCTCGCCCTCCGAATAGAAGGGAATATCGCCGTCAAGCTTCATCCAAGGCATATAAATTCCTAAAAGCTCTTTCCATGTATCGTGTCTTTCACGGGGAGTCATATCGGGATTTTCGTAAACAATGTGCTGAAAATGGTCAACCATTGTGCCGTATGGGATAAATGTCAGACTTCCTGCCAAATGGCTGTAAAGGAACTTTCTTGTATCCTTACCGAAGAAGTCCTCGGCATTTCTCCAGGCGAAGAATTCCATCGACATTGAGTGAACCTCGCAGCCTTCCATACTCGGCCATACGGTATCAACGGGAATTCTCTTAATATTGTACCAGTCGGCAAAGGCATGGCCTGCCTCGTGTGTAACTGTTTCAACATCTGAGCTTGTGCCGTTGAAATTCGCAAAAATGAACGGCATATTGTAATCGTAAAGACTTGTGCAGTAGCCGCCGCCCTCTTTGCCTTCAGTTGAAAGCACATCAAGAAGCTCACCGTCAAGCATTGCTCTGAAGAATTTGCTCGTTTCGGGCGAAAGCTCGTCATAGAACTTTTTGCCCGCCTGCAAAATTTCCTCGGGAGTGCCGCAGGGCTTCGGATTGCCCGAACGGAACATAAGAGCGTTGTCGGCAAAGCTCATAGGATACTCTTTTCCGAGTCTTTTTGCCTGCTCACGGTAAATGCTGTCTGCCACGGGGACAAGGTACTTTCTTACAGCCTCACGGAATTTCTCAACATCATCCTTTGTGTAGCAGTTTCTGCCCATACGGTAATAACCGAGCTGAGTAAAGCCGTCATAACCTAATTTTTTACCCATTGTATCTCTCAGGTGGGTGAGCTTATCGTAAATCTCGTCAAGCTGCGCCTGATGCTCCTTGTACCAACTGCCGTCTGCTTTCCACGCTGCGAGTCTGCGTGCGTCATCAGCGTCATTTTTAAAAGGAGCTAACTGTGAAATTGTGTAAATACCGCCCTCAAAGGGAATCTGAGCAGATGCAATAAGCTTCTGGTATTCCTGCACAAGATCGTTTTCCTTCTGAAGCTCGGGAATAATCTCGGGTGAAAATGCTTTAAGGTCAATTTCGGCGTTTATAAAAACAATATTGCCGAATTCCTTTTCAAACTGCGTACGGAATTTGCTTTCAAGCAACGCCATGGTCCAATTCTGAAAATACTCGTCAAGCTCGGGGGAGGCTACATTCCAGAATTTCTTTTCAGCCTCGTAAAATTCATCTCTTGTATCAATTGAATGACGGACGCTTGCAAGCGTTCCCTGTGTTCCTACTTTTCTTTTAACGGCGTCAAACTCAACAAACGCCTTTCTTGCCCCGTCATAGTTTTCGGCACTTTTGAGCTCTTCTGTTAATTTTGTAAGCTCAGCTTTTACAGCCTCAAGGTCGGGGCGCTCATATTTC
Source organism: uncultured Eubacteriales bacterium (assembly GCA_900315985.1). GTDB lineage: Bacteria > Bacillota > Clostridia > Oscillospirales > Acutalibacteraceae > Fimenecus. Next base: position 6,530 of record ONBD01000023.1, on the reverse strand, counting down.
ATCTGTGAAAATTTCATATACTTATACCTATAATCCTATTTTAAATACATTTCATTTTAGCACAATGTTTTAAAAAATTCAATACAATATTAACAATTTGTGCATATAAAGTTTATCAAACTTTCAAAATGTGTCAATTATAATTAAATTGCCAATCGCCGATTTATATGCTAATATATAACGGAAAACATATTAAGGAGAACCTGCAGGATGAAAGAATTAACTATTGAAAATGCAAAAAATGAGCTTATGGCAATTCAGCAGAAGCTTGCCGCCTATGAACATGCAATGGCAATTTTGCAGTATGACGGCGCAACAGCCGCACCCAAGGAAACTGCCGCAAACAGAGGCGTGAGCCTGTCTGTATTAAGCGAAGAGGTTTATAAGCTGAGTACCTCTGACGATACGGTTGAAATTCTTGAATTTCTTGACTTGAACAAAGAGAAGCTTGACGCAAAGACAAACAGAATGGTTTACCTTATGCTCAAGGATTTAAGAGAGATGAAAAAAATCCCTATGAAGGAATATGTGGCATACCAGCAACTGCTTGTTGAGGCTGACGATGTCTGGCACAGGGCAAAGGAGGCATCCGACTTTGAAATGTTCAGACCTCTGCTTGAACAGCTTTTTGAAACGAACAAGAGATTTGCGCACTATGTTTCACCCGAAAAGGATGCTTATGATTATTGCCTGAATCAGTACGAAGAGGGACTTAACAAAAAAACACTTGACGAATTTTTCGGTAAGCTTCGTGAAAACATAGTACCTTTACTTAAAAAGATTTCGGCAGTGCCGCAGGTTGATGACAGCGTGCGCTTCGGCAGCTTTTCCGACAAAAAGCAGGAGGAGCTTGCATACTATCTTATGAAAACAATAGGTCTTGACCTCGGTCATGTAGGGCTTTCCACAACAGAGCATCCGTTTACCATAAGTCTCGGCTCACATCACGATGTCAGAATTACCACAAAGTATGTACCCGATGATTTTGTCTGCTCAATGTACAGCGTAATCCATGAGGGAGGACACGCTCTTTATGATACCGGCTCTGCCGAGGATTTGGCATATACCGTGCTCGACGGCGGAACAGCTATGAGTATTCATGAAAGCCAGAGCCGTTTTTATGAAAATATAATCGGCAGAAGCAGAGCCTTCTGCAATTATGTATTTCCGTTTCTTCAGCAGCTTTTCCCTGCTGAGCTTAAAGACAGAACGGCAGACGAGCTTTACATAGCCGTAAATAAAGCAGAGCCGTCGCTTATACGCACCGAAGCTGACGAACTGACTTATTCATTGCATGTAATGATTCGCTACGAGCTTGAAAAAAGAGTTATGGCAGGGGAGCTTGAAGTTAAGGATTTACCGAAGGAATGGAATAAGCTTTATAAAGAATACCTCGGTATTGATGTGCCTGATGACAAGCACGGCGTCTTGCAGGACAGCCATTGGTCAGGCGGACTTATAGGCTATTTCCCGTCATATGCACTGGGCAATGCTTACGGCGCACAGTTCCTTTCAAAAATGAAAGAAACCGTTGATGTTGACGCCTGCATTGAGAAAGGCGATTTCGAGCCTATTAACAAATGGAACAGAGAGAATATCTGGCAGTACGGCAGGCTTTATACACCCGCAGAAATTCTTAACAGAGTTCTCGGCACGGATTTCAATGCCGATTATTACATAGCATACCTTACCGAAAAGGTTAAGGACATTTACGGAGTATAACAAATCATAGTATCAGAAATAATTATAGCTTGGGTCAGCTGTTTACGGCTGACCCAAGCTGTTTTTGTCTGTTTGTTTGCCGTGTTTTTGCAGATGTTCTGCGCTGTGCTGTCTGCAAATTACGACTCGAAAATCTTACTTACCGACATCATAATCAAGCTGCTGTCTTTCGGAGGTGAAGCCTCTGCCTTTAACCTCTTTGATTTTTGTAACCGTAATAAATGCTTCAGGGTCAATGCTTCTGACAATTTCATTTGCATTATAAAGCTTACGGGAGGGTATTATGCAAATAATTCCCTTACCGTCCTCGCCTAAAAGACCGGTCTGAATATATGACATTGTAACGCCTGCGTTAAGCTCCTTTAAGAACTTTTCACGGATTTCTTCATAGTGCTCGGATATAATGAACAGCTGAATTTGCGCCTGACCGAAAATCATAACCTGTTCAAGCATCAGAGATTCAAGCACAAGCACAACAATACCCATCATAATGCTTTCCGAGTCAGAAACAATAGCCTGTGCGCCTACTACAATTATATCAGTAATATACACAAAAATTGAAACTGACCTGTGCGTAATCTTGCTTAAAATCAAATTTGCGATGTCCATACCGCCCGTAGATGAGCCGACTCTCATAACAAGTCCGAGTGAAATACCCATCAGCACACCTGCAAACAGAGATGCGAGAAGCGTGTTGCCTGTCAGCGAGTCAATACCGGGAATTCTTTGCATAAGCGACAGAAAAGCAGGGTAGAGCAGGGTGCTTGCTACGCTTGTGATAAACAGCTTTTTGCCAATGACAATCAAACCGAGAAATAACAGAATTACATTCAGTATAAATACAATCAGGGCTGTATCAATGCCGAAGGCCTTATTAAGAACAATGGCTATACCGGTAGTGCCGCCCATTATGATATTGTGCGGAATTATAAATGCGGTAACTACAAATGCAAGCAGGGCGTTGCCCAGCAGTACAAACAGTACCATCTTGAATGTTGAAATGCTTTTTTTCTTAAGATCTTTCATTGCGTTTTTCCTTTGCAAAAATTAAAATTATGTGTTTTCGTTAATAATGCTATTCTTTGAAAAATTAACTACATTATTATACTATATTATATTATGTTTTTCAACAACACTTATGAAAAAGTCGATTATACGGTTTAAATCCACCCTTAACACAAAAAAAGAAAACAGCTGAAACAAAAGTTCCAACTGTTTTCTTGGTTAAAGATTGCTGTTTCAACAAAATCGGGGTTATCGTTAAATTTCGTAACGCCGAAAAACACTTATATTCAAGGAAATCAAACGTATTTTGAAAAAACGTTTATGTATCGGCTATCAAAGGTAACAGATGTAATTCTCGAAAAAGGAATCTCAAACGGTTCCTCCTGCCAAATGCCGTCTGCATCAAAATGCCGAAATACGACTTTTGTTTTCAGCACCTTTTCGATCCGACCTATCCAGTAATCCCACTCTTTTTCTTCAAGACTTTCGTGCTGGATTATAACATTCTTATCAAGTTTCTGCAAAGATAAAAAGGTGCTGTGCCAATCTGTAAGGTCGATCTCAGGAGCTGACAGACGGTCAAGTACTTTCTCAGCCTTTAATATCTCATTGCACTTGTCATCTTTTAGCTCGATCTTTTTAATGTCGCTGATCCTTCGTATTGAAAAACCGTCGATAATGAAATCGTCCTCTTTTGCTGCCAGAAACAGTTTTGGACTTGCTCCAAAGGGAAACCAATATGAATAGTAAGCGTCATATTTCAAATAAAGACGAAGAAGGGATTTTTGTTCTGCAGATCTTTGAAGCAAATCAATCATATCAGCTTTATTCATAAACGTTATCCTCAAATACAGATTTATGTCCTGATGGGTAATCAGGAAGAGAACTATCAAATACTTAGAAAATAAGGACTGCTACTTTGTTAGAATAGCAATCCTTATTTGGTGGGAGCGGGTGGATTCGAACCACCGAAGTCGTTGACAACAGATTTACAGTCTGCCCCCTTTGGCCACTCGGGAACACTCCCACATCTGTTCGCTTTTCATAATAAAAAGCGTGGAGCTGGTGGACGGACTTGAACCCCCGACCTGCTGATTACAAATCAGCTGCTCTACCAACTGAGCTACACCAGCGTTTCAACGCTCAAATATAATAACAAAAAATACTGCTGTTGTCAATAAGTATTTTACTTTTTTTAAGTTTTTTCTTCAAATTTTAAGTTATTGTGTTTTCTGCTGTCATATGATAAAATGTTACAAATGAATTACGGGAAGTGATTTCCTTGAAAAAGAAAAGTACGCAAAACACAAAAAAGAAAATAGTATCTGCGGCATGGAAGCTGTTTTACGAGCAAGGTTATGACGACACAACTGTTGACGATATAGTAGGGGAGTCAGGCACATCAAAAGGCTCGTTTTATCACTATTTCAGCAGTAAGGACGAGCTTTTGTCCTCGCTTGCATATTTGTTTGACGAAAAATATGAAGAGCTTATTGACGGTATGGACAGCGGTATGCCCTGCGTTGAAAAGCTTTTATTCCTTAACAGAGAGCTTTTCAGAATGATTGAAAACAGCGTGTCAATTGACCTTCTGGCAAAGCTTTTGTCCTCTCAGCTTGTAACAAGAGGCGACAAAAGTCTGCTTGACCGCAACCGTACATATTTCAAGCTTCTGAGAAGCATTGTTATTGAAGCGCAGCAAAAAGGAGAAACAGCCGAAAACTTTTCTGTTAACGATATTGTAAAGGCATATGCCTTATATGAAAGAGCTTTGCTTTATGACTGGTGCCTTTGTAACGGCGAATACTCCCTGAGCAGTTACAGCAATATACATTTTCCTATGTTTCTTGACAAATATTTTGAAAACAAATAAAAATTTATTTTTTGTATATTTTTCAGTCTATACTTTAGTCTAATTAAAAACCTGTTGATTTTAAAGCGATTTTTAAATATCAGCAGGTTTTATTATTTAATAAAATTTAAACTTTATTCTCTATTCCATTCTATAAAAAAGTATGTTAAAATAACAGGCGTTGTTTTATTTTAAGGAAGAGAGGAATAAAAAATGAGTGTTTCAAGTATTATCATTCTTGCCGCTATTTCGGTTTATATGATTATTATGATCGGTATAGGCATTTCCGTATCAGGCAAGAACAAAACATCAAGCGACTTTTATCTCGGCGGCAGAAAATTAGGACCGTTTGTAACCGCCATGAGCGCAGAGGCTTCCGATATGAGCGGATGGCTTCTTATGGGACTTCCTGCAGTCGCTCTTATGGGCGGACTTGCCGAGGCAAGCTGGACAGCTATAGGTCTTGCGGCAGGTACATATCTCAACTGGCTCTTTGTGGCAAAAAGAATTCGTGTTTACAGCAATAAAATTGAAGCTTTTACTTTGCCCGATTTCTTTACTAAAAGATTCGGCGGCAAATCAAAGGCTTTAACCTTGATTGCAGCTTTGATTATTGTTATATTCTTCATTCCCTATACTGCTTCGGGATTTTCAGCCTGCGGTAAGCTGTTTTCAGCGCTTTTCGGCATGGATTATATGACTGCAATGATAGTCAGCGCAGTTGTAATTATTATCTACTGCGTTCTCGGCGGATTTTTAGCAGTATCGACAACAGACTTTGTTCAGAGTGTTGTAATGACAGTTGCTCTGTTTGTAGTTATCGGCTTCGGTGAAGGTGCTGCACACGGCTTTGACAGCGTGTTTGAAAACGTCAAGGGACTTACAGGCTACCTGAATCTTTTCCAGGGCTATTCCGTTGCCGATTCAGCAACTACAAGCTACGGCGCATTGCCCGTTGCCTCTACTCTTGCATGGGGTCTTGGCTATTTCGGTATGCCTCACATTCTGCTTCGCTTTATGGCAATTGAGGACAAAAACAAATTAAAGCTTTCCCGCAGAGTAGCGTCAATCTGGGTTGTCATTTCTATGGGCGTTGCAGTGCTTATAGGCGTAATAGGCTATTCTCTTATGAAGGGCGGCATTGTTCCGTCATATGAAAGCGCCTCAGCCGCAGAAACAATCATAGTTGATATTGCAAAGGTTATTTCGAATTACGGTTATGTTCCTGCCTTTGTCGGCGGAATAATACTTGCAGGTATTCTTGCTTCAACAATGTCAACAGCCGACTCACAGCTTCTCGCAGCTGCATCGAGCATTTCGCAGAATCTTGTTCAGGAAACCTTCGGCGTAAAAATGTCAGCTAAAAAATCAATCTGGCTTGCAAGAATTTCAGTTGTTGCAATTTCGGTTGTTGCAATTTTTCTCGCAAGAGATCCTAACAGCTCGGTATTCCGTATAGTTTCTTTTGCATGGGCAGGCTTCGGCGCAGCCTTCGGTCCCGTTGTACTTGCAGCGCTTTTCTGGAAGCGCACCAATGCTGCAGGCGCACTCGCAGGTATGATTTCGGGCGGCGCAATGGTATTTTTCTGGAAATTTGTTATAAGAGCAAAGTTTGCAGGCACCGTGCTTGATATTTACGAGCTGCTTCCTGCATTTATAGTAGGCTTAATATTTATTGTTGTTGTAAGCCTTCTTACAAAAGCTCCTGATAAAGAAATCACAGATACCTTTGACGAGGTTAAAGCCGAATTAAATGCATAATTATATGACTTGAATTAAATACGCATAAATATAAAAAGCAGGACAGAGCATATACTCTGTCTTGCTTTTTTGTTTCACAAATTTGAGTTTTTCGTGGTAATTGATAATTGCGAAGAATAACAAACCTGTAGGGGCGATTCACGAATCGCCCGCTTGAATTACATCAAACCTCGACGGACAATCGAGGATG
>ONBD01000061.1 GCA_900315985.1 uncultured Eubacteriales bacterium | reverse complement strand
ACAGCACTGTGACCGAGATCACCGACAAGGGCTGCACCGAGATGAGAAAAATGTACTCTTATCTGATGTGTTCTGCCTGTTTCAAGCTTTATTCTTAATAAGGTAGTTTTACCGTCATTTTTTAGGGCAGTCCAGTTTGTAACTGCTTTTTCGCCTTTTTCGTCAACCGTGCGAAGAGTAATTATAGGGTCGGGCCTGAAAATAGGCATATCAATTCTGCCACTTCCTTCAAATATACCGTTTGCAACGGCAAGATACTCTTTATAAATCTTACCCGACAGCTTTGATGCAGTATATCTGTTGAGCGCACATACCATAACCCCGGAAGTGCCTTTATCAAGTCTGCCTACAGCTCTGAACACAGAGCTTTTTCCCTCTGCCTGCAAATGATATGCCACAGCGTTTGAGAGGGTATCTCCGAGATGATTGTGACTCTCATGTACTGCAAGCATAGGCGGCTTATTGACTACTATAAGGTCATCGTCTTCATATATTACTTCAAGAGGAATTTCAGTTGCGGCAGAGATGCTTTCAGTCTTGTCCTCAGGTATTGTAATACTGATTATATCGCCCTTATGAATTAAATCTATTGTTCTTATATGCTCACCGTTCAGAAGAATTCCGTTTTCCTCTTTTTTTAGCTTTGTAATAAGTCTGTGCGAGCAGTTTAATTCCTTTATTAAATAGTCTATTACCTTTTTACCGTCAAAGCTTTCAGGTACGGTTTTACGGATTGTTCTTTGCAAGGTTATAACTCCTTACTGTGTTTTTATATTCCTGACGGTCTTGTATTTTTAAATCCGAGTATAAAAAATCTTAATACTGGAAGGCGTTTTACAATTTCCGTAAGTACGGGAAGAAGGACTGCAAGCGATACAGCAAGAATAATATAATAAGCTACAAACGGCAGTCTTATGTATGTTATAAGATAGTGGCTTAAGCACACAAGCAGGGGATAGTGAAGTATATAATAATTAAAGCTGTTTTCAGTCATATATTCCGTAAATTTATTATTGAAATCAAGGTGCTTTGCGCCGAAGCCGAGTAAAGCAAGTATCATTACCCAGAGGTAAACATTTGTAAAAATGTTTCTGAGTACTGAATTTGCAGTGTAATTAACTCCGTAATACTTTATAACATAAAGCACGCCGAGAACTGCTGCAAAAAACAGCATATAGCCCGAAATTTCAGAGAGCATTTTAATTACTCTTTCCTGAGAAAAGACATAGTAACCCAGAAGCATCATAAGTATATAAATGCCGAGCCTGTAAACAGACATTACGGGAACAACAAAAAGAAAAGAGCTTAGCCATACAGCAATTACAAGCAGAACAATGGCTGTCAGGTTTATTTTTTCAAACAGATTTTCAAGCTTTTTGTTTTTATCAATTACTCTGAAAAGTACTATTACCAATGCTCCCAAAAATACTGCATGACCGAACCAGAGAGGTCCTATTCCCATTACACAGAAAATAAAGTATTTAATTATTATCGGCAGATTTGCACCTTCATTATAGAAGAAGGTAGTATAAAGGCTTGTGATATAGCCTGTGAACCAGCCGTATATAAACATACCGAGAACGGTGGGCAGAAGAATTCTTTTTGCCCTGTCTTTTATGAATTCCTTGTTTGTTCTTTTATTTAACGAGTAACGGGCGGCAATACCTGCAATAACAAAAAGCAGACACATAAACCACGGGTAAACAAATACAAGAAAGCCGTCAAGAACAGGTATACCCTTGTAGCCGATATTGCTTATAACGCCGCTGTTGTTAAATAGGTAAATAATATGATAAACTATGACGAGTAAAACGCTCATCCAACGAAGATTGTCAATATAGTACAGTCTTTTAGTTTCCATATTGCGACTCCTTAAGTTATATTTAAATCTATATATATTTACTGAATATACCTTATAATTATAGATTTTACAAATATGCTTGTCAATATCAAAAAGCGCTGTTATTTGTAAACAAAATTAAAATAAATCGATATTTTTTGTTGACTTTAGCGTGATAAAGTGATAACATACTAAATAGTTAAAACAAGGAGATGAAAAAATGCAGAATTTTCATTCTGAATCAATAAACAGATTATTCGATGCAATTAAAACTTTAAACACTCAGGAGGAGTTTTATGCTTTTTTTGAGGATATCTGCACTATAACAGAGCTTAAGGATATCGCTCAAAGGTTTGACACTGCCATTATGCTTGATGAGGGCAGTAACTACCAGACTATTTCAAAGCAAATAGGTATAAGCACAGCAACTATTGGCAGAGTAAGTAAATGCCTGAATTACGGCAGCGGAGGGTACAGACTTGCTATTGACAGATTAAAGGAGAAAAATAATGAAGCTTGATTATAATATGCTTGACCGTATACAGCAGCTTACTCTTGCTCTTGGCGGTATCTTTTCTTCTCACGGCTACAGTCAGTATAAAATGGGCAAATTTGAAGAGTACGATTTATATTCAAAAAACAAAGATTTTCTTGTTTCCGACAGTGTAATTACATTCACCGACACTAACGGTAAGCTTATGGCGCTGAAGCCTGATGTTACGCTTTCAATTATTAAAAACACAAAAAACGAGCAGGGCATTCAGAAGCTTTTTTACAATGAAAATGTTTACCGTGTTTCAAAAAGCACAAATTCCTTTAAAGAGATTATGCAGTCGGGCGTTGAGTGCATAGGTGATATTGACAGCTTTTCAATAGGCGAGGTTTTAATGCTTGCCGCCGAAAGCCTTAATGAGATATCACAGGACTTTATTCTTGAAATTTCACAGCTTGATATACTCAGTAGGGTAATTGACAGGCTTGAGCTGTCAGGGGAGTCGAGAAAAGCGTTAATAAAATGTGTAGAAGAAAAAAATATACATGAAATTACAGCCATATGTACTGCTAATGCTGTCAGTCAGGCAGATGCTGATATAATTAAAAACCTTATTTCAGTTTCCGGTAAACCCGATACTGTTTTACCCGAATTAAGACAAATGCTCAAAGATATGAAACTTGATGATAAAATTACAGAGCTTGAAAAGGCTATTGAGATATTTAGCAGCAGTGAATTCAAGGACAAAATAATTATTGACTTTTCTTCGGTAGCAGATTTTAATTATTACAACGGAATTATATTTAAAGGCTATATAAACTCTGTTTTCGGCAATGTGCTTTCAGGCGGTCAGTATGACAAGCTTATGAAAAAGATGAAATGCGCACAAAAAGCAGTAGGCTTTGCTGTTTATCTTGATATGCTTGACAGAATTGATTTAAACAGCGAAAGCTATGATGCCGATATTATGCTTATTTATGACAGTAAATCTTTACCGTCACAGGTACAGAAAGCTATTTCTGCTTTTAACAAAGAAGGTAAAAGTGTCCTTGCAGTAAGTGAAAAGCAGGAGAATAAAAACTGCAAGCAGTTATATTATTTAAAAGACGGTGAGGTGAAGGCTTTTGGCACAGATGCTTAATATTGCGCTGCCTAAAGGCAGACTCGGCGAAAAGGTTTATTCCATGTTTGAAAAAGCCGGTTTTGAATGTCCGTCAATTAAAGAAAATAACCGCAAGCTTATTTTTGAAAATGAAGAGCTTGGCGTACGCTATTTCTGGGTAAAGCCTTCCGATGTTGCAATTTATGTTGAAAGAGGAGCTGCCGATATCGGCGTGGCAGGTAAAGATATTTTACTTGAATACGAGCCTGAGGTTTATGAGCTTCTCGACCTTGATACAGGTAAATGCCGTATGGCAGTTGCAGGTCCAAAGGGCTTTAAAGACGATATAAGACACACTTTAAGGGTTGCAACAAAATTTTCAAAAATAGCGCAGGATTACTATTCGTCACTCGGAAGAGATATTGATATAATTCATCTGAACGGCTCTATTGAATTGGCGCCTATACTTGATTTGTCCGATGTTATTGTTGACATTGTTGAAACGGGAACTACATTAAAAGAAAACAATCTTGAGGTTATAAGCACTATTGTTCCCATAAGCGCACGGCTTATTGCAAACAAGTCAAGCTATAAATTCAAAAGCGAAAAAATAGACAGACTTGTTAAAGCTCTTGCTTCACAGAAGGAGGATTAAAATGATTAAAATACTTAAGTACTCCGAGGTTTCAAACAGCGAAATCTTCAAACGCAGCGAGCCTGATTTTGATGTTGAAGATATAGTTGCCGATATTATATATAATGTCAGAAAAAACGGCGATAAGGCTGTATTTGAATATACCGAAAAGTTTGATAAAGCAAAGCTTGCGGATTTAGCGGTAAAAAAGGAAGAAATTGATGAAGCAATTAAGCTTGTTGAACCTAAATTTATTGAAATTCTAAAAAAAGCTGCCGCCAATATTACTAAATTTCACTCAAAACAGCTCAGAAACAGCTTTATTATAAATGATGAAAACGGAATTGTGATAGGGCAGAAAATTATTCCTGTTGACAGAGCAGGTCTTTATGTGCCGGGCGGCACAGCGTCTTACCCGTCAACAGTGCTTATGGATGCAATTCCCGCTAAAATTGCAGGCTGTAAAGAGGTTGTAATGGTAACTCCTCCCGACAAAGACGGCAAAATTAACCCCGCTATTCTTGCCGCAGCATATGTTGCAGGTGTTGACAGAATATTTAAAGTCGGCGGAGCGCAGGCTATTGCAGCTCTTGCATACGGTACACAAAGCATACCTAAGGTAGATAAAATTGTCGGACCCGGCAATGCCTTTGTTGCAGAGGCAAAAAAGCAGGTTTTCGGCAAGGTTTCAATTGATATGATTGCAGGACCAAGCGAAATACTTGTTGTTGCCGACGGTAAGTCAAATCCCCGTTATGTTGCGGCTGACCTGCTTTCACAGGCTGAACATGACAAACTCGCAAGCGCAGTACTTGTTACAGACAGTATGGAGCTTGCCCTTGCAGTTCAGTCAGAAATTGAAAATCAGCTTACTTCTTTGAAAAGAGCAGAAATAGCAAGAGCGTCTATTGACAATAACGGTAAAATAATTGTAGCCGAAAACCTTTCGGCAGCCATTGAAATAGCTAACGAAATTGCACCCGAGCATCTTGAGCTTTGTGTGGACAACCCGTTTGATTATCTTGACAGCATCCGTCATGCAGGTTCAATTTTTATGGGCAGAAGCTGTCCGGAAGCTTTGGGTGACTATTTTGCAGGACCTAACCACACGCTTCCCACAAGCGGAACAGCAAAATTTTCAAGTCCGTTATCGGTTGACGATTTTATTAAGAAAACCCAGTACACATATTATACAAAGGAAGCTCTTTCCCGTGTTGCATACGATATAGCCTTCTTTGCTGAAAAGGAAGGTCTTACAGGCCATGCGAGAAGTGCTGTAATACGCTTGGAGGATGAAGAATGAGCCGTTATTTAGCTTATAAATATTCAGACCTTGAGCCATATACTCCCGGTGAACAGCCTAAAAATGCGCAGTATATTAAACTCAATACTAACGAGTCGCCGTTTAAGCCGTCTTTACTTGCACAGCAGATGACTGCAGAAGCCGCAAAGAATATGCAGCTTTACTGCGACCCGGAGTGTACCGAGCTTGTATCTGCCATGTCAAAGCTTTACGGTATTGATAAAGATGAAATACTCTTTACTAACGGCTCAGATGAAATTCTGAATTTCGCTTTTATGGCATTTTGCGACGATAAGCACCCTGCGGCATTTCCCGATATTACATACGGGTTCTATCCAGTGTTTGCTCAGGTTAACTCAATACCGTATGTTAAAATTCCGCTGAATGAAGATTTTACAATAAATGTAAATGATTATCTTGGTATTAATAAAACTGTGTTTATTGCTAATCCCAATGCGCCTACGGGTATAGCATTGCCGCTGAGCGATATTGAAAAAATCGTAAAATCCAATCCCGACAGTATTGTAGTTATTGATGAAGCATATGTTGATTTCGGTGCGCAGAGCGCAGTAGGTTTAATTAAAAAATATGACAATCTTCTTGTAACACAAACTTTTTCAAAATCCCGTTCCATGGCAGGCGCAAGACTTGGCTTCGGTATTGCATGTAAGGAACTTATCAAGGATCTTGTTACAATTAAGTATTCCACAAACCCTTATAATGTTAACCGTATGACACAGGCGGCAGGTATAGGCGCAATTTCCGATGAAAAATACACGCAGAACAACCTTCAGACAATAATTAAAAACAGAGAATACACGCAGAATGAATTATTAAGATTAGGCTTTAAGCTTACACCGTCGAGCGCAAACTTTGTTTTTGCAATGCATCCCGATATTTCGGGTGAAAAGCTTTATCTTGAACTTAAATCAAGAGGAATACTCATAAGGCATTTTTCTAACCCTGATATCTGTGATTATAACCGGATTACAATAGGCACTCTCGGTCAGATGCAGGCGTTGATAGAAAATATTGAAAAAATACTTAACGAATCGGAGGACGGAAAATGAGAACATCTGCAATAAAACGAACAACGGCAGAAACTGACATCAGCCTCGAATTAAACCTTGACGGAGCAGGGGAAAGCCTCATTGACACAGGCTGCGGTTTTCTGGACCATATGCTGACACTTCTCTCAAAGCACTCAAAATTTGACCTTACCGTTAAATGCAAGGGTGACACAAATGTTGATTATCACCATACCGTTGAGGATATAGGCATTGCTTTGGGCGAAGCTTTTAAAGAAGCAGTCGGCAACAAAGTCGGCATCTGCCGTTATGCCGATACTGTTTTGCCTATGGATGAAGCGCTTATACTCTCTGCTGTGGATGTTTCGGGCAGAGCGTACCTCGGTTTTGATATGAATATACCCACACAGAAGGTCGGCGATTTTGACTCTGAGCTTGTTGAGGAATTCTTTTTAGGCTTTGTGAGAAATGCCGATATTACACTTCACATCAAACAGCTTGACGGCACAAATTCGCATCATATAATTGAGGGTGCTTTCAAATCTGTCGCAAGAAGTCTGAGAGCTGCAGTTAAAATTGACGAGGAGTTTTCCGACGATATTCCTTCTACCAAGGGTGTTTTATAATGATAGCTATTATTGATTACGGCGTAGGTAATTTATATTCGCTGAAAAGCTCTTTTGCCGCTATCGGCGAGGAGGTTAAAGTTACCTGCGACGAAACAGTTATTGATGCCGCTGACGGTATAATTCTGCCCGGTGTCGGCGCATTTAAAGACGCTGCTGAAAAGCTTAATGCTTCGGGAATGGCAGATGTCATTAAAAAGCAGGCTGAAAAGGGTAAAAAAATAATGGGAATTTGTCTTGGTATGCAGCTATTGTTTAACAAGAGCTATGAGCACGGCGAGTATGACGGTTTAGGTCTTATTGACGGTGAAATTGTACCTATTGAAGAGCATATAAATAAGAATTTAAAAATTCCGCATATTGGCTGGAACAGCCTTAAAATCACTGACAGTAAATGTCCGCTTTTTAAATATATAAATGACGGTGATTTTGTTTATTTTGTTCATTCATACTTTGCAGACAAATGTAAAAACGCTGTTGTCGCTGTTACCGAATATGATGCTGAGCTTACTGCTGCTGTGCAGAAAAACAATGTTTTCGGCTGTCAGTTTCACCCCGAAAAAAGCGGAGATGTCGGTCTCAGCATACTTAAAGCATTTTGCGAAATTTGAATTTAGGAGTAAATAATGTTAATTTTTCCTGCTATTGATTTATATGACGGCAAAGCAGTCAGACTGTTAAAGGGCGACTATAATAAAATGACTGTTTACAGTGAAAATCCGCCTGAAATTGCGCTTGATTTTAAAAAACAAGGTGCAGGTTATATTCACCTTGTTGACCTCGAAGGCGCAAAAAACGGGACAACGCCTAACTTTAATGTTGTTACAGAAATAAAAGAAAAAAGCGGACTTTTCTGCGAAATCGGCGGCGGTATTCGCACAATGGAAACTGTTGACAAATATATTTCCGCCGGACTTGACCGTGTAATTCTCGGTACAAGCGCTGTTGAAGACGAAGCCTTTTTAAAAAATGCCGTAAATAAATACGGTGAGAAAATAGCTGTCGGAGTTGACATAAAGGACGGTTTTGTTGCAGTAAGAGGCTGGCTTGAAAAATCGGAAATTGACGCTTTTGAATTCTGTGAAAAAATGCAAGGCATAGGCGTTAAAACCTTAATCTGCACAGATATTTCAAAAGACGGAGCAATGCAGGGCACAAATCTTGAACTTTATAAAGAGCTTTCGCAAAAATTCAGCGTAAATATAACTGCATCAGGCGGTGTAACAAGTATTGACGATATCAAAAAGCTAAGAAGTATGAACCTTTATGCCACTATAATCGGAAAAGCTTATTATACGGGTGCAGTCAATTTGAAGGAAGCTTTAGAGGTGGCTGAATGATAACTAAAAGAATTATACCCTGCCTTGATGTAAAAGACGGCAGGGTAGTAAAGGGAGTAAATTTCAAAGGCCTGGGTGATGTTGCTTCTCCTGTTGAGCTTGCTCAGTTTTACACAAAATGCGGTGCTGATGAGCTTGTTTTTTACGATATAACAGCCTCTGCAGAGGGCAGAAAGCTGTTTACCGATATTCTGTGTGAAACTGCCGAAAAGGTTTTTATTCCTTTGACTGTCGGCGGCGGAATAAATACTGTTGAGGATTTTGACAGAGTTCTTAAATGCGGAGCAGACAAGGTAAGCGTCAATTCGGGCGCAATTAAAAATCCCGATTTAATAAAACAGGCATCAAAGCTTTACGGCAATCAGTGCGTAGTTATTTCTGCAGATGTCAAAAGAGTTGACGGCGTATTCAGAGTATTTGCCAAGGGCGGCAGAGAAAATACCGGAATGGAAGCTATTTCGTGGATTAAACGCTGTGTTGATAACGGAGCAGGCGAGGTAGTGCTTAATTCCATTGATACTGACGGTGTAAAAAAAGGTTTTGACCTTGAAATGCTTGACGCTGTTTGCAATGCTGTAAATGTGCCTGTAATCGCCTCAGGCGGCGCAGGGTGTATTGAGGATTTTATTAATCTTTTCAAAACCTTGCCAAAGGTTGATGCAGGACTTGCGGCATCAATTTTCCATTTCGGAGAGGTTGAAATTAAAGATTTAAAGAAAGCTATGCAGGAAAATAACATTCCTGCAAGAATATAAGAGGTAAATTATGATTAACATTGACGAATTAAAATTTGACAGCAACGGCTTAATTCCTGCTATTGTTGTAAATTCTGCTACAAAAAAAGTGCTTACTCTTGCTTATATGAACAGAGAAAGCCTTGAAATTTCACTTGAAAAGGGTCTTACATGCTTCTGGAGCCGTTCAAGACAGGAATTATGGCTGAAGGGTGAAACAAGCGGCAACTATCAGCATATTATTTCAATTACAGCTGACTGTGATAAGGACGCTCTTGTAATTGCCGTAAAACCGGACGGTCCTGCCTGCCATCTCGGTACTGAAAGCTGTTTTGAAAACAAGCTGTGGGAGTCAGATGAAGAAGAGGAGTTTTCTCTTGAAGCTCTTATGAAGCTTATTGAGGGCAGAAAAACCGACAAAAAAGAAGGCTCATATACCACTTATCTTTTTGAAAAAGGACTTGACAAAATCCTCAAAAAAGTAGGCGAGGAGTCAACCGAGGTTATAATTGCCGCAAAGGCACAGGACAAGGCTGAAACTATTTATGAAATTTCAGACCTTGTATATCATGTAATGGTTTTAATGATTAAAGCAGGCATTTCGCTTGATGACATCAGCAAGGAACTTGCTTCACGCCATGTTATAGACAAAAAAGTTAAGCAGGAAAAAATGACAAAATGATAAAAACAGATTTACATATGCACACAGTTTACTGTGACGGTAAGAATACTGTTGAGGAAATGGTACGCTCTGCAATAAATAAAGGCTTTAACTGTGTCGGCATAAGCGGACACAGTTATACTTGTTTTGACGAGAGCTACTGTATGAGCAGGTCCGATACTGAAAAATATAAAAAAGATATTAGCTGGCTTAAAAGAAAATACGCAAAAAAAATCAGTTTGCTTTGCGGAATTGAACAGGATTATTATTCAGACGAGCCGACAGGGGATTACGACTATGTTATAGGCTCTGTCCATTATTTAAAAATCAATGACAGTTATATCCCAGTAGATGAAAATGCCGAAATTCTCAAAAAAGCATCTGAAAAATACTTTAACGGCGATATTTATGCTCTTTGTGAGCTGTATTTTGAAACCGTTTCGGATGTTGTCACTAAAACAAAGGCAAACATTATCGGTCATTTTGATTTAATTACAAAATTTAATGAAAAAGATAAGCTGTTTGATGAAAACAATACCCGTTATATATCTGCATGGAAAAAGAGCGCAGATAAGCTTTTAAAAACAGGCAAAGTATTTGAAATCAATACAGGAGCTATATCGAGAGGGTATAAAACAAAGGCATATCCGAGCGAAAGCATTATAAATTACATCAAAGAAAACGGAGGTCATTTTATACTTTCAAGCGACGCTCACTCTGCGGATACAATAGGTTATGAGTTTGAAAAATACGAAAAATATATTGACGATGTTATGATTGAATTATAGTTTTGTATATTTAAACAATTACCCTCCAAAAAAAATAATAAAATCGACATTTAATTGTTACTTTTGCACATTGACCTAAATACTTGTTCAATGTTATAATGTAACCACAATATATAGATGTCCTGCAACTGACGGATAATTGTGGAGCACCACAGAGGAGCAGGTACAGATATTTGTCGA
>ONBD01000013.1 GCA_900315985.1 uncultured Eubacteriales bacterium | reverse complement strand
TGACTGGGGGAGTAATAAAATCAACAAAAAACTCCCTCAGCCTCACTTGCGTTCGGCAGCTCCCTCGGGGAGGGAGCGATAGATATACGCCGTAAATTCCCAAAACCAACGACCTCGCCAAACTTCGATTTGTATATCAGTATTCTTTTTATACACTTGATTATGCATAAAAATTTGTATAAAAGCAATGATTATGTATATTGTATGTAAATTATTTATAGTTAATGCCTCAAAATCGGCTGTGCGATTGTAATTTTTTACAAACTTAATGAATATTTATACAAAAAGCTTGCATTTTTATTCACATGAGTATATAATGAATGCATAATTTGAATACAAATTATTTTCGGAGGTAAAAGAAAATGAAAAAGACATTAAAAATTCTCGCTGCCGTAATGGCACTCGCACTTGTTATCGGTGTATTTGCAGCCTGCGGCGCAAAGACAGAAGAAAAGGCAACTCTTACCATGGCTACCAACGCTGAATTCCCGCCTTACGAATTCCACGAGGGCGACGCTATTGTAGGCATTGACGCTGAAATAGCTGCTCTTATTGCCGACAAGCTTGGCATGGAGCTTAAGATTGAGGATGTTGAGTTTGCTTCTATCATCCCCGGCGTTCAGGCAGGCAAGTATGATATGGGTATGGCAGGTATGACCGTTACTGATGAAAGACTTGAATCAGTTAACTTCTCTGACTCTTATGCAAAGGGCGTTCAGGTTGTTATCATCAAGGAAGGCTCTGCCATTAAATCACTTGATGACCTTACAGGCAAAAAGATAGGCGTTCAGACAGCAACTACCGGCGACATCTATGCTTCTGATGAGTTCGGTGAGGAAAATGTTACAAAGTATGAAAACGGCGCTATTGCTGTTCAGGCGCTTCTTTCAGATAAGATTGACTGCGTTATCATCGACAACGAGCCTGCAAAATCTTATGTAGCAGCTAACGAAGGTCTTACAATTCTCGAAACAGAATATGCTGTTGAAGATTATGCAATCTGCTTTGCAAAGGAAAACACAGAGCTTCAGGAAAAGGTTAACAGCGCTCTTAAAGACCTTATCGCTGACGGTTCAGTGCAGAAGATAGTTGACAAGTACATATCTGCAGACACAGCAGAATAATTATAATTCCAAAGTATAAAATCTGACAGAATTGGGGCGGATTATTGCCGCCCTGATTTTGTCATAAGTAAAGGGAGAACAAGATGCTTTCATCTTTTGTTGAAAAATTTCAGTTGTGCTTTGTTGAAGGCGGCCGCTATAAATTCCTTGTTGACGGCTTTCTCAACACTCTTAAAATCACCGCAGGCGCACTTGCATTGGGCGTTATTATTGGCATTGTTGTTGCCGCTGTGCGCACCTCGTTTGAAAAGAATAAGGAGTCAATGAAGCTTCGTGGCGGCGCAGGCTATTACATACTCAGCTTTTTTAATATAATCTGCAAGATTTACCTGACGGTTATCAGAGGTACGCCCGTTGTAGTTCAGCTTATGATTATGTATTTTGTAATCTTCGCAAGATCCACAAACGGCGTGTTTGTCGGCATAATAGCATTCGGCATAAATTCAGGCGCATATGTTGCCGAAATATTCCGTGCAGGCATTATGTCGATTGACCATGGGCAGTTTGAAGCGGGCAGAAGCCTCGGCTTTAACTACCTGCAGACAATGAAAAGCATTGTAATACCGCAGATGTTCAAAGCAACGCTTCCCACGCTCTGTAACGAATTTATTGCGCTTTTGAAGGAAACCTCTGTTGCAGGTTATGTCGGCGTAATAGATTTGACAAAGGCAGGCAATGTAATTGCAGGCAGGGTGTTCTATTATCCTCTTCCGCTTGCCGTTGTAGCTCTGACCTATCTTACAGTGGTTATGATTTTAACTTCGCTTGTAGGCAGACTTGAAAGGAGGTTGCGTAAGAGTGACCGATAATGTTCTTATTAAAGTTGAGGGCTTGAAGAAGCATTATACAGACGGAACGGTCAAGGCTCTTGACGGCATTGACTGCGAAATACACAAGGGCGAGGTCGTCGTTATTATCGGACCGTCAGGCTCGGGTAAATCCACATTTTTGCGCTCTCTGAATCTGCTTGAAATCCCCTCAGGCGGACACATCTTCTTTGAGGGTACGGATATTACCGAGAAAAAGGTAAATATAAACGAGCACCGTCAGAAAATGGGAATGGTGTTTCAGCATTTCAATCTGTTCCCCAATATGACAGTGCTTAAGAATATGACTATTGCGCCTATGAAGCTTCTGAACAAATCAAAAGAGGAAGCCGAAAGCAAGGCAATGGAGCTTCTTGAAAGGGTAGGGCTTGCCGACAGGGCAGCTGCATACCCGTCTCAGCTTTCGGGCGGTCAGAAGCAGAGAGTAGCCATTGTCAGAGCGCTTTGCATGTCGCCTGATGTTATGCTTTTTGACGAGCCGACAAGCGCACTTGACCCCGAAATGGTAGGCGAGGTGCTTGATGTTATGAAGGAGCTTGCCGCCGAGGGCATGACAATGGTTGTCGTAACTCATGAGATGGGCTTTGCCAAGGAGGTAGGCAGCCGTGTAATCTTTATGGATGAGGGCAAAATACTTGAGCAGGGCACTCCCGACGAAATATTCAACAACCCACAGAACCCAAGACTTAAGGATTTTCTTTCAAAGGTTTTGATTTAATAATTACTGATACAATTAAAAACACAGGGCACATTTCGTGCCCTGTGTTTTTTGTTAATACGCAGTTTAATTGAAAACAGCTTATATCTGCTTTAATTTGCCGAGCTGCTTAAATCCGCCGCCCTTGAAGAAGCCGCCGATAATCATTCTCAAGCCCTTGCAGAATTTGTCCTCGTTAAGAATTACAAGCAGTCCTTCCGCCATTCTCGGTGAGAATATACCGAAGCTCATTGAAATGAAATTCTTAATCGGAAGCTGAAGCGCAACTGCGCTCATCAGATTGTCTTCGCCGAGGAATTTCTTTAAGAGTCTGTTAAGTCTGCCGCCCCACTTGCCGTCAGCTGCGTCCTCAATAGTGTTAAGGATTGTACGCGGCTTTGACTTATCCCTCTCGTTTTCGGGAATTTCGTGACCGAGTACTGCTTTGTACTGCTCGTCGGGGACTGCAGTAATGTCAGCACCGTAGTAATTCGGGGCAGTCCTTCTGTAATCCGGAACAGCGTAAGCAACGCTTGACTCAACATTTACGCTCTTTTCAAGCTTGATGTCACGGCTTGAAGCGCCTACAAGAATTTTGAATTCGCCCGTTTCAACCTGCCAGTCATGAGCGTCAACATTGTAGAAAGCGAAGGCACGCTTGTCAAGCTCAACCTCAACCTCTTTTTCTTCGCCTGCCTTTAAGAATACCTTCTTAAAGCCCTTAAGCTCTTTAACGGGTCTGTAAATAGTTGACTCAACATCATTTACATAAACCTGAGCAACCTCTGCGCCGTCTCTGTCGCCTGTGTTCTTTATTTTGAAGCTTACCTTAAGTGTGTCTGTGTCTTTTATTGAGTCAGCTGAAAGCTTAAGGTCGCTGTACTCAAATGTTGTGTAGGAAAGACCGAAACCGAACGGGAAGCGAACGGGCTTGTCGGCTGTGTCATAATATCTGTAACCTACATAAACGCTCTCTCTGTATTCAACAGAAACAGAAGTGCCGGGGAAGTAGTTTGCGCTTGAATTGTCCTCAAGTGCGAAGGGGTAGCTTTCCGAAAGCTTGCCCGACGGGTTTACATCACCGAAAAGAATGTCGCAAACCGCACTGCCGCCTGCCTGACCTGTAAGGAACATATTAAGAATTGCCGCTACATCATCAGCCCAAGGCATATCGACAACTGCGCCGCCTGCAAGAACAACAACTACATTTTTATTAACCTTCAAAACCTCTTCAACAAGTCTGTTGTGAAGCGGAGGAAGGTTCAGGTGCCTTCTGTCGCAGCCCTCTGTTTCATATTCGTCAGTAAGACCTATGAACAGAAGCGCAACCTCTGCATTTTTGGCAGCCTCAACAGCCTCTGCAACGAAGGTGTCGTCAGAAATCTTATTTTTCTTAGCTGTGGAATAGCCCTGAGCATATGTAAAGTCAATGCCCATTTCCTTAAGCGTGTCATATGCGCAGTCAAGCCTGATAGGATTGATAAGCGAGGAGCCTGCGCCCTGATAACGAGGCTTCTTAGCCATTTCGCCTATAACTGCAAGCTTCTTGCTCTTGTCAAGCGGAAGAATTTTGTTTTCATTCTTCATAAGTACCATGCACTGAGAAGCAATTCTTCTTGCAATCGCATGGTGCTCGTCGGGGTCGTATGTATAGTCGCCGAGTGTTGCAACTGCCTTGTCAACCATATCGAGAATAAGGTCAACGGCATTGTCAAGCACAGCCTCGTCAAGTGAGCCGTCTTTAACAGCTTCAACAATAAGTCTTGTGCCGTCGCCCGAGGAGGTAGGCATCTCAATTTCCTGACCTGCAATAAGTCCGGGAACTCTTTGGTTTTCTGCGCCCCAGTCGGTAACTACAAGATTTTTATAGCCGAAATCCTTACGGAGAACATCTGTAAGAAGCCATTTGTTCTCAGCGCAATACTCACCGTTAAGTCTGTTGTAAGCATTCATAATTGTCCACGGCTGAGCCTTTTTAACAGCAATTTCAAACGGACGCAGATAAATCTCTCTGAGCGTTCTTTCGTCAACAACTGTGTTAACGGTCATTCTGCGTGTTTCCTGGTTGTTTGCGGCATAATGCTTCAAAGATGTGCCTATACCCTTTGACTGAACGCCGTTTATGAATGCTGCTGCAAGCTCGCCTGCAAGCTCGGGGTCCTCTGAGAAATACTCAAAGTTTCTGCCGCAAAGCGGTGAACGCTTAATGTTTGTGCCGGGTCCCAGAAGAACAGAAACCTTTTCCTTGCGGCACTCGTCGCCGAGAGCCTCGCCCATTTCCTTAAGCAAATCAACATCCCATGAGCAAGCCGTAGCGGATGCTGTCGGGAAGCAGATTGCGGGAACGCCTTTGAGCAGGTCTGTTTCACCCTTTTTTGCGGCGTCGGGGTCGCCCTTTTTACGAATTCCGTGAGGGCCGTCGTTAAGGCTTATTGATTTAATGCCCAGACGCTCAACGGGTTGGCTGTGCCAGTAGTCAAGACCGTCGCACATGCTTGCCTTTTCCTCAAGGGTCATCTGTGCGATTAAGTCAGCGTGTTTAAGAGCCATATTATTTCCTCCTTGAAACATGTGATTTTAAATATACATTATATATAATATATTAAAAATACATATTTTACAAGTATTTTTATTGCTTTTTTAGTGCAAATCGGCAGAATTTTCACTTCGTTAATAAAAGAATATCAGAATTTTAAAAAATGTATATTAAAATTCCTTTGAAATGTAGAAATGCTTATGTTAAATTTAAAAATCTATTGACTTGTTTTTCAAAAAATAATACATTTTATTTGACAAAGCACAGGGGTGATAAAATGAAATATGATTATAGCAATATAGAAATAAGAGTTTTGCCGTCGGGTGTTTCGAACCATGCTTATTTGTCTGAAAGCAGTAATGTTTTCAGGCTTGATTATGCTAAAGAAAAAAAGCTGTATTCTTATATTAAAGACGGAAATTTAGACGGTATTATGAAAGAAATAAGTCTTTTGGATTATATAGCTGTTGGCAAGCTGAGCGAGGATGAACTCAGACAGTTTAAATACACTGCTGTTTCATTTATAACTCTTGCAGTCCGTTGGGCAATTGAGGGCGGTCTGCCGCAGGAGGATGCCTTCAGCTTTTCCGACATTTTTATTCAAAAACTTGACTCGTACCGCTCGACAGAAGAAATATTCGGTGCAATTATGCAAAGTGCAATAAGCCTTATAAACAGCGTTTCACAGGCGAAAACAAGGTTGCAGTATTCGCCTCACATCAGACGGTGTATTGATTATATCAATAAAAATCTTGACAAAAAAATAACTGTAACGGATTTGGCGGAGCATTGCGGTATTTCAAACGATTATCTTTCGCATCTGTTTAAAAACGAACTCGGCGAAAAGCTGAGCGACTACATATTAAAGCAAAAACTTGACGCTGCGGCGCAGCTGCTTGCAGACGGGCTTGATAATGCTCAGGTCTGTTATGCTCTGGGCTTTTCTTCACAATCTTATTTCATAGCAGTATTTAAAAGACATTTCGGTTTAACTCCCAGGCAATACCTGCGGCAAAGCAAAAGTATGTAACAATAAATATTAAAGTCTGCGGTTATAGCCGTGGACTTTATTTTTTATATTGACATCAACCATACCTTGTGTTACAATGTATATACATTGATATGCGAGGTGTTATTATGAAATACAGTAAAGAATTGTTAAAGGGAAGCACATCCGTTCTGGTGTTAAGCGTTCTGAAAGGGGAGGATTTGTACGGTTACAAAATCATCCGTGAGCTTGAAAGAAGGTCAGAAAACGAATTTCAGATGAGCGAGGGCACGCTGTACCCGATTTTGCATGCGCTTGAAAAGGAAAAGCTTCTTGAATCCTATTGGCAGGAGTTTGACGGCAGAAACAGAAAGTACTACCACATAACCAAAAAAGGCTTAAAAGAGCTTGCCGAGAAGAAAAAAGAATTTGAAGCCTTTGCAGGCTCGGTTAAAAAGGTGCTCAATTACGCTTGATTTATTGCTTGGGAAAGTGTAGGGAAAATGTAGGGGCGATTCACTTTTCGCCCGTCAGGTTATGAGTTTAGAGTTATGATTTTTGCTTCGCAAAAAGCTTTATGGAGTCATTATGAAGAAATACGCATACATAGCTTCGGCTGTGTCAAAAATCGACAGCAAAAAGGAAAAATGGGAAATTGAAAAAGAGCTTGCCGCACATATCGACGAGCTTATGGATTTTTACATTAACAACGGAATGTCGGAAGAAGATGCCGAAGAAAAAGCGGTTGAAGAAATGGGACCACCCGAGCCAGTTTCCGAAGAGCTTGCCAAGTTGCATAATATAAACATCCGTGAAAACGTGCTTACGTTATTCTTTTCGGGAGTAGGAATATCTTTTCTGTGGGCAAGTCTTAACCTTATGTTCAGCCTTATTACTTACGGAAGCGGAATTTTGCAACAAATCGTATTTTATGATCCGGAAACGGAAGAAATTCCTCTGTATAACAAAAACATTCTGATTTTTTTAATTATAATCAGCTTAACAAATTATTTGTTGCTTATTATGTACTACAAGTTAGGTAAACATATAAAATGTGAAATAGGTGCAGTATCGGGGACGCTTCTTTTCCTTTTGCCGCATATTATCCTTATGTTTATGTTAGACACTTTTGAATGGGTTACCAACGATGAACTTGCGTATCAGGCAGTATCGTGGTGGACATCTGCGCTAAACGGCGTTTTTGATTTTATATACAATCCTCAAGCTTACCATTTCACAAGCAACTTGTATGAATCTGTCGGTTTTAATATTGCACTTACTTTTATTCCTTACATGGCATCAGTCGCAGGAATGCTAAAAGCGAAATATAGAGATTAAACAGTTATGAGAAAAGCGGAATACATAGCCGAGGCTGTGTCAAAAATTACAAACAGAAAAGCAAAACGGGAAACCGAAAAAGAGCTTGCCGCCCACATCGACGAGCTGATTGAATTCTATCTCGACAGAAGCGGTTCTAAAGAAGAAGCCGAAGAAAGAGCAGTTGCTGATATGGGCGGTCCCGAAAAAATATCGGAAGACATGGCGAAGCTTCACAAAGGCATAAGTAAAGGCTTGGCGGCAATTATAGTAACCGCTGTGTTTGCCACCCGACTGGTATTCGGAATCTTTACAAGTTCCATCTGCTTAACCAATTTTGACCGCTTTCTCGATACGAATCACTGGTCAACAGTTATTATAAGAGACTATCTTGTTGTACTTGCTCTCATTTTGCTGACGATTATTTCATACTGTCACAAGGGGAAACTGCTGAAACTGTTGATCATTTGTGAGAGTGCAATTATTGCAGGCAATATTCTGAACATTCTTTTGTGTGTGATTGAGGAACCTTCCTCGGTATTCTTCGATTTGAGTTCGTTTACCGCTAATATTACGGCTGCTGCTTCAACTTTTATCCTTGCATACTTTACATATTTCCTATGCAAGGATGACGGAAACGAAATACCGAAGCAATTAAAAACGGCTCTTAGAGTATTTTCCGTAATTCTTTGCCTGCTTTATGCCACAGTATTTTATTTCATTTACGGTACAGGCTTTACAAGTCAATTGCTTTATTCCCGTAAAATGCCGCAGGAAATTGCAGATATTGAGTGTGGCTCATACATAGATAATTATAATGATTATGTTTTGCTTAATTATCCGTACGACTGGGATGACGAACGAGGCGTTTCAACCAAAACGGGAACATGGTGTACGGTTGACGGATATTTTAAACCGACAAAGCGTTTCCCAAAGGAGTATTTCGATCATCCGTTTGTCTGGATTCTTAATGATAATCCTGATTACGCTTATTTTGCAGAAAGTACTATGACAAACGGAATTCGTGGTCAAATTCATGTTAGAAGAAGCATTCTTAATCCTTATGATTTTATGACATCTGAACTGTCTTCAGTTAAGCTGCGAGATACCGATATACTGTGTATTTTCACGCAGGATGAGTTGCGTGATTTCAGGGAAATAATTAATACGCCGAGGGATTTCGTCCCCGATGTTGACACACAGAAATATATACCCTCAAAAATATCGTGGATAGACCTTGACGGCGCTTACTCTATTTGTTGGTATTTCAAGGGACTTGACGGTATTTATCTGTCAAGAGGAACCGTTGCCAAAACAGAGGACGGAAAGATTTATGTCTGCAGACATTATGTAGAAGATTATTATGAACGCACGCTAAGCTATGGTATTTATGAACTTACAGGCGAAACAAGAGATAAAATGGAACTAGTCCTTGAACAAGTCAGCGTACAACCCGAAAAAGCATACAGCGATTACATACTTGCCAAAGAAATGCAGAAAGCAACTGACAACAATTATTCACCGTGATAGGAATAAATAAATGAGAAAAGACGAATACATAGCCACGGCTGTGTCTAAAATCAGCAACAAAAAAGCAAAACGGGAAACCGAAAAAGAGCTTGCCGCACATATCGACGAGCTTATGGATTTTTACATTAACAACGGAATGGCGGAAGAAGATGCCGAGGAAAGAGCTGTTTCAGATATGGGCGACAGCGAAAAGGTTTCACAGGAAATGGGAAAGCTTTATAAGGGTACAGGCTGTTTAAGCAGAATTGTTAAATTCCTGCTTAAAGTTTGCTTAATGATTTTAATTTTAGTTGTAATTTACAAGCTTTACATACTTTTTTCGCCGATAGACTGTTTTAATAACTCCGATGTAAAAATTTACACCCCGTCAGGCATTAACGGACGGTATCATATTGAATGGCTCTGGACGGATATTGAAGAATACTGGTTTTTCAAATTAACACGCAGTCAGTCGGATGAGTTAAATAAAGATTTGTCGGAAAATTATTGGGTTAAGCTTGATTCAAGTCCTCTGTTGCAATTCGATTGGGACAGCTATGATAATGTTTTTAAGAAACAAACCGATTTAACAGAAAACTGTTATATTTGCGTTTATGATGTTTATTCAAAAGAGTTTATCACAGACAGAACAGAAAACATAATAGACACAACAACAAATTGGGTAATTGTTATTTATGATAAGGCAAATGAATATTACTACTGTATTCATCAGTCCTTATAAAGATTTTACCTAAATTACAAAAAACCTCGGCTTATGCCGAGGTTTTTTCACTGCTTTTTCTGCAATTCGTCTTTTTTCTGTACTGCTTCATACACCGAAAGTGCTGTCAGCATAAACGATATGGCAGCCGCCGCAAATGTCAGAATCTTTTTTAACCTGTCCATAGTATCCTCCAAAATCAGTTTTCAATATCTTTAACAGCCTGCTTATAGTCCTCATAGCTTAAAAAGGTGTTTATAATTTTAAGCATGCTGTTTGCGCTTGTGCGCTCGGGCAAATTCAGAACCTTCAGCAGCTTTCTGCGCTTTTCAAGTGAATTGCTTTTACCGCATATGCCGTCATCATACAGGTCGGTTTTTGTAACCTGCTTCTTTTCGGCGGCGTCGCTGTCTGTCTGCTCGCCTATAATTCCCGCCGTTTCAAGCGCTTTGAGTATTACCTCGTTGCTTACGCCCTCAACGCCGAGCTTGCCCTCCTTTGAAGCCTCGCTTTTGCGCTTTTCCTTGCCGAGTATGTCGGGTATATAGGCATGGGTTATATATTCGGGGCTTACAATTCCCGACAGGAATGAACGGATAACAAAGCCTGCCGAGTCGCTGTCGGTAAGTATTAAAATTCCCTTTTTTTCAGCGAGCGCCCTTATGAATTTTTGCTTTTGCTTGTCCTTGAAAATACCGAAGCCGTCTGTCTGAATTATAACGGCGTCAAGTATCTGTTCAAGCTTAATTTTGTCATATTTGCCTTCGACTATGACAGCCTGCTTTATTTTAATCATAATTACTCCGTAATTGCTTTGTATAATTCAAGCATCAGCTTTTCAAGCACTATTTTTTCGTCGCTTGTGCGAAGCTTTATAAGCCCGTCAGCCTCCGATAACAGCTCAATGCATTTTTTCAGCGAGCTAAGTTCAATTCTTGAACAGTCCCTCTGCGCATTTCTCAGCTTGAATTCAGTATTTTTATAGTTGTAGAACGCTTTAAGGTAATCTGCGCTTTTTCCCGAGGACAGCGACAGCTTAACCCTGTACATATCAATAAAATTGCCGCACAGTGCGCCTAAAATCATTTCAGGCTTTTCCTTGTCCTCAAACAGCTTGTTGAGAATATGATAGCACCTTGACAGGTTTCTGCCGACAAGCGATTTTGACAGGTCAAACACATTCGCTTCAAGCGACTTTATGCACACAGCGTCAATGTCAGCCTTCGTAACACTTTCGCCCTGACAGTAGTTTGCAAGCTTGTCGACCTCGTTTAAGAGAATATTCAAATCGTCGCCGACAGTATCTATAAGGTAAAATGCAGTAACCCTGTCAATTTCCTTGCCACGCTTTTTAAGTCCGCCTGCAACGGTTTTTGCAAGCGAATTTCTGTCCATTGTGTCAAGGCATAAAACTGCGCCGTACTTGTTAAAAAGCTCAATTACGCTTTTCCATTTTGCATTTTTCTTCGGGTTGATTTCGGTTGTGTCCTGCCAGAATACCGCAACGGTGGTTTCGGGCATATTTTTAAGCCATTCCTCAAAGCCTGTCTTGTCCTGCGAATACATACTGTCAAGCGCAAAATTTTTCATAAGCGTGCAGGTGTATTCCGAAAATACGGGCAGGGTGTCGGTAGCTTCCATAAGCTCTCTTATGTCGTTGTTGTTTTCTGCGTCAAATTTGCGCAGGTTAAAGCCCTCCATATCCTTGCTTACGCATTTTGAGGCTATAAGATTTGCATAGTACTGCTTTAAATATGCCTCGCTGCCGTAAATGAGATATGAAGTCTGAAACTTGTTTTCTTTAATCTGACCCTTGAGCGTTTGCTCGTCAATTAAAGGCATCTGCCGCCCTCCCGTATGAAAAGCTTTGGTCTTTGTTAACAGTAATTTTCACCGTGCCAAGCTCAGCTGTGCTGACAATTCTGCTGTCTGTTGTTTCGTCTGAAGTACCCGAGAATACGCACAGCCGAACGCCGCTTAAATCATTCTTTTCGGGTAATTCGCCCGGTGAAACAAGTATATCTGCATCACTGTTATTTAATATTATATCATTTCTGAATAAAATTACAATCTCTGTATTGAAGAAAACTATTTTTGCCGCATCGGAATTAAGATAAACCGTCAGTTCGTCGGGAATTATATTTATTTCGGAGCTGTCAAAAAATCCCGTGTTACATTCAAGACAGGCAGGGGAGTCTGCACAGCCTGTCGGCACAAGCAGATTTCTCACATCAAAGCTTTGGATTACTTTGTTAAGCGTTGCCCCGTCAAAGCTTTTGCAGTCGGGCAGAACAAGACAGTCAACGCTTGAAACGGCAAGATTTGTAATGCTTTGTGTCAGCTCGTACTCCTCAAAGCTGTCAAGCCGTGAACAGAACACCATACTTTTTCCCTTGTATTTCATAACAATGCCTGTTCCGTTTTGTGTGCTGTCAATACACAGGTTCAGTCGGTTGAAATCCGTAAAATAAACTGTGGCATTTGTAATTACAAACGCCAAAACAAGTGTAAAGGCACACGCCTTTACGGCTCTTTTGCTTTTGATTTTCAATATCAGAAGCACTGCAACAGAAATTATAATTACTGCAAAGCAAATCCTTGAAGCTGCGCTGTTTACGGGTATGAGCGCATACCTGAATCCCGAAAGAGTCATGGCAGTTTTCAGAAGAATTTTTGAAAGAAAGCCGGCAATCATCATAAGCGGTTTGCCGAGAAAGCCGAGATTTATAAGCATAAGTATTGAAGCCGTACCTGCAAGCTCCATACAAAGAGTACCTATGCTGACCATAAGCAGATTTGAAATTAAAATCAGCGATGAAAAATTATTGAATTTGAAAATATAAACGGGCAGGGAAAATACAGTTACGCTGACGCTAACACTTATAATCGAAAGAATTGCGGAAGAAAGCTTCCCGGGCTTTTTACCCGTTAAGAAAGTGTTAGCTTTTTCAAGTGCGCTTCCGACAGGCTCATTGAGAAGGAGTATTCCGAGTGTGGCAAGTAAAGAAAGCCACAGACTTATGCTCAGCGCACAGTACGGGTTAAATAAAAGCATAACCGTTACTGCAAGACCTATTGAGTTGTAAGCGTCAGCTTCTCTTGAAAACAAATCGGAGCCGTACAGTATTATCATCATAAAGCCTGCCCTGACAACAGGCGGGTTAAGTCCTGTCAGCAGCATAAAAAATATGCAGAAAAGAATTGAAAATATGCCTGCCTTCTTATTTGAAAGACGCAGTTTTTTCATAAAGCCGAATATCAGCGCAGACCATACGCTCAAATGCAAGCCCGAAACTGCAAACAGATGCGAAACACCGCTGATTCTGAAGGCATTCTGCGCCCTGTCGCTCAATTCCGATTTCTCGCCGAGCACTATTGAACAAAGCACCGCTCCGCTGTCATTGGGTAAAACATACATTATGCTTATACACATTCTGCTTCTCAATTCAAGCAATAACTCCGTAATGCTGTGATTGACATTCTTTCTGACCTCGGCATTTTCGCCCCTCTGAATATATCCGCCGAAGCTCATAGCTTTTGAACGGTAGTAATTTACAAAGTTTTCGTCATCCTTGCCGAGAAGATAAGTTTTAACGCTCGCTTTTATTTCGTCGCCCGGCTCAAAATCAATGGGCGAAGCGCTGACAAGCCTTATGCTCAGTCTGCATCTTTCACCGTTTATAAAAGAAGTTTCAACGGGGTAGTAGTGCCTGCCGTTTTCAAAGTAGGGCAGGGCATTGAGAGAGCCTGAAATATTTATCTCCTTGTCACAGTATAAATATTTGTTGTTTTCATAATTTATATTGCTCAGCTGTAAACTGCACAGCGCAATAAACACGCACAGGCTTACTGCAATAAGCGCTTTGCTCTTTTTAAAAGCGTAAAACACAACCGAAAACAACAAAACGGCAAGCGATGCCATTACAGCAACGCTTACCGCTTTTGCACTCTTAATATTACAGAACACAAGCAATGTGCTCAACATAGTAAAGCCTGTCAAAGCAAATGTTCTTTTCATTTTTGCTTAAACGAGTCTTTCACCGAGGTTTGAGCCGCTTAAAATGTGGAAGTGCAGGTGCATAACAGTCTGACCTGCGCCCTCACCGCAGTTATTGATAATTCTGTAATCGCTGACGCCCAGAAGCTTTGCAATTTCGGGAATTTTCTCAAAAATGTATGCAACTGTTTCTGAGTTTTCTGCGTTGATTTCATTAGCGCAGGCAATATGCTTTTTAGGAACAACCAAAGCGTGAACCTCTGCCTGAGGGTTTATGTCCCTGAAGCAAAGAATTTTGTCATCCTCATAAACCTTGTTTGAAGGGATTTCACCTGCGATTATTTTACAAAATAAGCAATCCATATTTACACTCCTTATTTTATGAAAGATTTTACAATGCCGTCAGCAGCGTACAGAGCGTCGTCAACCTTTGTTATGTCCTTGCCGCCTGCCATAGCAAAATCGGGCTTGCCGCCGCCGTTGCCGCCTGCAATTTTAGCAACCTCACGAACAACATTGCCTGCGAGCACGCCGCTTTCAATAGCTTTTTTAGCGCAGGCGCAGACAAATGTGGCTGTGCCTTTTTCGCTGTTAATTGAAGCGAGAACAACAACTCTGTTGTCTTTTTCGTCACGAAGCGTTTCTGCAAGCGAGCGTATGTCGACAGAGCTGTCAAGCTTGCCGTTTGCAATAAGCTCTACTGCACCCAAATCTATAACATCAAACGCCTTTGCCATCTGAGCGTTTATTTCGGAATTAAGACGGGCAATTTCCTTTTCCTTCTCTTTCAGTTCAGCCGTAACTGCCGCCGCCTTCTGAACAAGGTCGCTTACATTTGAAAGCTTTAATGCCGCCGCCGCATCATAAATCTGTCTGTTTGCGTTGTCAACATAATTTAAGAAGTTGAAGCCTGTAACAGCAACTATTCTGCGTACACCCGAAGCAACAGAGGATTCCGAAACAATCTTGAACAGACCTAAATTGCCTGTATTCTTCGCATGCGTACCGCCGCAAAGCTCGGTTGAGAAATCGCCTGCCTTTACAACTCTTACTATATCGCCGTACTTTTCGCCGAAGAGTGCCATTGCGCCGAGCTTTTTAGCCTCGTCAATAGGCATTTCCTTCGTGTCAACGGGAACAGCCTGCATAATTACCGAGTTAACCTCGTTTTCAACAGCCTTCAATTCCTCGCCCGTAAGAGCCGAGAAATGCGTAAAGTCGAAGCGGCATTCCTCTGCGTTTACAAGCTGACCTGCCTGCTCAACATGGCTGCCGAGAATTTTTCGCAGCGCCGCCTGTAAAAGATGCGCCGCAGTATGATTGCGCATTGTAGCAAGTCTTGTTTTTTCGTCAACGGCACATAAAACCCTGTCGCCGAGCTTTAAGCTTTCGCCCTCGGTGAGCATGCCGTGATGAAGAATAATGCCGTCATGCGTCTTGGTCGTGTTTTCAACCTCGAATACAAAGCCGTCGCCTGTAATTTTGCCTATGTCGCCGACCTGACCGCCGCTTTCGGCATAAAAGGGCGTTGTGTCAAGTACAATTATTGCACTTTCGTCAGAGCTTGCAAATTCAGCTCTTTCGCCGTCTTTTATAATAGCCTTGATTTCAGCCTCTGCGTTAAGCTGAGTGTAGCCTGTGAATTCGGTTTTTTCCAAATCCTTAACCGCCACGCCTGAGCCTTCCCAGGCTTCTGCACCTGCGCCCTTGTGAGCAGCTCTTGCACGAAGCTTCTGCTCTTTAACAAGCTCCTTGAAGCGTTCCTCATCAACAGTAAGACCTTTTTCTTCGAGCAATTCTTTGGTTAAATCTATCGGGAAGCCGTAGGTGTCCGAAAGCTTGAAGGCATCCTCGCCCGAAAGCTCATTACCCGAAAGACCCTCTATCATCTGATTGAAAATAGCAAGACCTGTATCAATAGTCTTTGCAAAGCTTTCTTCCTCTGCTTTTATAACATTTATAATGAAATCTCTCTTTTCAACAAGGTTGGGGTAAGCTGATTTGTTTTCGTTTATAACCGTGTCGGCAACTTCGTAGAGGAATGTGCCGTTGATGCCTAACAGTCTGCCGTGTCTTGCGGCTCTTCTGAGCAATCTTCTTAATACATAGCCTCTGCCCTCGTTTGAAGGCATAACGCCGTCGCCTATCATCATTGTAGTGCTTCTGATGTGGTCGGTAATAACACGGAGCGAAATATCTTTCTGTGCGTCGGTGTGATACTCAACGCCTGCAAACTTTATGATGTGCTTCATAATATTCTGAACCGTGTCAACCTCAAAGATGTTATCGACATTCTGCATTACGCAGGCAAGGCGTTCAAGTCCCATGCCTGTGTCAATGTTTTTGTTCTTAAGCTCTGTGTAGTTTCCCTCGCCGTCGTTGTTGAACTGGCTGAATACGAGGTTCCAGATTTCGATTATTCTGTCGCAATCACTTGCCTGCTCGAAGCTTTCAAACGGTCCGTAAGCTTCGCCACGGTCAAAGTGTATCTCCGAACAAGGTCCGCAGGGTCCTGAGCCGTGTTCCCAGAAGTTATCCTTTTTGCCGAGACGGACTATTCTGTTATGCGGAATACCGATTTTATTCTCCCAAATCTGCTCTGCCTCGTCATCACTTTCATATATGGTTATCCAGAGACGGTCTGCAGGTATTTCGAGCACCTTTGTCAAAAACTCCCATGCCCATTCAACAGCCTCGCTCTTGAAGTAGTCGCCGAATGAGAAGTTGCCGAGCATTTCAAAATATGTGCCGTGACGGGCAGTTTTGCCGACACTTTCAATGTCGGGTGTACGGATGCACTTCTGGCAGGTAGTAACTCTGTTTCTGGGCGGTGTAATTTCACCCGTGAAATACTTTTTCATCGGTGCCATACCCGAATTTATAAGCAAAAGACTCTTGTCATCCTTGGGTATAAGCGAAAAGCTTTCAAGGCGAAGATGTCCCTTGCTCTCGAAGAAAGAAAGATACTTCTCTCTCAGTTCGTTAAGTGATGTCCATTCCATAAAAATATCTCCTTAAATTATGTAAACATAATAATCCAATATAATCTTAAAAATTATACATTTATAATTAAGGATTGTCAACGCTTTAAAATAAAAACTCTTGTATTATTTATCAATTTACTATATAATTAAAATGTTTTAATATAACTAAAAGGGGGCAGGGCAGTGGCTAATTCATATTCAGTCAGAAAATCGAATATTATGACGCTTGCGGTAGTTTTTTCAATAATAATCTGCGTCGGTCTTGTTGCCCTGTCAGGCAATTTTGCCGTCAATAAAGCGCAGGCTTTGGAAGAGGATAGCATTTTCAACCTGTCCGCAGTGGATTTTGACAACGGTCAGAGCGTTTACCTTTCGGGAAACTGGCGCTTTTACGATAATGCTTTTATAGTCAGCGGTCAGAATGAGGAGGCAACTTTAACCTCATCTCTCAAGGTGCCGTCTGCCTTTAATTATACGCTTAACAATAAAAGCTACGCTTCAAGCGGCATCTGCTCTTACGAATGTATGATAAACAATGTAAACGCAGAAGAGTATCTTACAATTTACATACCCAATATAACAAGCGCATACAGAATTTATATAAACGGCGTGCTTGTCTGTGAAAGCGGCAATGCTGCAGAAAGCTATGATGAAATATGGACTACCGCTTCACGAAATGCGCTTCCCTTTGCATTGGAGGCAGGCTCAAGGTACAGGGTCGTAGTGGAGCTTGCAGCACGCAATAACATAGGGCTTTATATGCCTGTAAAGCTTGCGAATTACAATGCTGACCGTACAGCGCAGGCGCAGACAGCGGCGCAGCGTTTTATAATCTGCGGTATTGTATTTTCCTGCGGCTTCATATTCTTAATTCTCAAACGCCTTGTTGACAAGGAGCTTTATTCGCTCTGGCTTCCCGTGCTTTCATTTGTATTGCTTATACGAATACTCGTAACCTCCGAAAGCTATGCGGTAATTCAGCACATGCTTTTTGATGTAAGCTTTGAGGATATTTCGATTTTCACCTTTATTTCGACCTTTATTATTAAGCTTATAGCGCTTGTTTATATAGCAAAATGTCTTAAAATTCAGCTCAATGACAATGTCTATGTTTCCTTCAGCGCACTGTTTTTACTGCTTGCAATAGGCATTAACTTTTTGCCGAATTCGATTTTCGACATTTATTACTATATGATTTTACAGCTGCTTTCAATAATTATTGATATTTACATTATCAACAAGATGTGTATTGAGGCAGTAAAAAAGACGGATTATGCTCTTTTGTATCTGTTTTCGTACATCTTCATAGTTTTGGGACTTCTTGTTGATGTGCTTTATGTTAACGGACTTACTGGCGTAAATCTTTCATCTTTTATGC
This sequence comes from uncultured Eubacteriales bacterium, assembly GCA_900315985.1. Taxonomy (GTDB): domain Bacteria; phylum Bacillota; class Clostridia; order Oscillospirales; family Acutalibacteraceae; genus Fimenecus. Next base: position 7,473 of record ONBD01000013.1, on the reverse strand, counting down.
CTGTGTGCTTCCTGCTTTTTGTACTGTTTACGGCAATTATACATGCGTTCAGAATAAGAAAGATATTCAATTACGCACTCGACTCGCAGAGGCTCGAAACAGAGCTTGAAAGAGCAAATGTCCAGATTATGCTTTCGCAGATTCAGCCGCATTTTATGTATAATGCGCTAAATACAATCAAGTCGCTTATAAAGCGTGATCCCGAAAAGGCGGAGAAGGCTGTAATTGACTTTTCACTTTACCTGAGGGGTAATATGGACTCACTCACAAAAACCGACCCCATACCGTTTTCGGAGGAGCTGGCGCATGTAAAATACTACTGCAACATAGAACAGCTTCGTTTTCAGGACAAGCTCGATATTTTCTATGAAATAGGTCCCGACAGCTTCTTTGTACCGACACTCAGCGTTCAGCCGATAGTTGAAAACGCCATCAAGCACGGCGTTACAAAGAAAGCCGAGGGCGGCTCGGTTACAATTTCAACCGACGAGGACGAAGAGAATTATTATATTATTGTTGAGGATGACGGCGTCGGCTTTGATGTCAGGTCGGCATTCAATAAGCAGTATGACAACCGTTCACATGTCGGGCTTAAAAATATAAAGGAACGCTTTGAAACTATTATGGGCGCTACGGTTTCGGTTGAGAGTGAAATCGGCAAAGGCTCGAAATTCACCGTAAAGCTTCCGAAAAACAAAAATGTCAGCTCCCTGCAGGAGATTGACAGTCTTGACAAGAAATCAGATATTATAGAGGAGATGGAAATATGAAAATAATTGCAGTAGATGACGAAAGACTTGTACTTGAGGACTTAAAGGATATTTGCAATCAGATTGACGAGGTTGAAAGCCTTGCAACATTTTCAAATCCTGCTGACGCACTTGAATATGCGGCAATGAATGACGACATTGACGCCGCTTTTCTCGACATTGAAATGCCTGTAATGACGGGTCTTGAACTTGCCAAAAGATTTACAAGAATTCACCCCGACATTAAAATAATATTTGTTACGGGCTTTAAAGAGTATGCCTTTGAAGCCTTCGGCGTAAATGCAGTAGGTTATGTTTTAAAGCCGTTTTCTCAGGATATGATACGAAAAGAGCTTGCCAAAATCAAGCCGTTTATACACCAGGCTGAAAAGCCCCGTGTTTTCATAAAGACCTTCGGTTATTTTGATGTTTTTGTTGACAATAAGCCCGTTTACTTTTCGTCATCAAAATCAAAGGAGCTTCTCGCTCTGCTTGTAGACAGAAGGGGAGGCTCTGTAAGCACGGAAAATGCAATTTCAGTCCTCTGGCCAGACAGGGATTATGACGAGAGTGTGCAGTCGCTTTTCAGAAAGGTGCTTAAAAGCCTGAGGGTTGCGTTGAGTGATGCAGACATTTCGGAAATACTCATTGATGTGCGAAATCAGCGCAGTGTTGATATGTCAAAATTCGACTGCGATTTTTATCAGCTTGCAAAGGGCAATGAGCAAATAAAAGAGCAGTATACGGGTGAATATATGACAGGCTATCAGTGGGCGCAGACCACCAATGCGTTTATAAAAAGAATTATAGAAAATAAATAAATACAATATTAAAATTAAAAGCAGCGTTCACTGAACGCTGCTTTTTGTTGTGTTTGTTATGTGAGCAATAGCTTATTCGGCTTTTTCTGCTCTTCTCTTCTGAAGCTCGTCAGCTATCTGCTGCTTTCTTTCGCCGACAATATCATACTTGAGAATCGGGAAAATTGAAAGCAATGCGAGTATACCCGGAACTGCCGTGTATGCAAAGAATACAATATCTTTTGTGGTATTTGTGAAGCCTGTTGCAGTACCTGCGGCAATAGCGTTTACTGTGTCCGAATAGCCTGAGAACTGAATAAATACAAGACCCAATGCAACGCCTAAAGCAAGGCAAACCTTAATTGTAAGGGTAAGAATTGAATAAGCTGCGCCCTCCATTCTCTTGCCTGTGGTGTACTCATAGTAGTCAACGCAGTCAGCTGTCATAATCATAGGCATAAGCGTTACGGCTGCAAACTGAAGACCTATAAGGAACAGCGAAGCGTAGAACAAAATTGTGAGCACGGTGTTTTCGGGATTTATAAACCAGAAATGACCTACTATAAATGAAAGTACCGATACAACGAAGCCGTAAACAGAAAGTAAAATGTAAACCTTCTTTTCACCCATCTTCTTTATGAGCACGGGGCAGATTGCCATAGAAATCATTGAGCCGATTGCAGTAACTATACCGAGAACTGCAACAAGGTTCTGTGAGCCCAAAAGTACATTTGCCGCCTGAACCTGAATACCCATAGCCATCTGTCTGCCGAAGCCGAGGAAATAAGAAACGATAACGAGCATCAAAGGCTTGTTGTCCTTAAGTGCGCCTATCATATCCTTAAAGGTTGTCTTTTCGCCTGACTGATAAGGAACTCTCTCCTTGTTTACAAAACCGATAAGCGAGAACAGCAGACAGCCGAGAACAGCTGTCAGAACTGCAGTCCAGAAATACTCCGAAGCAATCATAGGTGTGTCTGTTTCACCTTTTGCAACTATAACCTTTGAGCCGCCCTTGATTATAAGGCAGACAACGGGAACAATTACAACGCAGGCAGAGAAGCCTATCTGCTTGAAGGTGTTTGAAATTGAAACAACATTTGTTCTCTCTGTCGGGTCGGGAGTAAGCACCGAAGCAATACCCTGTGAGGGAACATCGCCCAGAGTCATCGCAAGGCTCCAGATAAGATATGTAACAAAAATCCAGATATAAATTGCAAGCTTGTTTTCCTTAAAGGGAACATTTAAAAATACAACTGCGCTCATTACAAGCAGAGGAATGATGGATTTAAGTATCATTGATTTGAATTTACCTCTTGAGCTTTTTGAACGGTCAATCATATTGCCTACAATCGGGTCAAAAACAGCTGAAAGAATTTTTGCCACAAGAATAAGAATACCTACAATAGCAATGTCTGCGCCGAGAATTGAAGCGTCAAACTCTGCCTGATATGAATTGAGAAGTCCGACTATTGCCTGAAAGCCGAAAAGGCCGAGAGAATAGGCGGCGATTTCTTTAAAATTCATATACTTTTGTGTTTTAACTTTTTCGCCCATAAATAATCCCCCTGAATTATTAAAATAACATATTTATAATAAAATAAATTGTAAACTTAGTCAATATCATTTTTTATACAAATTTGAGTTTGCAGGGATGAAGCGATATATTGTCCTTACGGACAATGCGAGATAATTTGCTTTGCAAATTGCGATATACACTCGCTTTGCTCGTATGCGATATAATATAAATTCCTTATTTTGTGCCCGTAAGGGCATATCGCAACGAAGTTATATCGCATACTGAAAGTATATATCGCTAATTCCGTCAGGAATTTATATCGCCGTCGACATCAAAGATGTCGACTAACTCCGATTTATAAAAAAGAGGCGAATTGCTTCGCCTCAATGTTGCTATTATCTGAAATTAACTTTCAATACCGTTTTGCTGTTTGGCGGCGGTAACGGTGTTTTTCAGAAGCGTGGCTATTGTCATAGGTCCTACGCCGCCGGGAACAGGCGTTATATATGACGCCTTCTTTGAAACCTCATCAAAGTCGACATCGCCGCAGAGCTTGCCCTCTGCATTTCTGTTCATACCTACATCAATTACAACAGCGCCGTCTTTGACCATATCTGCCGTAACAAAATACGCCTTACCGACTGCCGCAACAAGTATATCTGCTTTGCGGGTAATTTCAGCTAAATTCTTTGTCTTTGAATGGCAAATTGTAACCGTGCCGTTTTTCTGTAACAGAAGCATTGCCATAGGCTTGCCTACAATATTGCTTCTGCCGATTACCACGCAGTTTTTGCCCTCGATTTCAATATTATAATATTTCAGCATTTCCATTATGCCTGCAGGCGTGCAGGGCAAAAATGAATAGTCGCCTATCATAATATGCCCCGTGTTTATTGCATGGAAGGCGTCGACATCCTTTTCGGGCGAAATGGCGGCAATTACCATTTTTTCGTCAAGCTGTTTCGGCAGTGGGAGCTGACAGAGAATTCCGTTTGTCTTGTTGTCATTGTTGAGCTTTTCTATAAGCGCTAAAAGCTCTGTCATAGTTGTTTCTTCGGGCAGAGCATACTCAACAGAAACAATACCCGTAGCTTCGCAAGCCTTTTTCTTGTTGTTCACATATGTTCTTGAAGCGGGGTTGTTGCCTACTATTATAACCGCCAATTCAACCGAAACGCCTTTTTCGTTAAGCTCTTTAACCTGTAAGGCAACATCATCCCTGACAGACTGCGAAACGAGTTTCCCGTCAATTATTTTTGCCATTTTTGTTGCCCTCCCTTAACTGCTGTTCTTTTTCCTTAATTCTTTCCTTCTGCATTTTAGCAAGATTTTTAATCTGCTCTTTTTCGCTTTTCTTTTCTGCTTTCTTTTCCTCTTTTGCAATAGCAGCCTGCTCTTTTTCACGGGCTATGGCTTCGTCGTCAATTCCTCTGAGCTTTCTTTCCTGTGTTCTTATTTTGCTTTTCTGAACCTTTTTGATATTTTTTCTTTCTTTGGTTTCTTCAAACAGCTCTTTAACAACATAATCCTTGTCGGCAGGCAATACCTCAACGGGATTATACGGCTTCGGGTGCTTTTTAAGCTCGTGGAATTTTGCAATAAGAATTGCGAGGCAAAGCACGGCAATTACAGCCGAGAGAATCTGTGAAATTCTTATATTTGTGTCGCCGAGATAAAGGCTGTCAGTCCTGAAGCCCTCTACGACAGCTCTTTCAAGTCCGTAAATAACGCCGTAGCAGAGTATAAGCTGACCTGCGAATTTATAATGCTTTCTCAATATGTAGTAAATTACAAAGAATCCTGCAATGCACCATATCGACTCATACAAAAATGTAGGGTGAACAGGGGAGAGCGTGTCAACTGAAATGCCGTGTGAAAGAAGCATGCCCTGATTGTCAAGCAGATATGCCTCAACCTTGTCAGAGTACATACCCCAAGGCATAGAGGTATTTGTGCCGAACGCCTCCTGATTTGTGAAGTTACCCCATCTGCCGATACCCTGACCGATAAGGAAGCTCATACCGCACATATCGAGAAGCTTATAGAAATTCAGGTCAATCTTCTTGCAGGTGAAGTATGCCGCAAGTATGCCGCCTAAAAGTCCGCCGTAAATGGCAAGTCCGCCCTGCCAAATTTGCGGAATTTCCGCAAGGTGATTTCTGTAATAGCTCCACTCAAACAGAACATAGTAAAGCCTTGCGCCTACAATTCCGCCGAGAGTGCCGAAAATAAGCACATCAATCATTTTGTTAAGGTCAATCTTCCATTTGTAAGCAATTCTGCCGCCGAAAAGCACGGCAAGCAAAAAGCCGAAGGCTATAATCACACCGTAAAATTTAATGCTTATCACATTATCGGAAAAAGGCGTGTTAAACTCAACAAGAGTTGAGTACACATTAAAGGTGTGGTCAATAGCCGTGAATTTGACCTCTGTTAAATCTGTAAGAAAAGTCATAATTACCTCTCCTCGGGTAAAATTACGCACAGCGAACAGCAGTCGGTGTCAATAGAAGATTTAAGTCTTGAATTTACCTCCTGAAGTGTAAGGCTGTTAAGAATTTCTGCGTCCTCAAATACGCTTTCGCCTGCAAAAGATGAAGCTATCATATTGTTTGCAATTTCGTCGACATCGTTAAATGCCATAACAACTCTGCCGTACAGCTTTTTGCGGACTCTCTGAAAATCTTCTTCGCTTATGCCGTCTTTTTGAAGCTTTTTAATTTCGTCTTTAATCATTTCGGCAACTGCCTTGCTGTTTTCGCTTTCGCCTGTAAACAGCACGGCAGAATAGCCGTAGCCGAAGAAATACTCAGAGTCAAAGCTTGTGTTTACAAGCCCCTGCGCCAGCATTTTATTATAAAGCGGCGAGGTCGGGCCTGCAATAACATCCAGAAGAAGCTGGCTTATAATAATCTCCCTTGTGCTTCTTTCGGGCGTGGAAATATTTTCCTTGAAGCCTAACGAAAATATAGGTGAAGCCACTGCAAGTCTTTTCTCAACATATTCACTGTTGACATTATCGGGCTCAGGGAAAAATCTGCGTTCAATTTTAATAGGCTCCTGCTTTTTAAGCACCTTGTCTGCAACAGACAGAACTGTGTCAACATCCACATTGCCCACAGCGCAGAATACCATATTGCTTAAATTGTAAAATGTGTTGTAGCATTTGTAAAGCAAATCTGCAGTAATATGCGAAATTGACTCAACCGTACCTGCAATTTCAATTTTTACGGGATGCTCCTTATACATTGCCTCAAGAAGCGTAAAGAGCGACGCCCAGGAGGGATCGTCCTGAGTCATTTTAATCTCCTGACCGATAATTCCCTGTTCCTTCTGAACGGTAGCCTCGGTGAAATACGGATGTGTTACAAAGTCCAAAAGGATTTCAAGGTTTTTGTCAAGATTTTTTGAGCAGCTGAAAAGATAGCAGGTACGGTCAAACGAGGTGTAAGCGTTTGCATTTGCGCCTGTCTTTGCATAGCGTTCAAAGGCGTCAAGCTCTTCGCTTTCAAAAAGCTTGTGCTCAAGAAAATGCGCAATGCCCTCGGGCACTACGGTGTAATCGCTGTCCTCAGCCAATTTGAACTGAGTGTCAATAGAGCCGTATTTTGTGCCGAATATTACATAGGCAGAGGCGTAATTCTCTTTCGGGTAAACAAGCATTTTAAGACCCGAATCGTGTTCTATTTCGTAGTATTTTTCGCCGAGTCTTTCTGAAACTACTTCATTTATTTTACTCATCGGAGCCGTCCTCCTTTCCTGCGAGCATATATACGGTGTCAAGGGAAATTTCAGCCGCACACTCTGCGACCTCTTCCCTTGTAACTGCTTCGTAATTTTTGATTACCTCGTCCATAGGTATAATATTTTCGTCAATTTTTGTGTTAAGGTAAGCGTCAATGCCCTCGGGCGAGTCAAAAACACCTCTTAAGGAGTCGCATATAGCAGTCTTTGAAGCTATGAAATCTGCTTCTTCAAACTTGTTTTCACGCATTATTTCAAGCTGCTTTTCTATTTCGTCAAGCACCTTTTGCTTGTTATCATTTTCAATGCCCGACTGAATTACAACCAAGCCCTTTTCCCTGTAAAGCCTTGCAGAGCAGTAATAGCAAAGGCTGAGCTTTTCACGCACATTCATAAAAAGCCTTGAATAAGGTCCGCCGCCGAAAACATCTGTAAAAACCTGTCTTGCGTACATTCTGTCGTTACGGTCTGCCATACCGCTTCTGTAACCTAACACGAGCTTTGACTGGTTAATTTCCATTTCCTCGCAGACTTCTGTAACATCCTCTGCCTTTTCAACAAAAAGTGTGTTATTCTCTGCCGGCTCACGCTCAACAGTGCTGAATTTTTCTTTTATAAGTGAAAGTGATTTTTCTTTATCAAACGAGCCTATAAGGTTAAT
>ONBD01000060.1 GCA_900315985.1 uncultured Eubacteriales bacterium | reverse complement strand
CCAGTGCCGAGTGTAACGGCAACAAAGTTTTCAACGCCGTCACCTGCACCGGCAATAGCCTCGCCGAGAGCAGCGCAGTTAGCGTCATTTTCAATGTAGATAGGTTTGTCAAACTGTGACTGAAGAATATCTCTTGCAGGAACATTATCAAATCCGAGGTTGTTGGCATATTCAATAACACCGTAATGCTTATTTACCGAACCGGGTGTTCCGATACCTATTGACAAAACATCGTCCATTGTAATGTCAGCATCCTCAACCGCAAGATTGATAGCAGTAGCTATATCGTTGATAATTTCCCATGACGGACGGGGGCAAGCTGTGGGAGCCGTGCCTCTGCCGACAATTCTGTAATACTCATCAACAACACCTGCTACAATATTTGTACCACCGAGATCAACGCCTATTCTGTACATAATATCCTCCTAATATTTATATTAAATATTATAAAAACTTAATAGTTCTGCCAGATTTCAATTTCTTCTGACTCCGGCTCTTCATCGGGTATGCCAAGCTGATGAAGTAATTCCTTTGCCGCATTGTAGCCCATTTTTTTCTGTCTGTTATTCATAGCGGCAACCTCAATAATAATTGCAAGGTTTCTGCCCGGTTTAACGGGTACGACAGTCAGCGGAATTTTAACATTCATTATATTGATATATTCATTCTCAATACCCATTCTGTCATATACCTTTTCGGGATTCCAGGGCTCGAGCTGAATTACCATATTTATTTTTTCTGAAAGCTTAACAGCGCCCATACCGAAAATTCTGCGTGCATTTATAATGCCTATGCCACGCAGCTCAATAAAATGCCGTATATTGTCGGGTGCCGAGCCTACAAGCGTTTTGGAAGAGGTCTTTCTGATTTCAACCGCATCGTCAGCAATAAGTCGGTGTCCCCTTTTAATAAGCTCAACCGCAGTTTCGCTCTTACCTACTCCGCTGTCGCCTATAATAAGAATACCCTCGCCGTAAACCTCAACAAGAACACCGTGTCTTGTAATTCTGTCTGCAAGCTCTGTGCCCAGATAAGCAATAAGCGCCGACATAGTGCTTGAGGTTTCCTCGGTCGTCTTTAAAAGCGGGACTTTAAACTTTTTAATATGCTCATAAAGCGATTTCGGAGGTTCAAGACCTCTCGTCACCAGAATAAACGGCGGTTTTTTCTGACAAAGTCTTTTAAGAGCATCTGACTGAGTTTTTTCATCAAGCGTTTTTAAAAACTCAATTTCTGAAAGACCCAAGAACTGCGCTCTGTAAGGGTCAAAATAATCGTCCCTGCCGGCAAGTATAAGACCGGGTCTGTTAACATCGGGCGAGGTAACGGAAAGCTCGTTTGCAGGTGCAGGTAAATAAGCTACCTCCAAATCAAATTCTTTAATTATTTTGTCAAGAGATACAGAATATTTTGACTGCAAGCCTACCCCTCCTATTATTAACTGAATAACATTATAAACTATATTTTAAAACAATGCTATACTTTTTTGCAATTTTTTTGAAATTATTTAGAATTGCATTATAAATAATTATTGAAAAGATTTATTTTACAGTGTATTATTAACTCATAAAATAAAGGAGGTCTGTATGAAAAAGCTTACTATAAATCCGAACAAAAAGATTTCACACATCAACAAAGAAATTTACGGTCATTTTTCCGAACATTTAGGATACTGTATTTACGGCGGTATGTATGTCGGTGAAGACTCGGATATTCCCAATATCAACGGTGTCAGAAAAGATGTTATTGATGCTTTAAAGGAAATTAAAATCCCCGTTTTACGCTGGCCGGGCGGTTGTTTTGCAGAGGAATATCACTGGCGTGACGGTATAGGAGAAAAATCAGAGCGACCCGTCAGAATAAACACCTGTTGGGGCGGCGTTGAAGAAACAAATCATTTCGGCACACATGAGTTTTTTGATTTATGTGAAGAATTAGGCTGTGAGCCTTATCTTGCGGCTAATATGTCAGGCGGCACTGTCTGGGAAATGCAAAGCTGGGTTGAATACATAACCTCAGACAGCAAGTCTTCTCTCGCAAATGAACGCAGAAAAAACGGCAGAGAGAAGCCATGGAAATTCAAATATATAGGTGTCGGTAATGAAAACTGGGGCGGCGGCGGAAATATGCGCCCCGAATTCTATGCGGACGAATACAGAAAATACCAGACCTTCTGCAAGGATTATTCGGGAAACCATCTTTTAAAAATTGCCTGCGGCGCAGGTGACGGAAACTATAACTGGACTGAAAAGGTTATTGAATCCATCAGCGGCACCTGCCCTTACGGCATCAGCCTGCACCACTATTCCCTGCCGACAGGCAAATGGGACAAAAAAGGCAGTGCCAAGGTATTTTCAGACGAAGAATACTACCATACAATAAAAGATGCCATGGATATGGACGAGCTTATAAAAAAGCACGGTGAAATAATACACAGGCTTGAGCGCAAAGACCGTCCGATAGCTCTTATAGTTGACGAATGGGGCGTATGGTGCGATGTTGAGGAGGGTACAAATCCCGGTTTTCTTTATCAGCAGAATTCAATGCGTGACGCTGTAGTTGCCGCACTTTCATTAAATATTTTTAACAAAAACTCAAACATAGTAAAAATGGCTAACCTTGCGCAGACAGTTAATGTTTTACAGTCGGTTGTGCTTACAAACGGTAAAGAAATGCTAAAAACACCAACATTTTATGTGTTTAAAATGTTTGCAGAGCATCAGGAAAACGATTTGGTTGAAAGTGAGCAAGACAAAAAAAAAGAAGGCGGAGTTGACTGTCTTACACATTCTGTATCAGTAAATGAAAACGGAGAGCTGTTTGTTACAATTTCAAATGCATCGCTTAAAAAGAGCTTTGAAATTGAATGTAATATTGACACCGGCAAATCACCCGTTGTTGCCGACGCACAAATACTCACTGCAGAAAAAGAAGCCTATAACAGCTTTGAAAACAAAGAAAATGTTATAACAAAGCCTTACAGTCAATACCGTATTGAAAATAATAAAATAATTTTAAATATACCGCCTGTTTCTGTCATAAGCTTTAAAATTAAATAACAAAAAGCAAAAGTTAAACCGCAGTAGCAGCTACTGCGGTTTAGTTGTTTTTTTATTTTATTTTACTGAATATGCATTATGATCCGTGTGCAGCAAATGATGAGATTTTTCACCGAGAGGCTTTATAAGGTATTCGCTGTACAGTTTATTAACAGACGGATTTTCGTGTGAAAATCTTACAGGATTGTTATAGTCAAGCCTGCGAAGTCTTTCGCCGCGCTCGTCAAACATTTCAAACGGATGTATCGGCTGACCGCCGCCGCCTGCGCAGCCGCCGGGGCAAGCCATTATTTCTACAAAATCATAGCTGACCTCTCCCCGTCTGATCGCCTCAATAAGCTCTCTTGTATTACCGAGTCCGCTTGCAACTGCACATTTAATTTTTGTGCCTTTAATATCATATTCAGCTTCATTCCAGCCCTTGTGATAACCACGGACAGCCTTGAATGCGTCTACGTCGGGGTTTTCGCCTGTTGCAAGGAAATAAGCCGAACGAAGAGCAGCTTCCATAACTCCGCCCGTAGTACCGAAAATTACGGCGGCACCCGTGCCGTCACTCAACGGGTCGTCAAGCGGTTTGTCTTCAAGCGTGCTTATGTTTATATTTGCGGCTTTGATAAGCTTTATAAGCTCACGGGTAGTAAGAACAATATCGACATCCTGCCCTCTTGTTTCATCACCCATTGTTTCATATTCAGCCTCAGCTTTTTTAGCAACACAAGGCATAACCGAAACGCTGATAATGTCTTTCGGGTCCCTGCCGATTTTTTCGGCAAAATAGCTTTTAACTACTGCTCCGAACATCTGCTGAGGGCTTTTTGCGGTTGATAGCTGCGGTATCATATCGGGATACTGTGTTTTTATAAATCTTACCCAACCCGGACAGCAAGAGGTAAACATCGGGAATTTGTTATGCTCTTTGTCAGAGAGTCTTTGTAAGAATTCGCTGCCTTCCTCCATAATAGTAAGGTCAGCTGAAAAATTAGTGTCAAAGACATAATCAAAACCAATCTGTCTTAAAGCCTCACCCATTTTTTCCATTGTGGCGTCTTCGGGAGATAAGCCTAACTCTTCACCCCAAGCGGCTCTTACAGCAGGAGCTACCTGAACAATTTTAATTTTGTTTTTGTCTGCAAGCGCTTCATAAAGAGTATTTTTGTCATCTCTTTCATGAAGTGCGCCTACGGGACAATGCGTTATACACTGACCGCATGCCGCACAGTCTGCTTTTTCAATGTCAAGTCCGCCCTTAACATCGACAGTTGTTCTTGCGCCTGTGCCGCATACATCCCATATTCCAAGCGACTGCACCTTATTGCAAATCTGAATACAGCGCATACATTTTATACACTTTTCATTATCTCTTATAAGCGGAAAGTTTTTGTTCCACTCAATTTTTCTGACTTTCTTCTTATAAATGTCCGTTGAAAGTCCGAATTCCTCTGCGAGTGTCTGCAGCTGACAGTTACCCGAGCGTGAACATGTAGCGCAGGAATATTCATGCTCTGAAAGAATAAGCTCAAGCGTTGCTTTTCTTGAAGAAATTACCTTAGGCGAATTGGTATAAACTACCATACCCTCCTGCACTGTGTTATTACACGCTGCCGCCAGACGCTCCATCCCCTCAATCTCAACAAGGCAGATACGGCAGGCACCGATTTCGTTTATGTCCTTTAAAAAACAAAGTGTGGGAATAATAATACCGTTACTGCTTGCAGCTTCAAGAATTGTAGTACCTTCTTTAACGGTAATTTGTTTATTGTTAATAGTTTATTGTTAATAGTTAAATTTACCATTTTGAAATCCTGCCTCCCTCAAAGCAGCCGTAGCCGAAATGATCGCAGCGCAGACAACGGTTAGCCTCCTGCATTGCTTCCTCATAGCTCATTCCCTTTTCAAAAGGCTCGAAGCTCTTATTTCTGATATTTGCCTCTTCCTCTTTCATATTGACTCTGCCGCAGGGCTTTCTGTCATAAATACGGGCAGAGGGAACATCAACACCCGACTGAATAATATGATTAAAGCCGAGGTACTCGTCAATATTTGCGGCAGCCGCCTTACCTGCGGCAATAGCCTTTATAACTGTTGCAGGTCCTGTTGCACAGTCGCCGCCCGAGAAAACGCCGTCCATACCGGCAATCATAGCGAAGCCGTCAGCGTCAATCTGATCCCATTTTCTCGGCAGACCGTATTCGGCAAATTTGTCGCTGTCAATAGCCTGACCTATTGCAACAACAAGAACATCACATTCAATAAGATACTCACCGTTTGACGAATCCTTGGGCGTAGGTCTGCCACGCTTGAATTCGCTTATCATCTGGTCTTTAACCCAAAGCCCTTTAAGCTTGCCGTTTTCATCCTTCTCAATTCTTGAAGGCGCAACAAGCTCAAGAATTTCAGCGCCCTCAGCCTGAGCTCCGAAAATTTCTTCCTCAAGAGCAGTCATATCGGCAATTCGCCTTCTGTAAACAACGCTTACCTTTTCGGCATTTGCCCTTATAGCCGTTCTTGTGCAATCCATTGCAACATTACCGCCGCCGATAACAAGCACCTTTTTACCGCTGTAATCGGGATACTCGTCATCACCGATAGCTTTGAGCATTTCAACAGCAGAAATAACGCCGTCTGCGTCTTCGTTCTCAAGCCCTACCTTTTTATCCTTATGAGCGCCTATTGCAATATAAAGCGCATCATAGTCTTCGGCAAGCTTTTTAAGCTCGTCAACTGACGAAATCCTAGTATTCAGCTTTACATCAACACCCGTTGAAAGTATGCAGTCTATATCCTCCTGCAGTCTTACACGGGGAAGTCTGTAATTCGGTATGCCGTAACGAAGCATACCGCCGAGATGCTTTTTCTCTTCAAATACAGTTGTCTGATGCCCCATAAGCTGTAAATAATAAGCGCAGGTAAGTCCGCTCGGTCCGCCTCCGATAATAGCAATTTTTTTGCCTGTTGACGGCATACATTCGGGTGCAGGAACTTTACCTGCATTATCGCAGACAAAGCGCTTGATTCCACGAATATTTATCGGGTCGTCAATCATCTGTCTTCTGCAGTAATTCTCGCACGGATGCTCACATATAAGTGCACAAGCCGTCGGGAAAGGATTGTCCTTTCTGATCTGCCTAACTGCATCCTCAGGTCTGCCTGCGGCGGCAAGTGCGATATAGCCGGGTATATCAACATTGGCAGGACATCTTGTAACACAGGGAACCGGCCTGTCAAAGTGACACATACACTTACCGTTTTTAACATGCGCTTCAAAGTCCTCCCTGAAACCTCTTACACTTACAAGCACCATATTTGCCGCTTCATAACCGATTGCACAGTCTGCCGAAAGATAAATTGACTCAGCAGTTTTTTCGATTAAATCAATGGTTTTTAAATTCGCTTCACCATCAAGCACGCTTTCAATAAGCGTAGCAAGCTGACCGAGCCCTACACGGCACGGTGTGCATTTACCGCACGACTGCGAATGGCACAGTCTTACAAAGCCCAGCGCCACATCAATAGGACACGAATTGGTTGAAACAGCATTAACACGGCTGCCGAGCTCCTCATAAAGCCTGTCAACCGTAGCCTCAACCTTTGAAACAGATTGAATTTTCTGTCTTGCCATGATTATAATTTCCTTTCATTTTGTTATTTAAATTATAAAAAAATTAGCGTTTATTGTCAACGGAATATGGCAAATCATATTCCATAATTTTCAAATTTTATTTTTATATATTTTGAGAAAAATAATTGTGCAAGGCAAAATTCTAAGCAGGGCGATTTACCGTGTTTATTATTTTCGCCCTGCAATCAAAACGGAAAGAGGTGTATTTTAATGGCAAGCAATAAGCATGTTGTTCCCGAGGCTCGTGAAGCACTCGACAGATTTAAGATGGAAGCTGCTTCTGAGGTAGGCGTTAATCTTAAGCAGGGCTACAACGGTGACCTTACTTCAAAGCAGGCAGGTTCAGTCGGCGGTCAGATGGTTAAGAAGATGATCAAGGCTTACGAAGACGGTATGAAATAACATCTGTATTTTATATTTCGGACAAAGGTCTGTCGGTTTTCCGGCAGACTGATTTTTTATACATTTATAATAATTTTACATATTTTTAAAAATTTACTTGTATATAATGGAAAAATAGTATAAAATAGAGTGTAATTCGATTTTACAAAAATCAAATAAAGGAATGAAAAATATGGAAAACAAACAGGAAAAATCCGCTGCTGAGCTTTACAGAGAAGAAAGAAAGCAGCGTATGGCAAAGGCTGCCAAGAAAAACGCAACCAAAAGCCCCCAGCTTTCAAAGCTCGGCAGAAATGTCGGCAAAGCTCTCGGCATTATAATTATTATTGCGCTTTGCTTAGGCGTTATATATGCTTGCCTGAGCTTCTTCGGCGTTCCTCAGAAGACCTTAACCGCTATGAAGGTAGGTAATCAGAAAGTAAGTGTTGCAAAGTATAATTACTACTATATGGACAATTATCTTAACATTTACAACACCGCCTCACAGTATGAGCAGTATTACGGCGCAGGCAGCGGCAAAACATACACAGGCTATGATATTTCTGCTGCACCTGCGGATCAGGCTTACACAGGCGAAATTGAGGGCATTGAAAACCCGACATGGGCAGACGCTCTTGATTACAGCGCAAAAAATTCAGTTCATTCTTATGTGGCATATGCTCAGCTTGCCAAGCAGGCAGGCGTTACCCTTACAGATGAACAGAAGGCTGAAATTGATGAGGGTATTGAAACAATCAAATCACATGCAGATGAAGCAGACTATTCACTTAACCGCTTCATTGCAAGATATTACGGAAAAGGCTGCGACGAAAAGCTTCTGCGTGAAATTTTAGAGGAAAGATACTTAGCAGGCAATTACGCACAGGCTAAGCAGGATGAAATCAGCGAAAGCATTACTGATGAGCAGATTCAGGAAGAGTTTGAAAAGAATAAGGCTTCTTACACAACCTTTGACATGGCAACATTTACCGTAGATGCAGTTTATGAAACAGCCGAAGGCGCAAGTGACGAAGAGGTTGCAGCAGCAAAGGCTGCGGCTATGGAAACTGCAAAGGCTCAGGCAGATGCTTACCTTGCAAGAATCACAGATGCAGCATCAGTTGTAAAGGTTGCTCAGGAATATAAGGCTACTAACAAGGAGTCATCAATTATTCTTAAAGGCACAACAACCTCAAGTCTTGCTGACGAAGCTGCAAGCTGGGTATTAAGCGCTGACAGAAAAGTTGGCGACAAGGGTGTCTTTGAAGACGAAAACGGTTATGTAATCGTATTGCTTACCTCACTCCCCGCTCCCGACAGAACCAAGGGCGTTGATGTAAGACATATTCTTGTTAAGTTCAGTCAGGAAACTGACGATAACGGCAATGCTGTTGAATTAACAGACGAGCAGAAGCAAACCTACTACGCAAAGGCTCAGGATCTTTATAACAAGTATCTTGAAAATCCGACAGAGGAAAACTTTGCACAGCTTGCTACAGAGAATACAGAAGACACAGGTTCAAAGGAAACTGGCGGTCTTTATGAAGCGGTTTACCCCGGTGATATGGTAACCGAGTTCAACGACTGGATTTTTGACGAGGCAAGAAAGCCCGGTGACACAGGCATAATTGAAACCACATACGGTTATCATATTATGTATTATGTAAACAACGACAATCCTGAAAAATGGTACGACGATTGCAAAGACGCTATTGCATCTGCAGCAGTTGAGAGTTTCAATACAAGCGTTATTGAAGGCGACGAATATGCTCTCGTAACAAAGGATTCAGTTATCAGTTGGGCAAAGAAAACTCTCGAAAAAACTGTTGCTACACAGCAGGCAAACATTTCAGCTAACAGCAAATAATTAAATTAAAACTTAAAGAGCTTACTTCGGTAAGCTCTTTTTTTGATCTAAAAATGTAGGCATAAAAAAACAGACCTGAAATCAGGTCTGTTTTATATTTGTTCTTTTATCTTTCTATAAGCGAAACGCCTGTCATTTCTTTGGGCTGTTCAATACCCATAATGTCAAGCATTGTAGGTGAAAGGTCGCAAAGTCTGCCGCCCTCTGCCTTAAGCTTAAAGTCAGTGCCGTTGCCTACTACAATAAGCGGTACGGGATTTGTTGTATGAGCTGTAAACGGTGAGCCGTCATCCTCATACATCTTGTCAGCATTGCCGTGGTCAGCCGTGATAAGAATTACACCGCCCATTTCGAGCGTAGCATCTGTAAGCTTGCCTACGCACTCGTCAACGGTTTCAACGGCTTTAACAGCTGCGTCAAAAATACCCGTATGACCTACCATATCACAGTTAGCGTAATTAAGTATAACCATGTCATACTTGCCGCTGCGGATTCTTTCGCAAGCTGCATCGCAAACCTCGTAAGCGCTCATCTCTGGCTTCAGGTCAAAGGTTGAAATCTTAGGAGAGTCAATAAGCACTCTGTCCTCCCCTTCATATACCTTTTCTTCGCCGCCGTTATAGAAGAAGGTTACATGGGCATATTTCTGTGTTTCGGCTATTCTTAACTGCTTCAAGCCGTTCTTTGAAATAATTTCGCCCATTGTGTTTGTAAGAGCTTCAGGCTTGAATGCAACATCAACATTAGGCATTGTAGCATCGTACTGAGTCATACAAACATAATAAAGCGGGAAAAAGCATTTTCTCTCAAAGCCTGTAAAATCAGGGTCTACAAAGGTCCTTGTAATCTCTCTTGCCCTGTCAGGACGGAAATTGAAAAATATAACGGAATCGTTAGCCTTTATGCTGTCTGTCCCATCAATAACGGTAGGCATAACAAATTCGTCTGTAAGATGCTTGCCGTCGCCGTCAATAGTCTCATAGGATTCTTTTACAGCGTCAATCGCATTGGAAGCGTGAATGCCCTCAGCGTTAACCATAGCGTTATAAGCCATTCCTACTCTGTCCCAGATATTATCTCTGTCCATAGCATAAAATCTGCCCATAACAGTAGCTATTTTACCGACACCGATTTCCTGCATCTTGCTTTCAAGCTCTTCAAGATATTCAACACCCGATGCAGGCGGAACATCTCTGCCGTCAAGCAAAGCATGAACAAAAACCTTTTTAAGTCCGTTTCGCTTTGCAAGCTCTAAAATGCCGTAAAGGTGCGTATTGTGTGAATGCACGCCGCCGTCGGACACAAGTCCTATCAGATGAAGCGCAGAGTCATTCTTTTTGCAGTTTTCAACAGCCTTGACAAAAGCGTCATTAGTGAAGAAATCACCGTCCTGAATGGACTTTGTAATCCTTGTAAGCTCCTGATAAACTACCCTGCCTGCGCCGATATTGGTGTGACCGACCTCTGAATTGCCCATCTGCCCGTCAGGCAGACCGACATCCATACCCGATGCGCCGATATATGTCATCGGGTACTCAGCCATAAGAGCGTCTAAACGGGGTGTGTTGGCGGCTTTGATGGCATTGCCGTACTCTGACGGATTATAGCCGAAGCCGTCCATAATACATAAAACAACAGGTCTTTTCATATTTTCACCACCATTATTTAGAAGCGGCTTTTACGATAATTGAAAAGTCCTCAGCCTTAAGTGAAGCACCGCCGATAAGTCCGCCGTCAACATTAACCTTTGAAACAAGCTCGTCAGCATTCTTGGCGTTCATTGAACCGCCGTACTGAATTGTAACTGTTTCTGCAACATCTGCGCCGTAAGCTTCGGCAATAGCTGCTCTGCAGAAGCCGTTGCCCTCATCAGCCTGCTCTGCTGTAGCTGTAACGCCTGTGCCGATAGCCCAAACAGGCTCATAAGCAATAATAATGTTCTTAAGCTGCTCAGCAGTAACATTTGTAAGAGCCATCTTTGTCTGATACTTAAGTAATGTTTCTGTGTAGCCAAGCTCTCTCTGCTCAAGAGTTTCGCCAACGCATACAATCGCCTTGAAGCCTGCATTTACAGCAGCAAGAGTACGAAGGTTAACTGTCTGGTCGGTTTCAGCAAAATACTGTCTTCTCTCTGAGTGACCTATAACTACATACTCAACGCCTGCTTCTTTGAGCATATCAGCTGAAATCTCACCTGTATATGCGCCTGAAGCCTTAAAATGAATATTCTCAGCGCCGATTTTAATATTTGAGCCCTTTGCAGCCTCAACTGCTGCGGGAATGTCAATAAAAGGTACGCAAAGTACTACATCACAGTCAGCGTCTGCTACAAGCGGCTTCATCTGCTCAATAAGAGCCTTTGTCTGTGAAGGTGTGTTGTTCATTTTCCAGTTACCTGCAATAACTGCTCTGCGAAGTTCTTTTTTCATAATTATTTACTCCTTATCATAACTTGAAGGCGAGCGAAAAACTCACCTTCAATAAATTTATAAAATTATTTCTTCTCGTTAAGAGCTGCAATACCGGGAAGCTCTTTACCCTCGAGATATTCAAGTGAAGCACCGCCGCCTGTTGAGATGTGTGACATCTTGTCAGCAAAACCAAGCTTCTGAATTGCTGCAGCTGAGTCGCCGCCGCCGATAATTGAAATTGCACCGCTTTCAGCAATAGCTGTTGCAACTGCAACTGTACCCGAAGCAAACTGCTCCCACTCTGAAACGCCCATAGGACCGTTCCAGATAACTGTACCTGCATCCTTAACAGCGTCAGCAAAAATCTTCTGAGTTTCAGGTCCTATGTCAAGACCCATCCAGCCGTCGGGAATTTCATCAGAATTAACAACCATAGCCTCTGTATCAGCCTTATACTCTTTACCAACCTTATTGTCAACGGGAATAAGGAATTTAACGCCCTTAGCTTTAGCCTTGTCCATCATTTCCTTAGCAAGCTCAATCTTGTCCTCTTCAAGAAGAGAATTACCGATGCTGTGACCGAGTGCTTTCATAAAGGTATAAGCCATACCGCCGCCTATAATAAGTGTGTCGCACTTGTCAATAAGATTTGTGATAACACCGATTTTATCAGAAACCTTAGCACCGCCTAAAATAGCAACAAGAGGTCTCTTCGGGTTTTCAAGTGCGCCGCCGATAAACTGAATTTCTTTCTGAATAAGGTAACCGCAGGCAGCAGGAAGATAATCTGCAACGCCTGTTGTTGAAGAATGTGCTCTGTGAGCTGAACCGAATGCATCGTTAACATAAAGCTCTGCAAGTGCGGCAAACTTCTTTGAAAGCTCGGGGTCATTCTTTGTTTCGCCCGGCTCAAATCTTACATTTTCAAGAAGAAGAACTTCGCCGTCTTTGAGTGAAGCTGCAAGTGCCTGTGCGCTCTCGCCTACAACATCGTCAGCCATCTTGACTTCCTGACCTAAAAGCTCTGAAAGTCTTGCTGCAACGGGCTTCATTGAGAACTCGGGGTTAAACTCACCCTTCGGTCTGCCTAAATGTGAGCAAAGAATAACCTTTGCACCGTTATCTATAAGGTATTTGATAGTGGGTAACGAAGCAACAATTCTCTTATCGCTTGTAATTACGCCGTTTTCCATTTTAACATTGAAGTCGCAACGAACAAGGACCCTTTTGCCCTTGACATCAAAATCTTCAACTGTCATTTTGTTTAAAGCACTGCTCATAATTAAAACATCCTTTCGATTGAATAATTTTCATTGATTATTTTATAACAAACTTGAATTTTTTTCAAGTATTGCAAAATATAACCTAATTGACATATTAAAAATTTTTTGTTTATTTTGCACAACTTATCAGAATTTATAAGTACTGATAATGCTCTGCGCCCTGTCAACAACCATCTTTTTTAAGCTGTCGGGCGAGCTGACCTTTATAGCATCACCGTACTGCATAATCCACGAAACCAAGCCCTCGCTTACAGCAACATTTATATTGATTTTAAATTTTGTTTCGCCGCATTTTAAAATGCTTGTACTGTCGCCGAAACGGTCCAAAATCTGTTCTATTATTTCATTGTCGCATATAAGTTCAACATTTTCAGGTTCACCGGCAAACATACTGAAATGCTTATTGGCATAATCTGCAGAGTCAAAATAATTCTTATACTCCGAAACATCCGAAAAGCTTATACTCGGCGTGTTTTCAAGAATTTCAACGGATTTTATTCTGTCAATTCTCGAAACCATAAGGTTGGAATGATTTCTGTTATTACCGACAAGATAATAATGGTCATTGGACCAGATAAGTGCGTACGGACTGATATAATGAGTTTTCTCTTCATAGCTCGCCTTATTTGAGTCGGCAATTTTACGCTTTCTGTAAACAATTTTAACCTGTCTGTTATTTTGAATTGCCCTGTCAAGCTTATCTATTGTATAGTACAAGCTTTCATTTGCGCATTTCGGTCTGTTATCTACATAAACCTGATTTTTAATCTGTTCCGCCTGCGATTTGCTGACCAAGCCGTAAATTTTTGTAAGCAGCTCCTTGGTCTTTTTCTGCGAAATAAAATTAGCTGCCTGTACCGCATCGCAGAGAAGCCTTACCTCAGCAAGCTGAAAATCTCTGTTGCCTATATAATACCCGCTTTTCGGCGAACGCATTTTAAGAATATCGTACCCGTATTCTTTAAGAATTGAAATATCTCGGTATATTGATTTTCTTTCAGAGTCAATGCCCTTGTTTTTAAGGTGAATAATCAGCGTTTCGGCATCAATGGGATTATTCTCGTCGCTGTTTGTAAGCAAATCATCAAGTAAAAACAACAGCTTTAATTTCTGGTTATATTGGTTAGCCATAATCTACCTCACAGCTTAAGCTTTTTGTTTATATCTTTAATAACATCCTCATCAATTTTCAAATGAACTCTGTCATAGGTGTAAATGCCGTTTAATTCGTTTTCAACATCTGAAACCTGAGTGTAAACCGTGCCGCTCAAGCCCTTGTCAATAAGCGGAATAATCTGCTTTTCGTAAAGCTTTCTGTATGCGTTAGTAAGCGTCTGCTTGTTCTTAAATTTCAAATACAAACCGAAGGTTTTATTCTCTGTCCATGTGTGCCCTGTATAAGTGTTCTGATAACCGCCGAACTCGGTAATGACAAACGCACGCTTATTATCAAGCTTCGGCATTGTAACAGGAAAAACATACCTGTGCATACTCTTTATATCTCCGCCGCCCTGGTCATACCAGCCGCTTGCGTGGTCAACTACTCTTGAAGAGTCAAGTGATTTTACATAATTGCAGATTTTAAGAGCGTCAAACTGACCCCAACCCTCATTAAAGGGCACCCAGCAGTAAATTGAAACAACATTGTAGAGCTGTTCAATCATTTCACCAAGCTCACGCTTATAATCGTCTCTTGCTTCTTTTCTTTCCCTGTTAAAAATATTGTATTTATCGTCCTTAAGATGCGGTGTGATATTAGGCATAACGCCTGCGTATAAGTTACCTATATATGCGCCGCCGCTAATCATATCCTGCCAGACAATCATACCGAGTCTGTCACAGTGATAGTACCAGCGCATAGGCTCAACCTTAATGTGCTTGCGAAGCATATTAAAGCCTAAACGCTTCATTTCGGCAATGTCAAAAATCATTGCCTCGTCGGTAGGCGGAGTCAGACCGCCGTCAGGCCAGTAGCCCTGGTCGAGCAGACCTCTCTGAAAATACGGCTGATTGTTTAAGAAAAGCCTTACAACGCCGAACTTGTCCTTTTCAATATTGAACTTTCTCATTCCGAAATAGCTCATAACGGTATCGACAATTTCACTTTTTACGGAAAGCTCAAGTTTAATGTCATAGAGGTTAGGCTCTTCGGGACTCCATAGCTTGAAGCCATCGCCTAAAGCAACATTTTCGTCAGCTTCAATATTTTTAGAAAGCACCTCGTTTTCGCCGTCAAGGACTGTAAGCTTTATAAAGTCATATTCGTTTGCAGTTATTTTTGTTTTTATATTAAATTCGCCCTTGTCAATATCGGGCAAAAGCTTAATTGACTCAATGCGGTTTTCGTTAACACCCTCAAGCCATACTGTCTGCCATATACCCGAGGTTGCAGTATACCAGAAGCCGTGAGGATGGTTGTCCTGCTTGCCTCTCTGCTGCCAACCTGACTCTGTGGGGTCATATACGCATACATTTAATGTGTTTTCACCGTCTGTAAGATATTTTGTAATATCAAAATAAAATGCGCAGTAGCCGCCGCTGTGTGTGCCTACCAATTCCTTATTGATATAAACCTTGCACTGCCAGTCAACAGCGTCAAAATGCAAAAGTATATTTTTGCCTTTTAATTCATCGCTGACGGTAAACTTTTTCTGATACCAAAGCCTGTCCGTCGGCTTAAAAGGCTTTTCTACACCCGAAAGCATACTTTCAATCGCAAAGGGAACTGTGATTTTTTCGGAATAATCCGAAATCCACTTCTCACCTCTTGTTGCGATGTGGTATTCATATTCACCGTTTAAGCATTGCCAGCAGTCACGCCTGAATTGCGGACGGGGATGCTCTGAAAGCGGCATTGATAAATCTACCTTATCAGTCCATAAACTTTTCATAAAAAACGCCTCCTAACCATATATAAATATTCTATAACATTTAAAGCCGTTTGTCTATTGAATTTTTTTACATATTTTGTTATAATAATTGAGCATTTGCGCCTGTGGTGGAATTGGCAGACACGCAAGATTTAGGATCTTGTACGAAAGTGTGCAGGTTCAAGTCCTGTCAGGCGCACCAAAAAAGGTAATCGTTTTTGCGATTGCCTTTTTTGATTATTGATTTGTTGACAATCTTATTTTTTTAATATAAAATTTTATTATCAACATATAGGAGATTATTATGTTTTGTGTTAAATGCGGAAAAGAATTACCTTATGATGCTGCA
>ONBD01000039.1 GCA_900315985.1 uncultured Eubacteriales bacterium | reverse complement strand
TTCTGTGCGCCTATGGAAGCGACAAATTCATTCATCATATTGACAAAGCTGTCAATGCTTCCGCCTCCGATGTAATCGGCAAGAATATTAGCCGCTTCGTTAGCCGAAAATACCATCATACAGTAAAGCAGCTGTCTTACAGTCAGCTGTTCGCCTGCTTTAAGACCTGCCATTTTTGAGTTAGTGCCGTTCAAAAGCGAAATGCAGTAAGACGGCACCGTAACTACAGCTTCAAGGTCCTGACATTTTTCAAGCGTCAGTATGGCAGTTGTAATTTTTGTCAGCGAGGCAGGGGCGGAAACCTTGTCTGCATTTTTATCAAAAATAACCGTGCCGTCATCAAGGCTCATAAGCAGAACAATATCTGCCTTTGTTTCAAGCTCAGAGTTGTATGCGGCGCCGGACTGCAATGCAAAGCACGGCAGAATTATAAGTAATATCGTAATAAAAAAAGAAATAATTCTTTTCATTATAAATCCCCTTGCAAATGATTTTAAAAAAGTGTATTATATTACACGGCAATTATAGCAAAAAAAATCGTAAATATCAATTCATTTTTGAGGATGTGAAAAATTTGATATATGTAACGGGTGACACTCACGCAGAAGCAGACAGACTTTCTCCTTCAAGATTAAAATTCATGAAAGAGGGGGATACTCTTATTGTGTGCGGCGACTTCGGCTTTATATGGGATGACTCCAAAAAAGAGCAGAAGCTTATCCGTCAGCTCGGAAAAAGAAAATATAATATCTGCTTTATTGACGGCACTCATGAGAATTTTTCACTGCTCAATAATTATGAGGTAAGCGAATGGAACGGCGGTAAGGTGCATAAAATATATGACAACCTCTACCACCTTATGAGAGGTCAGGTCTATAATATTGACTCGCAGCTCGTTTTTACAATGGGCGGCGGCGAAAGCCCTGACATAGATATAAGGACCGAGGGCAATCTTTGGTCAAAGGATGAAATACCCTCGCAGGAGGAGCTTCTTGAGGGCGCACAGAATCTTGAAAAGCATAATTATAAGGTCGATATTGTCGTTACCCACGAGCCGCCTACAAGAATCAAGGGCTTTTTACAGCTTAAGGATTATGACAACCTCAGGGTTACTGCGCTCAACGCCTACTTTGAGGAGCTTTCAAAATCCTGCAAATTCCAGAAGTGGTTTTTCGGAAGTATGCATATTGACAAATATGTTTCAGGCTCGCATATTGCCGTATTTAAAAATATTATCAATGCTCAGACAGGTGAAAAGGTTTAAACTCTATGAAAATCACTAAATCAAGAAGATTATTCGGCACGCTTGAAATGCTGTTAGCGGCAGTAATTATTGTTCTTGCTGTAATGTTTGCACCCGCAAAGAAGGAAATTACGCCGCCCCCGACAACAGCTCCCGAAACTACTGCGCCGGCAGTTGAAACAACTACCGAAGCAGTAACTCAGCCAACCGAAACACAGGAGGCAACAACGGATTTTGCTCAGGTAGGGGATTACACGGTTACAAATTATATAGTTGTAACTGCAGACTCTGCAATGGAAATGTATTCAATCGCCTCCGAAAAACTTACAAATTACGCTAATGTTATAAACACCTTTGCCGCAAAGGTGCCCGACAAGCAGATTTACTGTATGCTTGCGCCGACAAGCATTGCATTTTACGGACCTGAGGAGTATAGAACAGGCAGCCATTCTCAGCCTGACGGAATAAATATAGCATACTCCGCACTTTCGGGCGCAAATATAAAAAGCATAGACGCTTACGGCGAAATAATTAAGCATACAAATGACTATATATATTTCAGAACCGACCACCATTGGACTGCAAGGGGAGCGTATTATGCATATACTGCGCTGTGCAATCAGACAGGGCAGGAGGCTGTGCCGCTTGAAAACCACCAGAGCGGACGCCTTGACGATTTTGTAGGTACTATGTACCGTTACACTCAGAGTGAGTCGCTTTTACAGCATCCCGATTATGTTGAGTATTTTTACCCCGTAAACGAGTATGAGGGCTATTGGTTTACAACGCCTGCGCTCAGCGACCCGCATAATCTCAGAGTAATTTCTACGGGTATTACAGAGCGTTCAAGCAAATATATGTGCTTCATTCAGGGCGACAAGCCGCTTGAAAGAATTACCACAAGCAATCAGAACGGCAAAAAGATACTTGTTATCAAAGAGTCCTACGGCAACGCAATAGTGCCGTTTCTGCTTGACAATTACCAGGAGGTTTATGTGCTTGACCCAAGACAGGACGGCGTAACCGATATGAACCTTCCGCAGTTTGTAACAGATAACGGCATAAACGAAATACTTTTTATAAACTATGTGCTTGTGCCGTCAAATTCAAAGTATATGAATGCGCTGACAAACATTGTAAATAAAGATGTATCCGTACCCGAGGCGGCAGAAACACCTGCAGAAGCACCTGCCGAAGCGCCGCAGGGTTAAAGCAATTATAATAACCGTAACCGCAGTGAAAACTGCGGTTAAATTTTTTAAAATTAAATTGTATAAAATTATTGACTTTTTTCTCAAAAAAACTTATTATTTATCCATACCAATTAGGGTGGCGTGAGAGGTGCGGAAACTTTCACGAAATCCCAACTATATCTATCGGTTGGAAAGGGGCTGCATAATTGAAAAATAATCCAATTATAATTGATTTGCAGAATATCAGCGTCAGCTTCGGCGACACAAAAATACTTAATAATATCAATCTTCAGATTCACGACGGCGAGTTCGTTACGCTGTTAGGTCCTTCAGGCTGCGGTAAAACCACAACTCTGAGAATAATAGCGGGCTTTTTACAGCAGGACGAGGGCGATGTGATATTTGAAGGCAAAAATATCAATGGTGTTCCCGCTTATAAGAGGCAGGTTAACACCATTTTTCAGCGTTATGCACTTTTTCCGCACTTGAATGTTTATGAAAACATTGCCTTTGGTCTCCGTCTTAAAAAGATGAAGGAAGCCGACATTCAGGCAAAGGTTAAAGAGATGCTTGAGCTTGTTAACCTTAAGGGCTTCGGTTCCAGAAATATTGATTCTCTTTCGGGCGGTCAGCAGCAGCGGGTTGCCATTGCCCGTGCGCTTGCGGTAAATCCGAGGGTAGTTTTGCTTGACGAGCCTTTGGGAGCGTTGGACTTAAAGCTTCGTAAGGATATGCAGGTTGAGCTTAAAAACATTCAGCAGAAGCTGGGCATAACCTTTATTTATGTAACACACGATCAGGAGGAAGCGCTTTCCATGAGCGACACCATTGTTGTTATGAACAACGGTGAAATTCAGCACATAGGCACGCCTCTTGATGTTTATAACGAGCCGAAAAACGCTTTTGTTGCGGACTTTATCGGCGAGAGTAATATACTTGACGGCGTTATGCGTGAGGACTTCTTTGTTGAGTTCTCGGGTATGCGCTTCCAGTGCGTTGACAAGGGCTTTAAAAAGGACGAGCCTGTCGATGTAGTAATCAGACCTGAGGATATTGATGTTTACCCTGCGGGCAAGGGCATGCTTGACGGCGAGGTTACATCTGTTACCTTCAAGGGCGTACATTATGAAATAATTGTCGACATTGACAATTTCAAGTGGATGATTCAGACCACACAAAAGGCTTCGGTAGGCGATATAATCGGCATATCCATTAAGCCTGACGAGATGCACATTATGAAAAAGAGCGAGTATTCGGGTCTTTACGGTGATTACAGCTCGTTCTCAGAGGAATTTGACGAGCTGTCAGACCCGACAGTAGTCGAGGAGGAAGAAGAATGAAAAGCTCTTCCTTTGGACAGAAAATTATAAATGCTCCGTATATTTTATGGTCGGTGCTTTTCGTTATAGCTCCGCTTGTAATGGTGCTTTACTATGCTTTGACGGATTCAACGGGCGCTTTTTCACTTAGCAGCGTTTCACAGATTAAGGACTATGCAGGCACCTTTATTCTTTCAATAGGCTACGGTGCGCTTGCAACGCTTATAAGCCTTGTAATTGCATATCCGTTTGCATATTTTCTTGCTCACACAAAGGCGAATTTTCAGAGAATGAGCGTTATGCTTGTTATGCTTCCTATGTGGATGAGCTTCCTTATAAGAACTTATTCGTGGATTACAATTCTGGGCGAGTCGGGCGTAATAAACAGCCTGCTCGGCAAAATCGGAATAGGTCCTTTACCGCTTATTAACAACGGCGGCGCAGTAATACTCGGTATGGTATATAATTTCCTGCCGTATATGATTTTGCCGTTATATACGGTAATGGCAAAAATGGACAATTCGCTTATAGAAGCTGCAGAAGATTTGGGCTGCGGTAAAATGCAGACAATAAGAAAGGTTGTATTTCCGCTGTCAGTTCCGGGTGTCGCAAGCGGCGTAACAATGGTATTTGTTCCGTCAGTCAGCACCTTCTACATTACACAGAAGCTCGGCGGCGGTCAGGTTAACCTTATAGGCGATGTCATTGAGGCTCAGTTCCAGACGGCAAACAACTATAACCTCGGCGCAGCTCTTTCACTTGTGCTTATGGTTATGATTTTAATCTGTCTGGGCGTACTCAATTACTTTACCGACAGCGACGATGAAGTGAACGGGGGTGTGCTTGTATGACAAAGACCTCAAAGCTTTCAAAATTCTATATAGCGCTTGTGTTTATATTCCTTTATGCGCCTATGGCGGTTATGACGGTTTTCTCGTTCAACGGCGACGCAAGCACATATAAAATGTCGGGCTTTTCGACGCAGTGGTATGTAAGACTGTTTCATGACAGCATTACTATGAATGCGCTTAAAAATACAATAATTCTTGCAGTTGTTTCCGCCGCTATTGCAACGGCTATGGGTACGCTTGCAACAATAGGCATTAACTCAATGCGGAATAAGCGTATGCGCTCGGCAGTTATGAGCGTTACAAATATACCTATGATGAACCCCGAAATCGTAACGGGTATTTCAATGATGCTTTTGTTCGTTTTTGCAGGCGCAATGCTTGGCAGAAAGGACTCTCTGGGCTTTGCAACAATACTTATTGCCCATGTAACCTTTCAGCTGCCTTATGTAATTCTTTCTGTACTGCCAAAATTAAGGCAGACCGACCCGAGAATTTACGAAGCGGCGCAGGATTTGGGCTGTCATCCCGTACAGGCGTTTTTCAAGGTAGTATTCCCGCAGATTTTACCGGGTATTATCTCGGGCGCAATTATGGCGTTTACGCTTTCTTTAGACGATTTCATTATAAGCTACTTTACAAACGGACCTGATTTTCAGACCTTGCCTATTCACATTTTCTCAATGACAAAGAAGCGTGTAAAGCCTGATATGTATGCGCTTTCAACGCTGATTTTCGTTGCAATTTTTGTGTTGCTTATTCTTATGAATATTGCACAGGCAAAATCCGACAAGAAGCAGAGAGTAAGAAACGGGGACGGTGAAATATGAAAAAGATAATAAGTATTTTACTCGCCCTTTTAATGCTTTTCACGGTTTGCCTGCCTGTTTTTGCCGAGGAGGAAGAGGTATTCTCGGATGAGGTTATTGAGTACTACAAAAATCTCGGCTTGCAGGGTACAAAGCTCAATGTTTACAACTGGGGCGAATACATTGACGACGAGGAGCTTGATGTAATAAGCCAGTTTGAACGCCTTACGGGCTGTGAGGTCAATTACACAACCTTTGAGTCAAACGAAAATATGTACTCCAAGCTTTCGGGCGGCGGCGTAAGCTACGACATTATAATTCCCTCTGATTATATGATAGAGAAGCTTGTAAAAGAGGGTATGCTTGAAACGCTTGATTACGGCAATATTCCCAATTACGAAAAGTATTTTGACAAAGAGGATTACGGCTATTTCGTCGAGTATGAAGTAGGCGGCAGCACTATTGAGGACTATGCGGTAATCTATAATATAGGTACTACAATTCTTTTGTATAATAAAAAATATATAACGGAAGAGCCTGACTCCTGGAGCATACTCTGGGATGAGCAGTACAAGGGCAAGGTGCTTATGTTCAACAATCCCCGTGACTCATTTGCAATAGCGCAGGCAATGCTCGGGCAGGATTTCAACACCGAAAGCACTGATGACTGGGACGCTGCGGCAAATCTTTTGCTTGAACAAAGACAGAAGGTTAAGCCTACTTATGTTATGGATGAAATCTTCAATCTTATGGAAAGCGGAGATTATTATCTCGGCGTTTACTACGCAGGCGACTACGAGCTTATGAGAAGCGACCTTGAGGAAAAAGGCGAGGATTTTCTCGGCTTTGCTTTTCCCAAGGAGGGCGTTAACACCTTCTATGACGCTATGTGTATTCCCAACACAACACAGAACAAAAGGGGAGCAGAGGCGTTTATAAACTTTATGCTTGAGCCTGAGGTTGCGCTTGCAAATGCAGAGTATATTTATTATGCGTCAGCAAACACGGCTGTTATAGAGAATGAAGATTATTCTCTTTCGGAATCCGAAGCTGTATATCCCGACGAGGAGCTTATTGCAAACGCACAGCAGTTCCACGATATTTCCAACGACAACCTTCAGTATATGAGCACACTCTGGATGAAGGTTAAAGGTTCAAGCGATTCTTTGGGTATTTATATTGCTTTCTTTGCCTGTATAATCGCAATAGCAGTTGTAATAGTAATAACAGTCATTAAAAAGAAGAAAATGACTAAATACTATAATGTATAACCGAAATAAATAATTATAATTAAAGGCTGTATTCGTCAGAATACAGCCTTTAATATTTTCTCTGCAATGATGAGCTTGCACGGCAGCTTCACTGTTAAATTGAAAAATCCTCTTTGTCAAACTGCTGAAGCTTAGGTGCTTTTTTAGGCACTCTTTTCATAATATCGTACTTATACTTTTTACAGCGGTAGCTTTTTGGCACAACGCCCTTTTTAGCGCACAGCACGCTTTCGCCGTCAGGTGCCGGCTTGCCCGACTGGCAGTACTCGCAGGCAGGCTCTATTTTTTCTGTGTTAAAAACAGTCTTTTTCATTACACTCACTCCGTATCCATATTGAATTTTAGCACACTTTTTTGTTTGTATCAACCTCTAATATAAAAAGTATGCACATTGCAATAAGCGTTGCGGATGCCGCAAATGACACGGAAAATGAATTTACGGTCAGCGCAGAGTAATTGGAAAACACATCTGCCTTAACGGGAAATACAATCAAAACAAGCCTGCAAAAAACACCGCTGATAAAAGCGTGGATTACTCTTGAAATAAGAAACATATGAAGCTTTAATCCGCTTTTTCTTACCGCTGACAAAATCTGGAAATGCACGGAAACTCCGCCGAAGGCAATAAGTGACGCACACAAGGGAAAGGAAAGTATGCCTTTAACAAGATTTATGCCGTTTGTAATTTCAAGCAGACTGCATAATACATAGGCTGCGTTATTTTGAAAATAATACAGAAAAACCGAAATCACGGCATTGAATACAACCACCCAAGCGCATATAAACAGCATGGACATTGCAGCCGAAGAGACAGATTTTACAAGCGAGTCAACAGGGCTGTTTATAAAATAGAGCCTTTCATTTTTTGTACTTTTTTGCTCTGAGCTGCGTTTAAAAAATGAACTTGCAAAAGCAATTACAAATGAAGCGAGCGCACAGCTAACATAAAAAATCACGCCCAGTGCCTTGCTTTTGAAAAATACAGCCCCGAGCATTGTAATAAGAAAGCCCGGCGACGGGTTTATGCAAAACAGATTCAGCCTTTGGGCTTCTTTTAATTCAATTTTGCCGCTTTCAACAAGCTCAGAGGTCATTTTAGGACCTATGGGGTATCCTCCCAAAAGCGACATTATAAATACCGTACAGCCATTGTCTGATATTCTCAGCACTTTGCCCAACGGCTTTAAAATTATGCTGCCTGCAAGTTTTGAAATTCCGCTTTTGGCAATAAAATCCGAAACAACCAGAAACGGAAACATTGACGGTATGACCGAAGCGGCGCAAAGCGACAGACCGTTACTTACGCCTTGCGAAATTTCATTTGAATTGAGAAAAATAAACACGCATGCCGTAACTGTCAGCACAACAGCAGCGGCTTCCTTTAAATATTTTGGTTTTTTCATAGCATCACTCTTTCGGTAATCAAAATATATGCAAACACATATAAATGTATGAGTGAGGTGAAGAAATTGCCACGAAAGAAACAGGAAAAGAATACGGGTAAATCAATCAAGCAGGAAATATTTAATACAGCTTTTAATTTTTCACAGCTTCAGAGTGTATCACTGCCGCATATTGAAGCTGACGGTAACAGAGAACTTCTTATTGAGGGCTGTAAAGGAATAATCGCATACGAAGAGGGCAGAATTTCACTGAATACGGGCAAGCTTGTTGTAACCGTGCTTGGCGGCGGAATTGAAATTAAAGCTTTTTCCGATATTCAGACCGTAATTTCGGGCGATATTATTTCGATAAGCTTTGAGAGTGTGCAGGGGGACAAAGATGCTGATAATTAAGCTAATAAGATTTTTTACGGGGTATGTCAGCTTTTCGGCTCACGGCGGATTTTGCGAGAGGTTTGTAAATTTATGCACGCTTAACAGAATACCGCTGTGGAATATGAAAAGACAGTCAGACACACTTTTTGCCGACACAACGGTAAGAGGCTATAAGAGTATAAGACAGTCCGCACACCGTTCGGGAGTAAAGCTTAAAATAGTCAAAAAGCACGGTCTGCCGTTCTTTATGGAACACAACAGACGGCGCAGAGGTATTCTTATAGGCTTAGCTGCCTGCGTGCTTGTTGTTGCGGTGCTTTCACGCTTTGTGTGGAGTATAAGCGTTGAGGGAAATCATAAGCTCAGCAAGGAGCAGATTCTTACCGTCTTTGCCGAAAACGGAGTGAAAATCGGAGCTTTGAAAAAAAGAATTTCACCCGAAGACGCATCTTACAATGCAACCCGAAGCTTACCCGAATTACTGTGGGCAAGCGTCAATATAAAAGGCTCGCACATTGAAATTGTGGTAAAGGAACGCACCGACGCTCCCGAATTTCCTGACACAACGCCTTGCAATATTGTAGCTTCCGAGGACGGCAAAATCATATCTGTTCAGGCTAATATCGGAGATGTGCAGGTGCAGGCAGGGGATTTGGTGCTCAAGGGCGATTTGCTTATATCGGGTGTTACAAAAAATCTTGACGGCTCTGAAAATCTTAAGGCGGCAAGGGGTAATGTTGAAGCTGAGGTAAATACTGAAATTGCTGTCGGCGGCGAGCCTTTGGTATTTACGCAGACAGAGGAAAAATCAAGGTGTCTTATTTACTTTTTCGGCTTGAAAATTCCGCTCGGCTTGCCTCTGCACGAGGAAGAGTATTTTACAAGCGAAAGCTACCTTTCAAACGGTGAATTAAATCTGCCCGTAGGTATAGTAAGAGAGCATTTTTATTATGCAGATACCGAAGCGAAGCTTGAGGGAGTATACGCACAGCTTTACAATGCTGCGCTTTACTCAAAGGCGTACAGGGATTGTTTAAGCTCTGCAACGCTTATAGGCGAAAACTTTACTTCTGACGCTTCTTCTTATGGCTTTACGGGCAGGCTGACGCTAAAAAAAGATATAGGCTCGAAACTTGAAATATTTGTTGAAAACTAAAGGCTTTTTGTGGTAAAATATAATAAATATATACAGTTTTCATTAAGGATGGTTAAAAAGGTGTTTGAACAGAGTATAAGTGTTGACAGAATGGAGCATGCCGTCAGCCTTTTCGGAAGCTTTGACGAGAATGTCAAAACCATTGAAAAGGAATACGGTGTAAATGTCATCAGCCGTGGCTCAGAGCTGAAAATTACGGGTGATGTTGAAAATGTTAACAAGGCGACAAGAGCCATAAACGGACTTCTGACGCTTATCAATAAGGGCGAAGCTCTTTCGGGTCAGAATGTAAGATATGTCATTTCCCTTGTAAACGAGGGGGCGGAGGAGAAGCTCTCCGAAATGACGGGCGACTGTATTTGCGTTACTGCAAAGGGAAAACCCGTTAAGCCTAAAACGCTCGGTCAGAAAAAATATATTGAGGCTATTAAAAATAATACAATTACTCTCGGAGCAGGACCTGCAGGCACGGGCAAAACCTACCTTGCCGTTGCAATGGCGGTAACAGCCTTCAGGGCAAAAGAGGTTAACCGCATAATTCTAACAAGACCTGCCGTTGAAGCGGGCGAAAAGTTAGGCTTTCTTCCCGGCGACTTACAGCAGAAGGTTGACCCTTATTTAAGACCGCTTTATGACGCACTGTTTGATATGCTCGGCGCAGAGTCCTTCCAAAAATATCAGGAGAGGGGAAGCATCGAGGTAGCTCCGCTTGCATATATGCGAGGCAGAACGCTTGACGACAGCTTTATAATTCTTGACGAAGCGCAGAACACCACCAAAGAGCAAATGAAAATGTTTTTAACCCGTTTAGGCTTCAATTCAAAAATGGTTGTTACGGGCGACATTACGCAGATAGACCTGCCTGACGGCAAAAAATCAGGACTTACGCAGGCTATGAGAATACTCAAAAACATTCCCGATATAGCAATAAACGAATTTACCGAAAAGGATGTTGTCAGACATAAATTAGTGCAGGATATTATAAAGGCATACGAAAAAAGCGAGGAGGGAAGAAAGAGATGACAGATAAAATCAAAGTGATTATTTCAAACAAACAAAAAGCAGTTAAAATCCCCACGGGTGTCAGAATGTTGGTGCGACGCTGCTGTAACGCCGTGCTTTTACAGGAGGAGTTTGACGGCTCTGCGGAAATCAGCGTTACCTTTGTTGACAATGAAGAAATTCATAAGCTCAATAAGCAGTACAGAAACATTGACCGTGAAACTGATGTTCTGTCCTTCCCCCTGGGCGAAAACGGCGAATATGACATAAATCACGACACGGGCGCAAAAATGCTCGGCGATGTAGTAATTTCGCTTCCCAAGGCAGTTGAGCAGGCTGATATGTACGGACATTCTCTGCAAAGGGAAATCGCATTTCTGACAGTTCATTCCGTTTTGCATCTTTTAGGCTATGACCATGAGGGCGGCGGAATTGAAGCGGTACATATGCGTGAAAAGGAAGAAAGCGTTTTAACGCAGTTAGGGCTTAAGAGAAACGGCAGTTATTATCTTGACGAGGAATAATTATGAAAAACCTTAAAAATCTGTTTATGAGCTTTGCATATGCCTTCCGTGGCATTTACTATGCTCTTAAATATGAACGCAATATGAGAATTCATTTTACCTGTATGGTATATATGTACTCATTTTTACTTATCTATGATTTCTTCAAAGTCAGCGCAACGCAGTTTGCAGTTATATTTCTTGCAAATGCTCTTGTAACTGCGCTTGAATTGGTAAATACTGCGGTTGAAAGAAGCGTTGACCTTGCCTCACGGGAGCACACCGAAAAAGGCAAAATTGCAAAGGATACAGCCGCAGGCGCAGTGCTTATAGCGGCAATATTCGCCGTGCTTGTCGGCATTGCAATACTCGGTCAGCCCGAGGCATTCAAGGCAATGTATAATTATTATACGGACAAGCCTTATATGTTTGTAATATTTGTTTTGTCAATAGTTCCTGCAACCGTGTTTATATTTAAAGGCTTCGGTAAGAATTCAAAACCTGACAATTCGTCAGAGAATCAGTAAAGACAATTGAAGTTTGACGAATAAAAGGAATACAAATATGAAAAAAGTCGGAAAAATTATACTGAAAGTACTGCTTATTCTGCTTGCGTTATTTGTCGCTTTTACAGCTGTAACATTTGTTATTCACAGAGTTAATAGAAAAAAAGAGGTCGCATTACTAAAGGAGCAAGGTTATTACAATCCCGTATCGGTAGGTGATTATTCAATAAATGTTTCAGCTTTCGGCAACAGGGACGGCAAGCACACTATTGTCGGTCTTGCAGGGCTGGGTATGGCTGATTTTTCGGTTGCCGCAAGACAGATGACAAAGGAAATTGAAAAGGATAATCTCGTTGTGTTTGTTGACCGTGCAGGATACGGCTTCAGCGGCGATACCGATAACGATATGACCAATGAGCAAATAGTCAGTGATTACCGTACTGCTCTCAGAAATGCAGGTTACAATCCGCCTTATCTGCTTATGGCTCATTCAATAGGCGGTGCGTATGCAAACTACTGGTGCTCTAACTATCCCGATGAAATTGAGGCGGTTGTGTTTGTTGACGGCAGTCAGCTTTCCGAAGATGCTTTTGAAGATGAACAGGAATTTAACAGCGAATTGGGTGCAATTGACAAACTTGAAGTGTTCCTCGCAAAGCTCGGCTTCGGCAGATATGTTTTAAGGCAGAACTTTTATTTTTATCCCGACAATTATTCTGACGAGGAACAGTATCTTGGCGATGCTCTGACACTTATGGAGTATGAGAATATCGCTCCGTTTTCCGAATCGCATTTACTTGCAAAAAATGCACAGGAAGCTTTTGATACGCTTGTTACTAACGATATTCCGAAGCTCTATATTTGCGCCTCCTGGGGCATACAGACGGTTGACGACGTACTTGAAAATAACAAGTGGATGAACCGTCAGATTGAGAAAAATAAGCTGAAATTCAATCCTCGCCCGACTGTTTACGAGGGCAACGAGGAAACTGTCGATAAAATGCTTGAACAGACAAAAGAGTTAAGGGAAACTGTTATTGTACCCTATGCCGAAAAGATGGGAAACTGTGAAGTTGTCCTGCTTGCGGGCGACCATATGATTTATGAACAGAGACCCGAGGATTGCTCAAAGCTGATTGTAGGTTTTATAGAAAAGCTTGACAGTTAAAACGGAAATTCATCTAATGCTCAACCGTAGGGGCGATTCACGAATCGCCCGTTATAATGAAATGGAGTCATTATGAGAATTATCAAATACGAAGAAAAGTACAGAGATGATTTAATATTTATGGTTCTTGAAGCAAAAAACGCTTTGGGTCGTGTACCGACCTTAAATGCTGACTTGCTTGATTTGGATGGTTATTATTTCTGCAAAGGCGATATGTTTTGGATTGCAGTTGACGACGATGACAGAGTAATTGGTTGTGCAGGCTGTAATTTGTTGCCTGGCAGTGAGGCGGTTTTACATAGGTTGTATGTAAAATACAAGTTGAAAAGGCAGGGCATAGGGACGCAGCTTTTAAATGTTGCCGAGAGTTTTGCTAAGGAAAACGGCAGAACAGTAATGAAATTGCATCTTGGAGACAAGAAAACATATTTTGAATCAAGACAGTTTTACCCGAAGCATGGGTATTATGAATATGAGCCTGATTATATGAGAAAAGAACTTTGATTCTACGGCGGGAGCAAGCCCCCGCCCTACGATATAAAAGAGGAAAAAGCTATGTCACCAAAATCAAAAACCGCCTTTGTCGCCATTGTCGGCAAGGCAAATGTAGGAAAATCATCAATTTTAAATAAGCTTATCGGCTCAAAAATTGCCATTGTGTCGTCAAAGCCTCAGACCACCCGTACAAGAATTATGGGCGTTCTCACAACCGAGGACGGCGTTCAGCTTGTATTCACCGACACACCCGGTTTTCACAAGCCTAAAACCAAGCTCGGCGAAAAAATGGTGCAGGCTGTGTCAGACTCAATTTCGGGCGTTGACTGCTGTCTGTTTGTGGTTGATGCCGCTGACGAAAAGCTCAATGCCGCAGAGCTTGAGCTTATAAATAAATTCAAGGCTGAAAAAATGCCCGTCATACTTGCAATTAACAAGATTGACACAATTAAAGAAAAGACCGATTTAATGAAGAAAATCGCTGAAATTGCGGCTTTATACGATTTTACGGCAGTTGTGCCAGTCAGCGCAGAAACGGGCGACGGACTTGACGAGCTTTTGGACGAATTAAAAGCGCAGTCAGCCGAAAGCGTACACTTTTTCCCTGACGACACGCTCACAGACCAGCCCGAAAGGGTGCTTGCCGCCGAAATTATAAGAGAAAAAATGCTTCGTCTTTTAGACAAGGAAATTCCGCACGGCACGGCAGTTGCAATCGAAAGAATGCGTGAAAGAGACGATGCTGACATTATGGACATTGACGCTACAATTTACTGCGAAAGAGAAAGCCATAAGGGAATTATTATCGGCAAGGGTGGCAGTATGCTTAAAAAGATTTCGACATACGCCCGTCAGGATATGGAGGACTTTTTCGACATAAAAGTAAATCTTAAATGCTGGGTTAAGGTCAAAGAGGATTGGCGTAACCGAGAGGGACTTATTCACAATTTTGGTTTAGATTGACAGACATATTTAAAACTTAAAATGCCAACTTAATTATAAACAAATTAAGTCGGTGATTTTATGAAAAAAGAAGATTATTGGGTAGTCTTTTCAAAAAGCGGAAAGATTGAAGATTATTTGAGTTACAGAGCTGTTGAAGCAGAGGACACAGAGGATTCAGGCAATGCGTCAGAACACAAACGGACTGATATTAAAGGAACAGAACATCGGTGAGCAGGACAAGCTTGTTACCGTGCTTACCTCTGATTTGGGCGTTATAAAAGCCTTTGTCAGAGGGGCAAAAAGCATTAAAAGCAAAAAGCAGTCCGCAACCGGTCTTTTGTGCTATTCAAAGCTTTCCCTGTATAACGGCAAGGACAGCTACATAATTGACGAGGCTCAGCCTATCGAGGTTTTTTTCGGACTTCGAAACGATATTGAAAAATTAGCTCTCGCTCAGTATTTTGCAGAGCTTGCATACGAATTGGCACCGCAGGAAACCGATGCAAACGAATATCTTCGTGTGGTGCTCAATTCTCTGTATATGCTCTCAAACGGCAAGAAAAATGCCGAGCAGTTAAAGGCAATTACAGAGCTTCGGCTTTTGTCGCTTTCGGGTTATATGCCGAATCTGGTTGCGTGTGAGCGTTGCGGTGAGTTTGAAACACCCACTATGTATTTTAACTTTGAGCACGGCGTTTTATACTGCGAAAACTGCGCCGAGCACGAAATTGCTTTGCCGTTGCCGCTCAATATTGTAACTGCAATGCGCCACATAGTTTTTTCACAGCTTGAAAAACTTTATTCTTTCAGCCTGCCCGAAAATGAATATGATGATTTGTCATATGTTACGGGGACTTATTTAAAAACAAAAACAGACAGAACATTCAAAACATTAGATTTTTATAATTCGTTGAGGAATACATAATGCAAAAGGATTTTATTGCACTTGAATTACCCAAAATACTCGAAAAGCTTTCTGAAATGACATCCTGCGAGGACGCAAGGGAGAAGGCGCTTTCGCTGTTGCCCTCAAGTGATATTTTTGAGGTCAACGAAAGTCTTGCCAAAACCGAAACTGCACACATCTTAATAGCAAAATTCGGCTCACCCTCATTCGGCGGGCTTATAAATGTTGACAATGCATTAAGACGGGCAGGCGCAGGCGGCTGCCTTAGCATGCGTGAGCTTCTCGATATTGCACAGGTGTTGAGAGTTATAAGAAACATACTCACATGGCGTGAAAAATCAGCTTCGGTTGAGGGTGCGCTTGACGATTATTTCAATTCGCTTTACGCCAACAAATACCTTGAGGACAAAATTACGGGAGCTATTATCTCCGACGGCGAAATGTCCGACAACGCATCTACAGAGCTTAAAAATATAAGACGCAAAATGCGTCAGCAGGAGTCTAAAATCCGTGACGAGCTTGACAAAATGCTTCGCTCGGCACACTATAAAAATTCCTTGCAGGAGGCAATAATAACACAGAGAAACGGGCGCTTTGTAGTACCCGTTAAAAGCGAGCACCGTCAGGATGTCGCAGGTATGGTGCATGACACCTCGTCAAGCGGCGCAACCGTATTCATTGAGCCTGCAGGCGTAGTTGACGCCAACAATGAAATCAAGGTGCTTGAAAGCAAGGAAAGAGATGAAATTGAAAGAATACTTTTTGAGCTTTCCGCAGAGGCTTCCGAATTTGCCGACACTATTATTGCAAGCTATAACAGCGCAGTCGAATTAAATCTGGCATTTTCAAAGGCTAAGCTTGCCTACGAAATAAAAGCCGTAAAGCCCGTTATGAATGATTACGGCGAAATTGACCTTAAAGCCGCAAGGCATCCGCTTTTGCCGCAGAGCGCAGTCGTGCCCATTGATGTAAGGCTCGGCAATGAATTTGATACGCTTGTAATAACGGGACCTAACACAGGCGGCAAGACAGTTTCAATTAAAACAATCGGACTTTTAACTTTAATGGCTGAATGCGGTCTGTTTGTGCCTTGTAAGGAAAACAGCGTTTTGTCCGTATTTGAAAATGTGCTTTGCGACATAGGCGAGGAGCAGTCAATAGAGCAGTCGCTTTCAACCTTCTCTGCGCATATGACAAAAATAGTTGAAATCACAGAGGTTGTAAATGATAAATCGTTAATTCTTATTGACGAACTTGGTGCAGGCACAGACCCCGCAGACGATTGCCGCCTTCGTGAAGAAAGTCATTGCCTCGGGCAACCATATCACCGTGGAAATGTTACCAGAAGAATAAGAATAAAGATTAAAACAAAAAGA
>ONBD01000058.1 GCA_900315985.1 uncultured Eubacteriales bacterium | reverse complement strand
TTATTCGGGACCCTTTGGCTTTTATGCTTTGATTTACTTGCTGATAGGATATTTAAATGGCATGTTCAGTAGATTTTTCTACGAAGAATATCTTGTCATTCCGATGGTTCTTTGCTTATTCAGTGAAATCATCTATCATTTGTATATTTATCTGTTTCGTTTTTTGATCCGTTTACGCTTTGATGTCGGATATTATTTTGTACATATCGTATTTCCGTCAATAGTTTTTTCACTTCTCGTGACGCTTTTGGTATATAGAATTTATTATAGTCTTGTCAGAAGGGTTGAAAAGAGACTGTAGCTTTTAGAGGTGAACCTTTTGCTTAGAAACATAAAGGAAGTTTTTGAAACCATCAAAGAAATCCTGTCACGTTTTCTTAGCTCCAGACTATTTTTTCTGGGGATAGTATTTACCACGCTTTTTTCTGTACTTGTGATCCGCCTTTTTCATTTACAGATTCTTAAAGGTGATGAATATCTTACTGAATATCAAGGAAGAACGCTTACTGAAGTAACAACAGAAGGAACCAGAGGCAATATCTATGACAGAGATGGAAGACTCCTTGCCTATAATGAACTCCAGTATAATATTACGATTGCCGATAATGGCGCCTATGATACTTCAGAAGCTGGCATCAATGCTCGTAATTATATGCTTTATACGCTTGCAGAGATTATTGAAACCGACAATGTTTACAGCATAATCGGTAAAATTGTAAATGTTTCTGCACACGAGGAAGTGCTCGACGAAAAGGGCGGCGTTGATATTGCCAAAAGCGGAATTCTTATGTTTGACCAGTTCAGAGCAGGTTACTATGTAACAGGTGAGAAGGTAGGTCAGGCTTGGAGCAGCGGCAAGGAGCTTGCAAAATAGGAAATTAAAGCAAACAAAAAGACTGTATTCCAAACGGAATACAGTCTTTTAAATTTCAAATCATTCAGTTTTTATTCTGAAAATCCTGCCATGCGCCGTCTGTTGCAAGCTTGCCGCCGTCTGTAAACACCTGCATAGCCTGTGCGTCATTTCTGATATAAGCGTTAAACCAGTCAAGAGCGTAAGGCGAAACTTTTTCGGGGTTTGTCATACAGGTTGTGTGAATACCGCCTTTAAGCGAAGCGTAAGCAGCTCTGCCTGCGACTGCATCATAAGAGGGCTTACACCATTGCGACGAAATAACAACAAGGTCGTTTGTGCCCGTAAGGAAAAGACAGGGAATACCGAGCCCGCGGGCTTCGTCTGCACTTGACGCACCTGCGATTGATACAATACAGCGAATTCTCGAATCCTTCTGTGCGGCGTTTACCGAGCTTCGTCCGCCCTGAGAATGTCCGCAGGCACCGATTGCGGCAGTATCAACCCTGTTATAAAATACGCTCGACGGGTCTGCATTTTTGTTGAGAATATAATTTACCGAGTCAATCTGAGCTGTGCCGTCAGCCGTCATAACGCTTGAATCAGCGACAACTATATAACCGCCGTCTGCGAGTGCTTCAAGCAAGCCCATATAGGTCTGTGTCGGACAGCCTGTGCCGTTTGCCCAGACTATTACGGGAAAGCTTCGGCTTGAATTTGTAACGGCAAGAGGATAAACAACGGTTTTGTTGCCGTCGGTTATTGTCTGTGTGCCCGTTAGCTCGGGGGCTTCGGTAACAGCCGGTGCCTGTGCAGGTACGGCAGTTGTTATTTCGGGTTTGGCGGTTGTCTGTTCAGGCTGTGTTGTAGCCGCAGTGCTTTCAGCCTCAGTTACAGAAACATCCACGCTTGTTATTTCCGCTTCTGTTGTGCTTTCTTCTTCGCTTTTGGATTTGCATGAGCACAGCCCTGCAAGCATTGTCATAATAAGCAGTAATGCAAGTATAATCCTTGCGCCTTTAACCTTTGTCATAACCGCACCCCCCTACATTTACTACATAATAACATATTTATACAAATACATCAACCGCAATAAAGTCAAAATACTTTATTGACTGTATTTCAATTTATATTAAAAATAAAACACACTTCGGAAATTCAGCCGAAGTGTGTTTTTGCTGTTTTAAAATACTGCCTACCTGTGCTGATTATAATTCCTGATTTTTAAGTGCCTCGCCCTTGGGGATTTTGCTGAGCTTAACCATCATACCGACAGCTACAAGCGCATAGCAGACAATGCCGAGAATTACCATTCTGACATAACAGCTGTTGTCAATAATATACGGTATGTAGCCTGACATTTCGGTATACATATATGAGTGGAACATCCAGCGAAGCGCAACATCAATAAGCGGAATTGACAAAATCAGCGACGCCACGACAACAAGTGAGGTTATAAGCAGATACAGCTTTCCGATTTCGCCGTTTGTAAAGCCGAGTATTTTTGTCAGCGCAATGGATTTTGTATTCTTTTCAATAACCTGTTTTGTGAGAATATACATAAGCAGCAGGAACAAAACTGCGCCGAGTCCCGAGAAAGCAGACATCATTGCACCCATTGAATTGCCAAGCTGTGTTGCAATTTTTGCAAGGTCGGTTTCCGTTATAACGGCGGCAATATCGTCAGGGTCAATATCGTCAAGCTTTTCGTGGCTGAAATAGCCTGTGAAGTAGTCGTCATCCTCATCAAAGGCGTCAAGGTAATCAGACCTGTTCATAAATATTGAAAGCGCCGCATCATAGGTGTAGTCGCCGCCGACTGTGAGTGTGTATTCCTTTGTGCCGTAAGGCTCTTTGAGAGTAATGGTATCACCCTCTTCAAGACCGAATTTTTCCATATAGCCGTTTGACACAAGCACCGTACCCGCAGGTATTTCTTTTGTTATGTACTTGCTGTTCTCGTTAATGCCGTAAACGCCTATGTCATCCATAACATATTTTTCATCCGTGGTGTTGAGCGTTGTAATGCAGTACTTTTCGGCTTCTGCGTTTTCTGTTTCAGCTTTGTCCATAAGCACATACTGATATTCGGCAATTTTGGTATTCTGAACAAGCTCGGTGTAGTCATCAATAAGCGGACCGAACATTGAGCCGAATACCGCCATAATTGCCGCCGCAAATATGCCGAGAAAAAGCACGAGGTACGAGGAAAGATTCTGAAACAGTATTCTTGTTCTGAACCTGCCGAAGAAGGGGATTTTTGCAGGCAGCCTCACTACCTTTTTCTTCCCTTTTTTCTTAAGCTCTCCACGCAGGAAATTAAGCGGTCTTATTCTCAGCTTTTTGCTTATAACAAGGAAAACAATTACAATCATAATTGCAAGCGGAATAAGAGTTGTCAGTAAAAATGCCTTGGGTGTCCAGAAAACCTCAAACGGAGCTATTGAGTAATTCAGAAAATACACTTTTGTGAACACTGACGGGAATACAAAATAGCCTAAAACATTGCCTATAAGTGCGCCTATAAGAGTTATTATTACAGGCAGCACCATATAGTGCCTTGTCAGCTCGCCCCTTGAAAAGCCCGAAGCACGAAGCGTGCCTATTACGCCTGCTTCCTTGGTTATTGTGTTTGAGGTGGTAACCGCATACATAAATGCAATTACGGCTATAATTATATAGAGCATAAGCATTGCGCCTGCTTCGTCACCCGAGGCGTCATCTATGACAAAATTCACAGCCTTGTTAAGATATCTCGGTATGTAGTTTTTCACTTCAAGAATTGAGCTGTCGTCAATTTCCGTGTCCATAAGTGTCTGAAGCTTTGCAAGCGTTTCTCTGATTTCAGCCGTTGAGTAAATTTTCGTAGCGTCAACCTTGTCAAGAATACCGTAAATATCGTCAAGGTTGAAATCCATTTCGTTTTCGTAATCCTTTTCGCTGTCAAGCTTATCAAAATCAATTACAGGCGCTTCCATGCTGTCTGCATCAACATCATCAAGCATATTTTCGGC
This sequence comes from uncultured Eubacteriales bacterium, assembly GCA_900315985.1. Taxonomy (GTDB): domain Bacteria; phylum Bacillota; class Clostridia; order Oscillospirales; family Acutalibacteraceae; genus Fimenecus. The sequence continues at coordinate 8,150 of ONBD01000058.1, read as the reverse complement.
ATCCTCAAAGGCGTCAATCATAGCCTTGTAAGCTGAGGTTGAGGTGCCGAGCTGCTTTGCGATAAGCCCGTCAACGCTTGTGCCCTGATTTTGTGCCGCTTTTTTCATAAGCGCTTCGGACGCTTTGCTCATTGAAAGACCGCTTGCTTTAATAAATAGCTGCATAAGGTCGCTTTCGCTTTTTCCGCTGAGCATAAGTGCCGCCCCAAGCGTTTGGTCAGGTGTTATCTGTCCTGAAAGCACCATAGTCTGAAGCTGTAATTTCTGCTCGTCAGTCAGACCTAAAAGCGCCATTGTCTGCTCTGAAAGCTCCTCTTTGGTTTTGCCTGATGCCGAAACAATTACTTCGGTTATCTCATCACTTGAAAGTGAAGAGATTGCTTTTTCGGCGGCATTGCCGGCGGCTTTTTCTATTTTTCGCTCGATTGATGAGGATGCGCTGTCAAACTGCTTTTCAAGTGTTTTGGCAATCCCTTTGGCATCGTCATAAAGAGCATTGACCTGAGCCTGAATCTGCGCCTCGTCGTATTCCTTCAAAGTGTCCTCAAGAGAGTCAATGATGTCGTCGCTTCTGTTTTTGGCTTCGGTATCGTCTGCGTATGCAGTATTATAAACCCAAGCATAGTTATAGCTCTCGTGAGCGTCTGACATAGCGTTATAGCCTTCTTCGCTCAGGAAAGCCACGCCGAAGGTGATAGCGTCGAACATCATATCGGAATTGCTTTCGTAAAGGCAGGCATAATCGGGCACGGAGGAAAGTCCCGTAACCGTATATTCCTTATCTCTGATTGTAAGCCTGTCGCCGACGCTTATTTTGTTGTTTGCGGCGTACATTCTGTCGATTGCAATTTCATCTGCGGCTTGCGCAGCTCTGCCCTCATGAAAAACAAGCAGATTTATTTCATCTCTGTTTTTGTAAATCCTGAGAGTATGGTTGTCGTTGCCTATGTCCTCCTCTTTATAAAAAAGCTCATAGAAGGTTAAATTGTTTTCTGTTGCAATTCTGTTTAAAATATTGTCCTCGGGCACAATGTTAAAGGTAATATGCCCGTCCTCAACCTTGTATTTTTTAAGTCCCTCGTTAAAGGTTTTTGCAACGCTGTTATTTGTAACAAGAAAGCCTGACATAACGCCTATAAAAAAGACAAGAAACAGAAAAATTGCAATGTATTTGCCTATATCGCCTTTAAGCTCCCTTGTAAATCTTTTATTAAGTGGATTTTTCATTTTTATTTCTCCGTATTACCATTCAAGCTCCGAAGCGGGAATTTTGGTTTCGTTAGTGATTTCTTTTATGATTTTGCCGTCACGAAGCTTATAAACCTTGTCAGCCATATTTTTGATCGCATCGTTATGCGTAACCATTATTACCGTACTGCCGTACTGCTTGTTTATATCTTCAATAAGCTTCAGAATTTCCTTTGATGTGCCGTAATCAAGCGCACCTGTCGGTTCGTCACAGAGAAGTATATCGGGATTTTTTACAATAGCCCTGCCTATTGAGGTCCTTTGCTGCTGACCGCCCGAAAGCTGTGACGGTATTTTACTGCGCTGTTCATAAATGCCGAGCGTTTTCATAAGCTCGTCAACATCAAGAGAGTCTTTGCCGAGATATGCGCCGACCTCTATATTTTCACGCACGGTAAGATTGGGTATAAGATTATACATCTGGAACACATAACCGAGATGCTTGCGCCTGTAAAGCGTAAGCTTTTTTTCGTTCATATCCTCGATTTTCTCACCGTTTATTGCAACATAACCCCCGTCAGCGTCCTCAATGGCGCCTATAATGTTGAGCAGGGTGGATTTACCCGAGCCTGACGGACCTAAAAGAACAACAATCTGACCCTTTTCAATGTTCATATTCACATCGCTTAATGCGTCGACATAGCTGTCGCCCTGCCCGTAGTGCTTTTTGATACCTTTGATTTCAACAAAGCTCATTTATAATAATCTCCTTTAAATACATTTGAGTTAGCCTTCGCTAACCACACAACAATATTATAGTTAGCTTACGCTAACTTGTCAAATGGAAATTTAATAATTTTAATTATATTTAATTGTTTTACTGTGACAATTATGGTATTATTTAAGCAGTAATTGTTATGCGGAGAAGGGGAATATGAGAAAGTTTACTCTGCCTGTAATATTTTTAGCAATCTTTGAAGCGGTTGCGGTTACGCTGTGGCTTACAAAGGATAATATCTTTTATCTTTTTAATTTCAGTTACATAGGCGTTTCAGTTTCGCTCGGAATATTTTTATATTTAAAAAATTATAAGCACGCAAGGCGCATAGTTCAGCTTCTGGTCGGGCTTTATATGCTTGTGTACCTCGGTATTATTTGCAATGAAAATATGCAGCTTGAAGGCTTCTGGTACTATCTTTTCACGGGTGTGTTTGAAGCGGCTACAATTCACTATGCCGTAGCTAAAATTTTCGGACCGCTTATTTTCGGCAGAGGCTGGTGCGGTTACGCCTGCTGGACTGCAATGGTGCTTGACTTCTTACCTTACAAAACACCGAAAAAGTCGAGAAAAAAGCTCGGATTCATAAGATACATAACCTTTGCGGCATCACTTGTCTTTGTAGCGGCGCTGTTTCTTGCAAAGGTCGGGAATATTGAAAGAATAATGTTTTGGGCATTCATAGTCGGCAATGTTTTATATTATGCCGTCGGAATTGCTCTTGCCTTTATATTTAAAGACAACCGTGCTTTTTGCAAGTATATATGCCCGATTACCGTATTCTTAAAACCTATGAGTTACTTTTCGCTTTTCAGAATTAAATGCGACAGGCAAAAATGTATTGACTGCGGCAAATGCAAAAGAGTCTGCCCTATGGATGTCGATGTTACGGACAATTCAAGGAAAAGGAAGAACGGCACGGAATGTATACTCTGCATGGAGTGCGTAAAGAATTGCCCGAAGAATGCGCTTTAATTCACAGGCATAAAAAGGAGGGCGCTTATGATTATTTCAAAAAAATATTTAACCGTATTCACTGACAGTACTGCGCCCGAAAAGCAAATTGTCGCAAACGACGAAAACGGCAATATGATTTTTAAGCTTCAGCTCAGGGCAGATAAGAGAGGAATACCGTTTTATCTGGATGCGGAACAGCTTATGGGTAAGAGCGTTCACTTTTACTGTGACGGCGAAGAATTTTACTTTGACGGCGAAACGGATGTTATTCCGCCGCCTGCCTGCGAAGCCGAAAGCTTCAGACCGGAGCTGCATTATACAGTGCCTTACGGCTGGCTCAATGACCCTAACGGGCTTGTTTTTTACGGCGGTAAATATCATCTGTTTTGTCAGCACAATCCTCTTGGCACTGCCTGGGGAAATATGCATTGGTACCACTCGGTAACAACTGATTTTATTCGTTTTGAACATTTGGGCGACGCTCTGTTCCCTGACAGCACAGGTACAATGTTTTCGGGCAGCGCAATATGCGATACTGAGAATGTCAGCGGACTCGGTAAAAATTCCCTGCTCGTTTTTTATACTGCTGCAGGGTATTCCGACGCTTCGGGCAAGTCTGAGTTTTCACAATGCTTAGCCTATTCTGCTGACGGGGTGCATTTTACAAAATATAAAAACAATCCTGTTGTGCCTAACATCAAGGGCGAAAACAGAGACCCAAAGGTAGTTTATGTGCCCGAGTTGAAGTCTTTTGTAATGGCGCTTTACCTTGAAGATGATGAATACTGTCTGCTGAAATCCGCTAACCTGACGGACTGGGTACAGTTCCAGACAATACACCTTAAAGGTGACGGCGAATGTCCCGATTTGTATTACATTAAGGACAGCGACAAATGGATTTTTTCAGGCGCATCCGATTATTACCTCGTCGGTCATTTTGAGGAGTGCGGATTTGTCGCTGAACAGCAAGAGCACAGATTTTACTGTGAGCTTGACGGACGGCTCAGTTATGCCGCACAGAGCTATTCGGGAACACCCGACAGGGCGTTGCGCATAAGCTGGGAAAACATTGACCCCGAAAATGCTCAATGCTTCTGCGGCCAGATGAGCATACCTATGGAAATGTCATTGGCAACGCTCGCAGACGGTCAGATGAGATTAAAAAGCCGTGTGTGCAAAGAGCTTGAAGAGAATTTAAGTGTTGTCTGTCATTTGCATTCGGGCAGACACACAATAGAAAGCGGCGCATATATTGCTGATATTGAATTTGAAAATGATGCTTTTTCAATCTGTATTGACAATGCAGTTTTAAATATAAACCCGTGCGGCAACACAATAAGCTACTGCAATAAATCTGTTCCTCTTACTTTGAGCGGCAAACAGAATTTAAGACTGATTGTTGACAGGCTGAGCGTTGAAATTCTGGCAGATGACGGACTTGTATTTTCGTCTGTAAGGTTACTGTGTAACAAAAGCACAAGGACACTTGCCTTGTCGGGCAAAAATGTAAAAGCAACATTGCTGACGGTTGATAAAAAAATAAAGCAGGTTTGAATTTCGGTCAGACCTGCTTTATTATAAAAATTTTCACGGCTTAATATATGCTTATAACATATTTTACTATATTGAAAATACAGAGTAGGATTATAACAATCTGCACGGCGATAAAACAGCGGTTTACTGTTTTGTCGCTTGCTTTTTTGTTGAGCGTTCTGCCGAGAACTGCACCGCAAATACCTGTTATTATTACAAACGGCAGAAGCTTTATGTTAAAAACAGAAGCATCCTTTACAGCTATGCTTATAAGCTTTGTTCCCTGCGCAAAAAGTATTGTAATAAGGCTGCCTATAACTGCAGTTTTAATTCCAAGCCCAAATACGAGTGTAATAACGGCTACATTTATAGGTCCGCCGCCTATGCCGAGAAAAGCCGAAACACAGCCAAGCAGTAAACCCGTAACAGCGGCAAAATACCATTCGGTTCTTTCAAGGCTTTTTTTGCTGTCGTTTTTCATATATATGACAACAAAAACAATAAGCACAAGTAAAATGCTGTTCTGAACAATTCTTATTACTGCATCGGACGCCGTAAATGCCGAAAAGGCATATTCGCCTGCATAACCGCCGACAACTGCGCCAAGCGCAAGCGGTATAAGAATTTTAAGGTTTTGCTTTTGCTCCTTTAACTGCTTTGAGCTTATAAGGGTAGACACAAGCGACATTGCAAAAACTGCACTCGAGGAAATAACCGAAATCTGCGCCGCCGTGTATTCGCCGAAGGCGTCAAAAACAGGCTTGACTATAACACCGCCGCCGATGCCTGCAAGTGCGCCGAGTGTGGTGGCAAACAGTATTGCAATTATGTAAATAAAATTACTCATTTCCTAAACTCCTCGCTAAAAGCATCATACGCTCGGCTGCGTAGTCAAAAAAAACTTTATAAGCTTTGCAATATCTGTTTTTGGTGTAGCCGTCATATCTGTCACGCTTACAGCCGCCACGGCAGAGTATATAGTACTCACAAGAGCGGCAAAAGCTGTGAATTTTGTGCGATTCTTCTGTAAAGCTTTTTTGATTTACAGATATGGTAAACGGCGTATTATCAGCAATATTGCCAAGTCGATATTCTTCCTTGCAGTAGAAATCGCAAGGGTACAAATCGCCGTTGGCTTCCAGCACAAAATAGCTTCCGCACACCCCGCACATAGCGCAATTTTCAGGCGGATTGCCGAGAATTATGCCCATATAGTTGTCAATGTGGCGTATTGAAATATAATTGCCTGCCGTGAAATCATCATACCATAAATCAAAGCATTTTTTCAAAAAGTATTCATAGCTTTCCGCTGAAAGCGCAATGCCGTTTACCTCGTCAACATATGGTATGAATTGCAGAAAATTAAATCCCTGCTCTTTAAAAAACTTATAGGTGCTTTCCGTGTCCTTTGCGTTTTCGTTGTCAATGACACAGAGAATGTTGAAATCCACATCATGCTTTTTAAGAATTGAAATCGAATCCAAAACTTTTTTGTATACGCTTTCACCATTTTTGCCGAGACGGTAACGGTCGTTTGTTTTTTGGCTGCCGTCAAGAGAAACGCCGATTAAAAATTTATTCTCTTTAAAAAATTCAGCATAAGCTTCGTCAATCAGAATTCCGTTTGTCTGCAGGGCAAAGCTGACGGGACAGCTTATATTTTCTTTAACCTTTTTAACAAAATTCTCAAAATATTCCAGCCCTGCAACAGTCGGCTCACCGCCCTGAAACATAACCGTAAGAGCCGACGGCTGATACTCACATATTTTTTGTACCAGCGTGTCAACTGTCTTTTCGATCATAATTCTGTTTTCTCTTTTTTCGCTTGCCGTGCGGTAAAAGCAATATTTGCAATTCATATTGCAAAGACCTGCGGCAGGCTTGACAAGTAAGGTTAACGGTTTCATAGATACTTCCTATTGACTTGGTGTTGAGTTAAGTATAATATAAATGTAAACAGATATCAAGAAAAGAGGGGATATTATGTCAAAGCCGAATGTAGTTGTAATTCTTACAGATGACCAGGGCTACGGCGACCTGGGCTGTATGGGCTCAGAGGACCTTAAAACACCTAACCTTGATAAGCTTGCAGAAAACGGAATCCGTTTTTCGTCAATGTATTCCGCTTCACCCGTCTGCTCTCCGTCGAGGGCGGCGCTTCTGACAGGCAGATATCCCGGCAACGCAGGTGTCAGGGCAATACTTGCAGGGCACAGAAAAGCAAGCGGTCTTACGCCGTGCGTTCCTACTCTTGCCACTGCGCTTAAAAAGGAAGGCTATAAAACGGGCATCTGCGGTAAATGGCACCTCGGCTTAAAGGAGGAGTGCAGACCTAATGCCAATGGCTTTGACGAATTCAGCGGCTTTCTTGCAGGCTGTCTGGATTACTATTCTCACATTTTCTATTACGGCATGGCTGACGGCGGCTCAAACCCCACTCACGATTTATGGGAGAACGGGGATGAGGTTTACGCAAACGGTGAATATCTTACCGAAAGAATTACCCGTAAAAGCGTGGAATTCATAAACAGACACAAAGACGAGCCGTTCTTTTTGTATGTAGCTTACAATGCGCCGCATTACCCTATGCATGCGCCTGAAAAATATATTGAGCGTTTTCCCGGTTTGCCGTGGGACAGGCAGATTATGGCTGCTATGATAAGCGCCGTTGATGACGGAGTAGGGGAGATAGCTGACACTCTTAAAAAGCTCGGACTTTTTGATAATACAATTATCTATTTTCAGAGCGACAACGGACCCTCCCGTGAAAGCAGAAATTGGCTTGACGGCACAGAGGACCCGTATTACGGCGGCACAACGGGAAAATTCAAGGGTCACAAATTCAGCCTTTTTGAAGGCGGAATAAGAATCCCTGCCATTCTTTCATGGGGTAATAATATTAAACCCTGCGTGGCAGATGAAGCGCACATTGCGACTGATATTTTCCCGACAATTCTCGAAGCCTGCGGCGGCAAGACAAACGAATACGATATTGACGGTATGAGCCTTTTGCCAATGCTCACAGACGGTGAGGCTTGCAGTCACGAATATATTTTCTGGGAGATGGAGGATCAGACAGCTGTCAGATACGGCGATTACAAGCTTGTGCTTAACGGGCATCTTACAGAGGACGAGGGCGTAGCGGCAGAGGTATGGCTCTCGGATTTAAGCAAGGACCCCGGCGAAAAGGTAAATCTTGCAAACGAATTGCCCGAGCTTTGCGAACAGCTCAAAGATGCGGCGCTTAAATGGCGTGCAGGCATAGAAAGCACCTGGGAAGAAAAATTTGCAAAGAATTACAGCCTTACAAGATAAAATGAGAAAAATACAACACCCCGAAGCATTTGCCTCGGGGTGCTTTTTGGTTTAATAATAATTTTACAGCAACTCTTTATTTGAAACTATAAATGTAATTCTTTCCTCAAGTGTTGCCCAGCTGTGCGCTTTGCCTATTCCGCCATGGTCCGGAGTTACAAGAATAAGCCAGTCCTCTTCGTCAAAGCTTTCCCTGCTTTCAATGGCGTCAACTAAGCTGATACCTGCTTTTTCGGAAAAACGCAGGGCGTTCATATATTCCTCAATTCCCGATGAAAAGCCGTGAGCGTGGCCTAAAATGTCGGGGTATTCAAAAATGGTGAATATATAATCGGAGCAGTCAGGCTTTTTAACATCCTTCAAGGCGTTTTCAAGCGTA
>ONBD01000096.1 GCA_900315985.1 uncultured Eubacteriales bacterium | reverse complement strand
AGCTGATAATTCATAGGAGACAATTATGAAAAAAGATAAAATACTCAAAAAATTTCTGATTACGCTGACGGTTTTAGGCTGTGTGTTCGGTCTTGCCTTTGGCGCAGTTACCGCAAAAAGCAATACCTCGCAGGCGCTTGAAGGCGGTAATGAAAAAATAATAACCGCAAGCGAAATTGCACAATTTACAGTGTCAAAATTCTACCCTTAAATTGTTATTAAACAGTTTACTATTTTTTTCTGATGTTATATAATAATATGAGATTGTGTTATTAAAGCATCAGGAGAAAAATATTATGAATTTTACATTACTTTCAAACGGTCAGTATGAGGGCTTTGCCATAGTTAAACGCTGTGACCAAAAGACCACATCAAAGGGCTCTGTATACCTTGACATGAAGCTCTCTGACAAAGACGGCGAAATCGTTGCAAAGCTGTGGGATTATCAGCCGCTTGTGCACGGCGAATTTGAGCTTGAATCACTTGTTAAGGTAAGGGGCGAAATTTCGAAATTTGCAGGCTCTGACCAGCTTAAAATAAATAAAATCAGACCCGTCGACTCCTCTGATAATGTTGATATTGCAGATTTTGTTCAGACAGCCGACTATTCGGGCGATTTTATGTATGATCAGATTATGGACAAGGTGGGAGCCTTTGAGGATGAGGACCTCAAAAAGCTTGTTACATATATGTATGAGCAGAGAAAAGAGGAGCTTCTATCCTGGCCTGCGGCGTACAGACTGCACCATGCCGTAAGGGGCGGACTTTTAATGCACACGCTTTCAATCGTAAAGCTTTGCGAGGGCGTCTGTCAGGTTTACCCGTTTGTAAATAAGGATTTGCTTATAACGGGCGCAGTGCTTCACGATATTGCAAAGACTACGGAGTATGAGGTAGGTTCAACGGGTATTGCCTCGGGCTATACCGTTGAGGGCAATCTGATAGGGCATCTTGTAAAGGGCGCAATGCTTGTCGACGAGGCGGCGAGGGAGCTTGACATACCGAGGGACAAGGCTATGCTTGTAGAGCATATGCTTATATCGCATCACGGCGAGCCCGAGTACGGTGCGGCGGTAAGACCTATGTTCCTTGAAGCAGAACTGCTTTCAGAGCTGGACCTTATGGACGCAAGAGTTTATCAGATAGCGCATGCTATTGAAAATCTTGACAAGGACACATTTTCACAGAAGCTCTGGGCGCTTGACGAGAGAAAAATATATAATTTTTCCGAAAAGGAAAAGAATATAAAAGTCAATTTAGACTAATCAAGGGGGTTGAATTATGAGAAATCATGAGGTCACAACAGTACAGAATCTTTTAACGGTTGACGGCAAATTAAAGGAGCCGGGCTGGTCAAGACAGCTTTATCAGATTTACAACCGTGAAAACATCAAAAAGAGAAAGACAAGAATTAAAGAGTGGGATTACTATCTTGTACTCTCAAAGGATTTTGCCTTTGCATTTACTCTTTCGGATGACGGCTACATAGGCTTGCAGTCAGCTTCAATTCTTGAATTCGGCGAAAATCCGTGGGAGCATACCGAAACCATACTTAACGCTTTCCCGATGGGCAAAATGAAAATGCCTTCAACAAGCGAAGAGGGCAGTCCTTATTATAAGGACAAGCGTCTTTATATGGAGTTCAAAAAGCTTGACGGCGAGCGCAGAATTACCTGTGTTTTCAAGAATTTCCTTGACGGCAAAACGCTCAACTGCGACATAAGACTTGAACAGCCCAAGATGGACACTATGGTTATAGCAACACCGTGGGCAGAGGATGAGCACGCATTTTATTACAATCAGAAAATCAACTGTATGAGAGCTTCGGGCACCTGCACTCTCGGCGACAAGACCTATACCTTCAATCCCGAAACCGATTTCGGCACGCTTGACTGGGGCAGAGGAGTATGGACTTACGACAACACATGGAACTGGGGCTCGGGTAATGCCGTTGTCAACGGCAAGCCCTTCGGCTTTAATATCGGCTACGGCTTCGGCGATACCAAGGCTGCAAGCGAAAATATTATTTTCTATGACGGCGTAGGACATAAGCTTGACGACATCACCTTTAACATACCCGAGTCAGGTTACACAGACCCGTGGACAATTACCTCGTCAGACGGCAGGTTTGAAATGGATTTTGTGCCGATTATTGACAGAGCCGCTAAAATCGATGCCAAGGTTATTATTACCGATCAGCATCAGGTATTCGGCAAAATGAGCGGTACGGCAATTCTTGATGACGGCACAAAGCTTGAGGTCAAGGATCTGGTCTGCTTCTGCGAGAGGGTACATAACAAATATTAAGGTGAATTATGGAGTGGACTGAGGTTTTAATTGAAATTGATGCCGACAGTATCGACACGGCGGCTGATATAGCCAATATGGCTGTCGACTGCGGCATATACATAGAGGATTATCGCAATCTTGAAAAGGAAACATGGGAGATTGCAAATATTGACCTTATTGACGAGGAGCTTCTCAGAAAAGACAGGTCAAAGGGTTACATTCACCTGTATATTTCTCCCGAGGAAAATCCAAGCGAAGCCGTTTCGTTTTTATCGGAAAGACTTAACGAAGCGGGTATATCCCATAAAATCAATTTGAACAAATGCAAAAACGAGGATTGGGAAAACAACTGGAAGGAATTTTTTAAGCCTGTTAAGGTTGGCTCAAAAATTCTTATCAGACCTGTCTGGATTGACGATTACGATAATTCCGACGGCAGACAAATTTTGTCTATCGAACCCGGACTTGCTTTCGGTACGGGCGGGCATGATACTACAAGACTTTGCCTTGAAATGTGCGAAAAATACCTTAAAGAAGGCGACAGCGTGCTTGATACAGGTTGCGGCAGCGGTATTTTAGGCATTGCAAGTCTTTTGCTCGGCGCAAAAAGCGTTGTCGGTGTTGACATTGACGAGCTGGCAGTTAAAACAGCAGTCGAAAATGGCAAACTGAACGGCTTTTCCGAGCCTGAATATAAAATACTTCACGGCAACCTTACAGATAAAGTAACGGGCAAATTTGATGTCGTGCTTGCAAATATCGTTGCAGATGTAATTATTATGTTCTCCGATTTTGTAGGCGGTTTTATGAAGGACAGCTCGTACTTTATAGTTTCGGGAATAATTGCCCCGAGAGAAGAAGAGGTCAAGGCGGCGCTTTCTAAAAATCATTTTAAAATAATTGAAGAAAACAGAAGCGGCGACTGGCTTTGCTTTGTAACGAAAAGAGATGAAGTCTGATGAAAACATTTCTTGCATTTTATTTAATTACGGCGTTTCTGGTTATATGCTCCGTGTTTTTGCTTTCAAAGCATGAGGGCGAAAAGCCGTATATAAAAACCGTGCTTACGGTTGTCTGCATTGTTGCAATTCTTGCAGTGATTTTCGCTATGACGGTTCTTGAGGGCAAATACCATATGTCCAGGCTGTATTCAAGCATAATTGCGGCTGCGGCAGTAGGCGCAATATATGGTGCCGACAGATTAGGCGCAAGATTAAATCAGAATAATAAATGAGGTTACACTTAAAATGATAATTGACGGTTTACAAAAGCTTACCTTGCTTGATTTCCCCGAAAAAATGGCATGTACGGTATTTACGCACGGCTGTAATTTCCGCTGTCCGTTCTGCCATAACGCTTCTCTTGTCGAGGGAGGGGAGAACAGCCATATTTCCGCTGACGAAATATTTGATTTTCTCAAAAAAAGACAGGGCATACTTGACGGCGTTGCAATT